>NZ_CP026003.1:3601530-3976349 GCF_003086795.1 Stenotrophomonas sp. SAU14A_NAIMI4_5 | reverse complement strand
AACGGTCCGGCAGGTCTGCCGGCGATGCCTGTTCAGTGGGGGTGGCAAGGCGGCTTTGCAAGCCGGGCAGTTGCTGGCGCAGGGCAGGTGCCAGCAGCTCCAGTACATCTTCGGGCCGTTCGACCAGGGCCACGCCCTCGCGGATCAGCCGATGGCAGCCGGCCGCACGCGGGTTCAGCACCGAACCGGGCACCGCGCCGACCTCGCGCCCGGCCTCGGCGGCCAGGCGGGCGGTGATCAGGGCGCCGGAGCGCTGGGCCGCCTCGATGACCACCGTGGCCAGGGCCATCCCGGCCACCAGCCGGTTGCGCGCCGGGAACTGCCCCGCCCGCGCCGGGGTGCCCGGCGGGTACTCGCTCAGCACGACGCCTTCGGCGGCGATGCGGGCCTGCAGGCGGGCATTGCCGGGCGGGTACGCCTGGTCCGGGCCGGTGCCGATGACCGCCACCGTGCGCCCGCCCGCATCCAGCGCGGCGGCATGGGCGGCGGCATCGATGCCGGCAGCCAGCCCGCTGGTCACCGCCAGGCCGGCCTCGACGAAGCAGGCGGCGAAGCGCGCCGCCAGCGCGCGCCCGGTGGGGGTCGGCGAGCGGCTGCCGACGACCGCCACCGCCGGATGCCAGGCCAGGCTGGCGTCGCCGGACACGAACAGTGCCAGCGGCGGCTGCGGGATGTCCTGCAGCAACGGCGGAAAGGCCGGATCGGAGCAGCCCAGCAGCTGCCGGCCGGGGTGCTGCAGCCAGCGCAGGGTGGCGGCCAGTGCCGCAGGATCGGGCTGCTGCAGGGCGGCGCATTGTTCAGCAGAACAGCCGTGCGCGCGCCAGCCGGCCACGCCCAGGGCGAGCGCGGCGGGGGCATCGCCGCTGGCCAGCAGCAGGGCGCGGCGGGGCGCCAGCGGTCCGCCGGCCAGGACCAGGCGGGCGAGTGCATCGAGGGCGGTGTCGGGGCGGGGCATCGCCCGACTATCGGCCACGGACGACGAAGGCGCCCTAGGGCGCCTTCGCGTTCTGCTGTCAGGGGAGTCCGCCTCCGGCAACCGCCTGCGGTGCGGTGCCGCCCGGCTGGAACCGGCGGGGTAGAGTCGACCGTTGGTCGACTACCGCGGACGGATCGAAGCGCAGTCGACCAACGGTCGACTCTACTTCGCGTCCGGGTGCTGGGCGCTGTAACCCACGTTCACCGGCTTCACGCCCTGCATCACCAGCGCGTAGCTGACGTTGTCGAAGGTGCGGAACACCATCGCGTGGGCGGCGTATTCGTCCGGCAGGCTGACCCGGCCCGCACCGGTGGACGGCGAATCGTCCATGCGCGAGGAGTTCGGGTACTTCATGCGGTGGGCGACATGGCTGCCCTGGCGCCACAGCGAGAACACCGTGCCGTTGTCCACGCCCTGGCTGCGGCCGGCAGAGATGGCGATGACGTCGCGCGGGCCGCCGGCATTGAACATGTCGGCAACGGCCAGCACGCGCACATCCAGGCCTTCCAGGCTGGCGGCGGGCACATGCGGGAAGAACTGCAGGTCGTAAGGCTGGGCCTCCACCGGCACCAGGCGGTCACCGGCACGCACTTCACGGCCGTCGCCGTTGGCGTCCAGCATCAGAGTGGAGGCTTCGGTCTTGCCGCCGGCCACCTGGGTGATGGTGCCGAGGCCGACCTGGGCCAGCTCATAGCCCAGCACGCCGCGGCGATGGTTGGGCGTGTTGTAGGCCTTCCACAGGTTGCCGCTGCCCGGGGTGACGTCGCCGTTGGCGGTCAGGTCCTCGGTCGGCTTGGGCTGGCCGTAGCGCACGGTCGGGCGGACCACGGCCCAGCGCTGGCCGACCTGGGCATCGGCCAGGCGGACATAGGCGGCCTGGCCACTGGTGGCGCGCAGGCGGTTCCCTTCCAGGCCGACCACATAGGGAAGCTGGTCGATGCTGTCGACCACGCTCAGCTGCTTCAGGAAGGGTTCGACCTCCGAGAGCGGCACGCCGGTCACCGGGGCTTCCGTGCGCGGGCCGGGCTGGGCCGTCACGCGGTCCAGATAGGCCAGGCTGAGCACGTCACCCGGGTAGATGAGATGCGGGTTGGCGATCTGCGGGTTGGCCTGCCAGATCTCCGGCCACAGCCAGGGCTTCTGCAGGAACCGGCCTGCAATGTCCCACAGCGTGTCCCCTTTGCGGACCACGTAGGTGTCCGGGTGCCCGCCATTCACTTCAACGGCGGTAGCATAGGCAGCCACGGTCAGCATCGCCGCAGCGACGACCGTACGAAAACGAAGCAACATAGGTGCGAAGCCCTGATTCCCCAACAGGTTCGCGCACTATAGTCCAGAAACCGGGGCGCAAGGCAAGCGTTGCAGATAGAATCTGCGACGTATGCCGGCGTATCCCCGGCCCCAACCCGGAAACAGCCATGGCCCTGCTCCCCATTCTTGAGTTCCCCGATCCGCGCCTGCGTACCAAGGCTGCGTTGATCGACGCCGCCGAGGTGACCACCCCGGCCTTCCAGACCCTGCTCGACGACATGTTCCAGACCATGTACGACGCCCCCGGCATCGGCCTGGCCGCCAGCCAGGTGGACGTGCACAAGCGCTTCATGGTCATCGACGTGAGCGAAGAGAAGAACGAGCCGCGGGTGTTCATCAACCCGGAGATCGTCGCCAAGGACGGGGGCCAGGTGTACCAGGAAGGCTGCCTGTCGGTGCCCGGCATCTTCGCTGACGTGACCCGCGCCGATTCCATCACGGTGAAGTTCCTGGACCGCCAGGGGCAGCCGCAGGAGCTCACCACCGACGGCCTGCTGGCGGTGTGCGTGCAGCACGAGATGGACCACCTGGACGGCAAGCTGTTCATCGACTATCTGTCGCCGCTGAAGCGCGAAATGGTCCGCAAGAAGCTGGCCAAGCAGCGCAAGCACGTGGCCTGACCGCCATCGCGGGCCGCCCGTCGCGGTGGCCCCTGCCTGCGCGTCCCGCGCGGGCTGCACGGCGCCGGCCGACGGCGCCGTTGTTCTTTCTGCACGTATCCATCCTGCAAGTGGGGTAGCCATGAGGATTGTCTTTGCCGGTACGCCGGAATTCGCGGTGTCGTCGCTGCGCGCGGCCGCGCGCCATCACGAGGTCGTGGCCGTCTACACCCAGCCGGACCGCCCGGCCGGCCGTGGCCGTGGCCTGGCACCGTCGCCGGTCAAACTCGAAGCGGTTGCCCGTGGCATCCCGGTCTACCAGCCGGAAACCCTGAAGGACCCGGCCGCCCAGCAGCAGCTGCGCGACCTGCAGCCGGACCTGATGGTGGTGGTGGCCTATGGCCTGATCCTGCCCAGGGCGGTGCTGACCATCCCGACCCACGGCTGCTGGAACGTGCACGCCTCGCTGCTGCCGCGCTGGCGCGGCGCCGCGCCGATCCAGCGCGCGATCCAGGCCGGCGATGCCACCACCGGCGTGTGCCTGATGCAGATGGAAGCAGGCCTGGATACCGGCCCGGTGCTGCTGCACCAGGAGCTGGCCATTGCCGACACCGCCACCGGTGGCGACCTGCATGACGCGCTGGCCGCGCTGGGCGCGCAGGTGCTGTCCGACGGCCTGGGCCTGCTGCGCGCGGGCATCAAGCCGATCGCACGGCCGCAGCCGGAACAGGGCGTGACCTACGCGCACAAGCTGGACAAGGCCGAAGCGAAGCTGGACTGGGCGCAGGACGCGCAGGCGCTGGCGCGCACCGTGCGTGCGTTCAACCCGTGGCCGATCGCCGAGGCGCAGCTGGCCGGCGAGCGCGTGCGCATCCATGGCGCGGTGGCGCTGGACCTGGCCCACGGCCAGGCACCGGGCACGGTGCTGGCCGCCGGCCGCGAAGGCATCGACATTGCCTGCGGGCAGGGCGCGCTGCGCCTGCGCGTCCTGCAGCGCGAGGGCGGCAAGGCGATCACCGCCGCCGACTACCTCAATGCACGTCGCGACCTGCGCGTGGGAGCGTAAACCGGTGTCGAAGCAGAACGATTTTTCCATTGCCAAGGCCGCTCCGGGCGCCGCCACCCGCATGCTGGCCGCACGCGTGCTGGCCCAGGTGTTCACCCGTGGCCGTTCGCTGAAGGCCGAACTGGCCTGGGCCCTGCCCAAGCTGGCCGATACCCGCGACCGCGCGCTGCTGGAAGCCCTGTGCTTCGCCGTGCTGCGCCGTCGCAGCACCTATGACGCTGCGCTCCAGGCGTGGATGCAGAAGCCGCTGTCGGCGCGCGATGCCGACCTGCGCACCCTGCTGATGGTCGGTTTCGCCCAGCTGGACGTGCTGGAGCTGCCCGCCCATGCGGCGCTGTCGGCCACCGTCGATGCGGCGCGCGCGCTCGGCCGCGAGCGCCAGGCCGGCCTGGTCAACGCCATCCTGCGCCGTGCGCAGCGCGAGGGCTTCCCGGAACAGCCCGCGCGCGACGCGTTCCCGGCCTGGCTGGCCGAGGCGGTCGAGCGCGACTGGCCGCAGCAGGCCGAGGCGATCTTCAGCGCCAGCCTGCAGCCGGCACCGCTGTGGCTGCGCGCCAACCGCCAGCTCGGTGGCCGCGACAAGGCGCTGGCCGCGCTGGCCGAAGCCGGCATCGCCGCCGAGCCCAGCCCGCTCAGCGCCGATGCGCTGCGCCTGGCCGAGCCCAGCCCGGTCAACCAGCTGCCGGGCTTTGCCGACGGCGCGTTGTCGGTGCAGGACCTGTCGGCGCAGTGTGCGGCCGATGCACTGGCACCGCCGGCCGGCGCCCGGGTGCTCGATGCCTGCGCCGCCCCCGGTGGCAAGTCGGCGCACCTGCTGGAACGCGACCCGAGCCTGCGCCTGCTGGCGCTGGACATCGATGCGCGGCGCCTGGCCCGGGCCAAGGACACCTATGCCCGTACCGGCGTGGGCGAACACGTGCAGACCCAGGTGGCCGATGCCAGCGATACCGCGGCCTGGTGGGACGGCACCCCGTTCGACGCCATCCTGCTGGATGCCCCGTGCTCGGCCACCGGCGTCATCCGCCGCCAGCCCGACGTGATGTTCCACCGCCGTGCCGAGGACATCGAGGCGCTGGTGGGGGTGCAGGCGCGCCTGCTGGAAGCCTGCTGGGCGATGCTGCGCCCCGGTGGCGTGCTGCTGTACGCCACCTGCTCGATCCTGCGCGCCGAGAACGTCGACCAGGTGCGGGCCTTCCTGAAGTGGCATCCGGACGCCCAGGCGGCGCCGCTGGGTGACGCTTTCGGCGTGGACTGCGAGGGCATCGCCCGCCAGCGCCTGCCCGGTGAAGACGATGCTGACGGTTTCTTCTACGCGCGTCTGCTAAAAACAGCCTGACCCCGTCGCTGTCCGAGTTCCCATGCTGAAAACCCGCGCGTCACGCGAGACGTGGTTGTTCGTAGTGATGGCCTTGCTGGTGCTGGGTGCGGGGCTCGGACTGCGCGACCCCTGGCCCTCGGACGAGCCGCGTTTCGCCCTGGTCGCCAGGCAGATGGTGGACAGTGGCCAGTGGCTGTTCCCGCATCGGGGGCTGGAGCTGTATTCGGACAAGCCGCCCATGCTGATGTGGTGGCAGGCCACCCTGTACAGCGTGATCGGCAACTGGCGGGTGGCCTTCCTGCTGCCCTCGCTGATCGCCGCGCTGGGCACGCTGTGGTGCGTGGTCGACCTGGGCCGACGGCTGTGGACGCGCCGGGTCGGCCTGTATGCTGGCTGGGCGCTGCTGTTCGCGCTGCAGTTCACCTTCCAGGCCAAGAAGGCGCAGATCGACCCGCTGGTGGTGCTGTTCGTCACCCTGGCCAACTACGGGCTGCTGCGCCACCTGCTGCTGGGGCCGGCGTGGCGCTGGTGGTGGGCCGGCTGGTTCTTCGCCGGCATCGGGGTCATCACCAAGGGCGTGGGCGTGCTCGCGCTGCTGATGATCCTGCCGGCGGCGATCGCCTCTGCACTGCACTGGCCGCGGGTGCGCCTGCATGCGCGCGACCTGCGTTTCTGGCTGGCGCCGCTGGCCTTCGTGCTGGCCGTCGCGCTGTGGCTGGTGCCGATGGTGATGACCGCGCTGGCGACGAAATCGGGCGAGTACCAGGCCTACCTCGACGACATCCTGTTCCGGCAGACCGCCAAGCGCTACGTGCAGTCGTGGGACCACCACCAGCCGTGGTGGTACTTCCTGGGCACGATGCCATCGATGTGGATCCCGGCATTCCTGGCCCTGCCGTGGGCGATCCCGGCGTGGCGTCGGCGGCTGCGGCGGCGTGATCCGCGCTACCTGCTGCCGCTGGCCTGGTGGCTGCTGATCGTGCTGTTCTTTTCCCTTCCGCACGGCAAGCGCGATGTCTACATCCTGCCGTCGCTGCCGATGTTCTGCCTGGCCCTGGCGCCGCTGATGCCGGGCCTGCTGCGCCGGCGCGACGTGCAGTGGGTGCTGGGTGGCTTCACCCTGCTGCTGTCGCTGGGGACGCTTGCCGCCGGTGCGTCGGCGCTGCTCGGCAACCCCGGTTTCGAAGTACGGCTGGTGCTGGAGCGCGGGCTGGAGCCGGGGGCGGTGGTGGCGATGGCCTGGGCGGTCCTGGCCATGGGCGCCGCGGGCGTGGCCGGCCTGCTGCTGTTCGGCCCGGCGCGGCGCCATCTGGCGCTGGTCTCGATGCTGACCGTGGTGTGGGTGCTGTACAGCCTGGTCGGCTACCCGGTGTTGAACGATTCCAGTTCGGCCCGCGGCCTGATGCGCTCGGTCGATGCGCGCCTGGGGGCCGATGCCGAGCTGGGCCTGGTGGCCTGGAAGGAGCAGAATCTGCTGATGGCCGGGCGACCGGCGGCGACCTTCGGCTTCAACGTGCCCTGGCATCAGCAGCTGCAGGCCGGGGTGCGATGGCAGCAGCTGTCGCCGCAGCGGCGCTGGCTGCTGGTTCAGCAGGACGTGCTGCTAAGCTGCGTGGACCGCGACGGAGCGGTGTTGGCCGGTGTCGCCAACCGTCGCCGTTGGTGGTTGGTGCCGGCATCGGCGGTACACGGACCCTGCGTGCCCAGCGAAGCCGAACTGAAACGTGAACGGCGGTTGCAGAGAAACGAGCAATAACGTGGCCGCCGACTTGTCCAGACTGCCCAAGCGTGCACAAAGCCAGTAAAACATCAGCCGGGCGGCCTGCGACAGGGCCGCCGTTTTCTTCCGCACCACCGCAGCCATCATTCCCGACGTGCCAGCCTCACCGGACAACCTGAGCCTTCCCCGCGCCGAACCGTTGCCCGTGCCTGCCGGCGGTCGCCTTGGCGCTGCGCACCGGATCGCACAGATCGGCCTGTTCTGCATGCCGGCGCTGGTACTGACCGTACCGGTGAACCTGTTGCCGTATGCGCTGACCCTGCTGGTCAGCACCCTGCTGGCGCCGGAGCTGCTGTGGCGCGCGCGGGGCATGGGCGGCACGCCGGTGCGCGCGCTGACCTGGCTGATGCTGGCGGCGGTAGCGCTGGGCCTGGTCTCTGTTGTGCTGTTCGAGCAGGGCCTGCGGGACGTCGACAACCGTTCGCGGTTCCTGGTCATCCCGTGGATCGCACTGTGGGTCTGCGCGCTGCGGCCGGACATGCGCTGGCTCTGGCGGGGCGCACTGGCGGGGCTGGTGGGCAGCTTCCTGCTGTCACTGCTGCAGGTCCTGCAGGGCGCGCCGCGCGCCGAGCTGACCACCAATGCCATCGTGCTGGCCGACATCGTGGTCATGCTGATGGTGCTGCTGGTGTTCTGCCGCCCGTCGCGACGCTGGTCGCTGGTCATCGTGGGCATGGCCGCCGGCTGCGGCACCATCGTGCTGACCGGCAGCCGCGGCGTGTTCGCCGCCCTGCTGGCGCTGCTGGTGGTGCTGGCGCTGAGCCTGCGCTGGCGCACCGGCGTGGCCCGGCTGTCGGTGCTGGCCGGCATGCTGGCCATTGGTGCCACCCTGCTGCTGTCGGTGCCCGAACTGCGCCACCAGGTGCGCCTGACCGAACTGCACAGCGACGTGCAGAAGCTGGAACAGGGCGACGTCGATTCCTCCGCCGGTGCGCGCGTCGAGCGCCTGCAGGTGGCCTGGCAGACCTTCCTCGATCATCCGCTGACCGGTGTTGGTATCGGCCACTTCGACAGCGCCATGCAGCGCGTGCCGGTGTGCCGCGACGATCCTGCCGAAGTGCGTTGCCACCTGGGCCATGCGCACAACGACGTGGCCGAATGGGCCGCCACCCAGGGCCTGCCGGGCGTGTTGATGCTGATCGCCGTGTATGGCGTGCCGCTGTGGGTGTTCGTTTACCTGCACCGGCGCAGCGGTCGGGTCACCTTCCGCGGGCCGGCGGCAGCGGGGGTGATGATCGTCATCGCCTACGTGCTGTGCGGCTTGACCCAGTCGATGTTCGCCCACCAGATGACGGCCAGCTTCTACGTGACCATCGTCGGCCTGCTGACCGGCCTGTCACTGCTGGAAGGCGCCCGCCATCGGGCGAAGGCCTGACGCCTGGCCGCCGGGCATGGCCCGGCGCTACCGGTGGGTGCCGGGCGTGGATCTACTGGTGGGTGCCGACCGTTGGTCGGCACGGACGCCGGATCATTCGCTGCGCGGGTCGGCCACGGCCTGGCCGTTGCCCAGCATCCACAACATGATGGTCTTCTGCCGCACGTAGTTGGCGCGCACGTAGGCATACACCAGGCCGTGCCAGCCATCGCGGAACCCGCCGCGGAACACGAAGCCGCGCCAGAACCGCCAGGCCGGCGCCAGGACCAGCTTGCCCAAGGTGGCCCGCTTGCCACGTGCGAATTCGTGCTCGGCCATCATCCGCGCGTACTTCTCGGTCTTGGCCAGCTGCTGCTGCAGTGAGCGGTAGGGGTAGTGGATGAGATCACCGCGCAGGGTGCCGACGCTGCCATCGACGCTGGCCGCTTCGTGGATCTCGCGCTTGCCGCGCCAGCCGCCCTGGCGGCGGTCGAACAGCCGCATCACCCGGTCCGGGTAGGCGTTGCCGTGGCGCAGGAACTTGCCGAAATACTCCGAGAGGCGGGCGAAACGGTAACCGGCGTGGCCGCTGAAGCCGCCATCGCGGGCCTGCTCGATGGCCGTGCGCAGCTCGGGGCTGATGCGTTCGTCGGCGTCCAGGCACAGCACCCAGTCGTGGCTGGCCTGTTCGACGCAGAACGCCTTCTGGCTGCGGAAACCATCGAACGGGCGCTGCAGCACGCGGGCACCGGCGGCCTCGGCGATGGCCACCGTGGCATCGGTGGACTGCGAGTCCACCACCACGATCTCATCGCAGAAGGCCAGCGAGGCCAGGCAGTCGCCGATGCGCCCGGCCTCGTTGAACGCGATAATGCACGCCGAGATGCGAGGCCGTTCGATGGGAGCGGTCGTGGAGGACATGATGGCCGGGTACCTGTTGTTTGCGACGGAGCGCTATGCGCTGCCTATTCTCGCCCCGTTGGCGCAGGCCTTGCACGCGTCCGGACAGGAGGTGGCCGCCTGGTTCGAGGGCGGTGCGGCCGGCAGCAGCCTGCCGGGAGTGCCCAACATCGGCCTGAAGCAGGCCCTGGCGATGCGCCCGCGCGCGGTGTTCAGCGCCGCCAACTGGGTGCCGACCTTCCTCTCCGGGGCCAAGGTGCAGCTGTTCCATGGCTTCAACGTGGAGAAGCGCGACAGCGCCCGCGGCCACTTCCGCGTGCGCGGCATGTTCGACCTGTACTGCACGCAGGGGCCCGCCACCACCGCACCGTTCCGGCAGATTGCCGAGCAGCAGGGTCACTTTGCCGTGGCCGAGACCGGCTGGCCGAAGCTGGACCCGCTGTTCCGCGACGATGGCGGCGAGAGTGCCGCGCTGCGTGCACCGGCCGGCGGACGTCCGGTCATCCTGTTCGGCTCGACCTTCACCGAGCGCCTGAGCGCGGCCCCGCACCTGCTGGAGCCGATCGCCGCTGACATCGCCGCCGGTGAGCGGTACTGGCTGCTGACCCTGCATCCGAAGTGCCCGCCGGAACTGTTCGAGCACTACCGCGCGCTGGCCGGTGCCAATGCGCGCTTCATCGAGCCGGAGCAGGTGATGGCCGCGCAGCGTGCGGCCGACGTGCTGGTGTCGGACACCTCGTCAATCGTTTCGGAGTTCATCGTCCAGCACAAGCCGGTGGTGACCTTCCGCAACCGCGTGCCCAAGGCGCACATGATCGACTTCGACGAGGCCACGCAGCTGCCAGCGATGCTGCAGCGCGCGCTGCACCCGGAGCCCGCGCTGCAGGCGGAAATCGTGCGCTATGCCGATGCCATCCACCCGTTCCGCGATGGCCGCTCCAGCGAGCGGGTGATCGCGGCGACCGAGGATTTCCTGTCCGGTGAGATGGGTGCGCTGCGCCGCAAGCCGTTCGGCAGCTGGGTGCGCGACCTGCAGATCCGCAAGGACCTGGGGTATTGGGGTCCGTCGCAGCGGTGATGGGTAGAGTCGACCGTTGGTCGACTGCTCTCCATCAATTGTCTGGAAACCTCGCGCTGCGCGCGATAGTCGACCAACGGTCGACTCTACCGGCGGGTGTCCATGTACCCCGCCATCACCAGCGCAGCTTGCGCCGCGCCAGCGCCACCGCCAGCTGCTCCATCACCTGTTGCGCCTGCGCCTGCGGCAGATAGTTCAGTGCCAGCGCCACGTCACCGTGCGCGCCGGCGGTATCCAGCTGCAGGCTGGCGGTGCCCAGCAGCTTGTCCAACGGTGAACGCTGCAGGCGCAAACCCTGCACCTTGTCCAATTCGGCCCAGCGCCACCAGCGCTGCCACCAGCCACCGCGCACGGCCACGATCTGGCCATCCAGGTGCCAGCCCATGCGCGCCATCTGCCGGTGCGCCACCAGCAGGGCCACCGGCAGCCAGCCCAGCACCAGCAGGCCCCACGGGCCCCAGCGCCAGTAGGCGCCGGCTGCCAGCAGCGGCACCAGCACCAGGCTGCCCAGGCTCAGCCGCCACCAGCCGCGTTGCGGCAGCGCATGCCACTGCGCCGGCGGCCACTGCAACTGCGGCAGCAGGTGCTTGACCAGCCCTTCGCAGGTGGCGGCCGGGGCCAGCGGCGCCAGCTCGCGCAGGGCACGATCATCATCACGCGAGGGCCCGCCCGCCGCGCTGTCGATGCGCAGCTGGCGCAGCCCGAACCAGCGCTGCAGCGTGCCTTCGCGCAGCGTCCAGGCCTGGATGCGGCGGCGTGCCACGCTGCTGCGGGTGCGGCTGAGCAGGCCGGTGGAGACCGTCAGCCGGCGCTCGCGCTCGCTCAGGGTGAAGCCGTGGTAGCGCAGCACCGTCAGCACCACCGACAGCACGCGCAGGCCCAGCCAGCCCAGCAGCAGGGTCGCCACCACCAGCAGCAGGGTGCCGGTCAGGCCCGGGTGCAGGTGGCTGACGTAACCGAAGGCCTGGCGTCCGCCGCGCTGGATGGCATCGTCCATCACCGGCCGCGGCACCGTCTGGAGCAGCACGCCGACGGCGGCCACGACCAGCGCCCAGCCGCGGTTGGACAGCAGGCCCATGCGCACCACGTCCCACGCCGACAGGCGCAGCAGCACCTGCTCGTCGTCGTCGTTGGCGATGTCGTGCGGCGCATCGCCGGTGACCGTCTGCGATGCCTGCCCGCGCTGGCGCACCAGCCGTTCCAGCGCCAGCGCCTGGTCCAGCTTGAGCACGCGCATCTCCGCTTCCGGGCGCACGCCACCGGCCGATTCCAGACGCAGCTCGGCCACCCCGAACAGGCGGTGCAGCGGGTTCTGCCGCACTTCCACGTTGTGGATGCGGGCGAAGGGAATCTCGCGGCGGTTGCGCGACAGCAGGCCGCTGCGCACGGTGATCGCATCGCTGCCGATGCGGTAGCGGTAGCTCAGGTACTGCAGCACCGACACCAGCACCAGCGCGGCGATGGCTGACAGTGGGATCAGCTGCGCCCACATCGGGTCGCGGTCGCCGCGCTGGCCGAATACCAGCAGCGCCACCAGCGGCAGCAGGTAGTGGCGCAGCTGCATCAGCAGCACGAACAGCCACGACCACGGGTGCAGGCGATGCTCATGGTCGTCGCCGGGCAGCGACGGCGGCAGGGGCGGCGGCAGGCTCACAGGGCGTCCGCGTCCTGGTCGAGCTGGTGCGCGAGGGTGTCGCGCAGGCGTTCGGCGTCGTCCTCGTCCAGGCCGGTGACGGTCACCGCGCTCAGGCGCGTGCCAGCGGTGTGCACGATCAGCGTGGCCAGGCCCATGCGACGTTCCAACGGGCCACGGCGCAGGTCCAGGTGCTGCACACGGGAAATGGGAATGCGGGTTTCCACCTGCCACATCAGGTCGCGGCGCAGACCCAGGCCTTGTGCATCCAGCCGCCAGCGCGTGCGGGTCAGGCGCCGGTGGCCGAGCCAGGCGCCGACCAGCAAACCGACCAGCAGGCCGACCGCTGCGCCCCACAGGCCGCCGGGCAGATCGAGGAACCACCAGGCCACGGCCAGTGGCGCGCCGGGGACGAACAGGCCGCCGAACGCGCCTTCCAGCGCGGCCATGCGCGCAGCACGGCGGGGCAGCGGTTGCCAGTGGTCCAGGTGGTCCAGGTGCGGCGATGCAGGCGAAGGCAGTTCGGTCACGCGGGCGTCCGTCGGGCAGCAGGGCAGGGCGGTGGCGGCCGCAGCCGCCCCGCGCAGACGGTAGCAGGTCGGCCGCGTTACTGGGCGGCCTGGATCAGTGCGTCGACATCGAGCATGTGACCGGCGCGGTCGGCCTTGGTGCGCAGGTAGTGCTCGTTCTCGGCGGTGATCTCGCCGGTGACCGGAATGCAGTCCAGCACTTCGATGCCGGCGTTGCGCAGGCGCTGTGCCTTGGTCGGGTTGTTGCTGAGCAGGGCCACGCGCGAAACACCCAGGCCGCGCAGCATCGCCACGGCGCTGCCATAGCGGCGCTCGTCGGCACCGAAGCCAAGCTGTGCATCGGCGTCGATGGTGTCCAGGCCGTCGTGCTGGTAGCCATAGGCGCGCATCTTGGCGGCGATGCCGGTGCCGCGCCCTTCCTGGTCCAGGTACAGCAGCACGCCGCCGCCCAGTTCCTTCAGCTTGCGCAGGCCGCGCCGCAGCTGGTCGCCGCAGTCGCACTTGAGCGAACCGAACAGGTCACCGGTCAGGCAGGAGGAATGCACGCGCACCGGCACCACGGCCGACAGGTCCGGCTCACCGACGATGATCGCCACCTGGTCGCGCTGGGCCACGCCGCCGCGGAACACCGCGAAGGTGGTCATGCCGACATCGCGCAGCGGCACCGGCGAACGCGCCACCAGTTCGTAATCGTGGGCCGCATGGGCCGCGCCTTCTGCCAGGTCGCACAGGGCCACCTCGGCCGCACCGTCAAAGGTGTGGTCATCGGCGTCCAGGCGCACGGCCACCATCGCCGGCAGCAGCAGGCCCAGGCGGGCCAGTTCCACCGCGCCGGCATCGAAGGCGTCGCCTGCACTCCAGCCGTCCGGCATCGGGCCTGGCTCGCGCAGGTAGCCCAGCGAGGGCAGGGCATCGAAGGCCACGCCGGCCAGCGGCAGGCGCGCGCCGTCGGCCGCCTCCACGCCGAGCACGCGGGCGCGGGTGGCGGTCAGGAACAGGTAGTGGCGCTCGCGCGCGGCGCTGGCGAAGGCAGCGAAGCTGCTGGCCGTGGCGCTGTCCAGTGCGATCACCGCCAGGCGCTGGCCCTGGCCGTCGTGCAGCAGGACCGGGCGACCGGCACGCAGCTCGGCCACCGCGCGTTCGCAGCGGATCGCGGCGGGATCGCCGAACAGGGAAGAAGCAGGCATGGCAGGACGGGGGGAGGCGGACATCGCAGTCTCTATGGGGGCGCCAGCGTCGTATTCAACGTACTGCGGCAGCCGGTCGCAGGCCAGCTGCCGCCGTCCTCAGTGCGGGTGTTCTTCGGTGGCGTACGGGTCATCTTCGCCGCTGCCCGGCGGGCGCAGCGTGTAGCGCTTGTAGGTCCACTGGTACTGGGTGGGGTCGCGGCGGGCGATGCGCTCGATGCCGGCGTTGAGCGCGGTGGCGGCCACCTGCGGGTCCGGGTCGGCCACGGCCGGGTCGGTCGGCTCGATGTGCAGGGCGAATTCCATGTCCGGCCCGATCCGCTCGCACCAGCCGTACAGCACGGTGGCACCGGTGCGCTCGGCCAGGCGGTTGACCAGGGTCATGGTCAGCGCCTGCACGCCGAAGAACGGCACGAACACGCCGTCGCCGGCCTTGGGCTGCTGGTCGGGCAGGATGCCGGTGGCCCCGCCGTCCTTGAGCACCTTGAACAGCTGGCGCACGGCCGGGCCTTCGGCGCGCACCTGCTGCACGTTCTGGCCGCCCCGCACCAGCTGCAGGAAGGCGTCGCCGGCCTCGTCCTCCGGCGGCTTGTAGACGATGGCGATCTGCCCGCGCGAGGCCAGCCACTGGTTCAACAACTCCCAGTTGCCGAAGTGCGGGGCGGCCACGATCACGCCCTTGCCGCTGGCCAGGGCCGCGTCGTACAGGGCCGCGCCGTGCTGCTCCTTCAGGTGCAGGCGCAGGTTGTCGGCCGGCGTCCGGCTCCACAGGCGCAGGGTTTCGATGGCCTGCAGCGCGGTCGAGCGCAGCAGCTCGCGGTGCAGGCGGTCGCGCGCGGCGCCGTTGATGTCCGGGTAGGCCAGTTCCAGGTTGCGCCGGGTCACCCGGCTCTCGCGGGCGTTCAGGCGGATCCAGGCCCAGGCCAGGGCGTGCGCGAACCCCCGCAGCAGCGGCCAGGGCAGGCGGGCGAACAAGGTGGTGGCGCGATGGACCAGCCGGGCTTTGCGTTGCGGATTCATTGGCCCCAGTTTAGCCAAGGGCGCTGCTATCGTGGCCGGCCCGTTATCTGGAGCCCTTCAATGCTCGTCCTGATCCAGCGTGTCACCGAGGCCGCCGTGCATGTGGAGGGCGAGGCGGTCGGGCAGATCGGCCCCGGCCTGCTGGCCCTGGTGGGCATGGAGCCGGGCGATACCGAGGCGCAGCTGAAGCGGATGGCCGAACGGCTGCTTGGCTACCGTGTATTCGCAGATGAGGCGGGGAAAATGAACCGTTCGCTGCGTGATACCGGGGGCGGGCTGCTGCTGGTCAGCCAGTTCACCCTGGCCGCCGATACCCGGTCGGGCATGCGCCCCAGCTTCACCAGCGCCGCCCCGCCGGACGAGGCTGAACGCGGGTTCAACCGATTTGTCGAGATCTGCCGTGAAAATCACGCTCCGGGGGTGGAAACGGGCCGGTTTGGTGCCCATATGGTCGTCAGCCTGGTCAACGACGGTCCCGTGACCTTCCTCCTCAGGCCCTAGGCCACCGGGACCACCGCCCGGCAGGCCGGGCCCCGGGCTGGTATAATGCTACGTTCCCTATTTCTCCCTAGCCGGTGGCGCGAGCACTACATGGCCAACGAACGTCCTGCCCAATCCGAAATCAAGCAACTGATCAGCAAGGGCCTGGAACAGGGCTACCTGACCTACGCCGAAGTCAATGACCATCTGCCGGACGACATGGTCGACCCGGAACAGATCGAAGACATCATCGGCATGATCAACGGCATGGGCATTGATGTCCATGAAGTTGCGCCGGATGTGGAAACCCTGCTTCTCAACGACGGCAACACGGGCAACCGTGAGGTCGACGACACCGCGGCCGAAGAAGCCGCCGCAGCGCTGAGCGCGCTGGACACCGAAGGTGGCCGCACCACCGACCCGGTGCGCATGTACATGCGCGAAATGGGCACCGTCGAGCTGCTGACCCGCGAGGGCGAAATCGCCATCGCCAAGCGCATCGAGGAAGGCCTTTCGCAGGTGCAGGCCGCTCTGGGCCAGTTCCCGGTCTCGGTCGAATCGCTGCTGTCCGACTATGACGCCCACAAGGAAGGCAAGAAGCGCCTGGCCGAAGTGATCGTCGGCTTCAACGACCTCTCCGACGAAGTGCCGGCTCCGGCCGCTGCTGCGTCCGATGACAGCGACGACAGCGATGACGACGCCGACGAGGACGAGGACGATGATGTCGACGGCGGCGATGAAGAAGCCGCACCGACCGGTCCGGACCCGGAGGAAGTCGCCGCGCGCATGCAGGCGCTGACCGACGCGTTCAACGCCTTCAAGAAGGCGGCCGCCAAGGGCGACAAGAAGAACCTGCCGAAGCTCCGCGAGGAGATGTCGGCGGTGTTCGTCACCCTGAAGCTGCCGCTGCCGCTGACCGACGTGCTGACCAAGCAGCTGCGCGACACCATGGCCGACATCAAGTCGCATGAGCGCCGCGTGCTGAACCTGGCCACCGTCACCGCCCGCATGCCGCGCAAGGACTTCATCCGTTCCTGGGAAGGCAACCAGACCAACCTGGAATGGGTGGAAGACGCACTGAAGCGCAAGCAGAAGTGGTCGTCGGCGCTGCGTGAGGTGAAGGACCAGATCGTGTCCGAGCAGCAGGCCACCATCGACATCGAAAAGCTGACCCTGCTGGACCTGGACGAGCTGAAGGAAATCAGCCGCGCCATGGCCTACGGCGAAGCCAAGGCCCGCAAGGCCAAGAAGGAAATGGTCGAGGCCAACCTGCGCCTGGTCATCTCCATCGCCAAGAAGTACACCAACCGCGGCCTGCAGTTCCTCGATCTGATCCAGGAAGGCAACATCGGCCTGATGAAGGCCGTGGACAAGTTCGAATACCGCCGCGGTTACAAGTTCTCGACCTACGCCACCTGGTGGATCCGCCAGGCGATCACCCGCTCGATCGCCGACCAGGCACGCACCATCCGTATCCCGGTGCACATGATCGAGACGATCAACAAGTTGAACCGCATTTCCCGCCAGATGCTCCAGCAGTACGGCCGCGAGGCTACGCCGGAGGAGCTGGCCAAGGAAATGGACATGCCGGAAGACAAGATCCGCAAGGTGATGAAGATCGCCAAGGAGCCGATCTCGATGGAAACCCCGATCGGCGACGACGAGGATTCCCATCTGGGCGACTTCATCGAGGACACCAACGTGGAGTCCCCGATCGAGAACACCACCAACATCAACTTGTCTGAAACCGTGCGCGACGTGCTGGCCGGCCTCACCCCGAGGGAAGCCAAGGTGCTGCGCATGCGCTTCGGCATCGACATGAACACCGACCACACGCTGGAAGAGGTCGGCAAGCAGTTCGACGTGACCCGCGAGCGCATCCGCCAGATCGAAGCGAAGGCCCTGCGTAAGCTGCGTCACCCGAGCCGCTCTGAGCAGCTGCGCAGCTTCCTGGATATCGACTGATATCCAGCGACGGCTGATGTGTTGAGAGAAACCCCGCTTCGGCGGGGTTTTTCTTTGGGGGCGCCGGACCATGCCCGGCGAATTGCTTGATGTATTCGTAATTTTTACGTAACACTATTTTTGATGTGAGTAGCTGCTGTCGTCTTTAAAATCTTTGAAAAACAGCGACTTTGATGTTGTCGCCAGCTTGCAGATAGCGTGTATTTGCGATAAATACGTAACACTATTCGTCTCCAAGGCCCTGCCATGGCCCGCCGCGCGCTCCTGCACCCCCAGGATCTGATCGCCCAGCTTCCCCCGGGCCAACCGCAGCCGGCCGCCGCGCTGGCCGAGCGGCTGGGCGTGAACCGCATGACCCTCAGCCGCCTGGTCGCGGCCAGCGGCGATCAGGTCGTGCGGCTGGGACAGACCCGCGCCACCGCCTATGCACTGCGTCAGCCCTCGCGCGTGGGCAGCGAATGGCCGCTGTACCGCCTGCGCGAAGACGCCACGCTGGAAGAGCTGGGCCGGCTGATCGCGCTCAGCGGCGACACCTTCCACGTGGATGCCAGCCGTGCGCGGCCCAACCTGCTGCGCGCACCGGACGGCGACATTGCCGCCTTCTTCCCGGGCCTGCCGTGGTACCTCGATGACCTGCGCCCGCAGGGCTTCCTCGGCCGCAGCTTCGCGCATGGCCGCGCGCGCGGACTTGGACTGCCTTCGGATCTGGCCCGCTGGCAGCGCGACGACGTGCTGGTGGCGCTGGTGCACGGCGGCGGAACCGAGACCGGCGACCTGCTGCTGGGCGGTGAGGCCGTACACGCGGCTCTCGCCGCGCTGGATGCGCCACCTGACCGCGTGGCTGCACGTGACCGGCCTCAGCAGTACCCGCACCGTGCGCGTGCCGCACTGGCGGGCGAAGACGTGGGCTCGTCACCCGGCGGCGAGCAGCCCAAGTTCACCGCCACGGTGGAAAGCGAAGACGGGCGTCGCGCGGTAATCGTGAAGTTTGCCCAGCCCGATGGTGGCGAGGCCGCGCAGCGCTGGGCCGATCTGCTGGTGTGCGAACACCTGGCGCTGGAAACCCTGCGCGCCGCCGGCGTGGACGCCGCCAGCAGTGAGTTGCTGCAGACGCCCACGCATACCTTCCTGGAAGTGACGCGCTTCGACCGCAGCGCCGACGTGCTGGGGCGCCGGGGCTTCGTTTCGCTGTTGTCGCTGTCGGCTGCGTTTACCGGTGAAGCGACGCTGGATTGGCCGCGCGCGGGTGCGCAGCTGCAGGCGCTGGGCTGGTTGTCTGCGGAGACCGCGCAGGCCATGTCGCGGCTGCATGCGTTTGGCCGGTTGATCGGCAACAGCGACATGCACCAGGGCAACATCGGTTTCCGCCTTGTTGATCGCGGCGCGCTGCCGCTGGCACCGGCCTACGACATGTTGCCGATGTCGTTGGCTCCGTCGCGGCTGGGTGTGCTGCGGCAGGATGTGGTGCTGGAGGCTGTGGCGCCGCGTGAGAGCGGCGAGCTGGAGCATCTGCGCTGGGCGGCGCCGCTGGCGAGCGAGTTCTGGGAGCACGTTGCAGGGGATGCGAGGGTGGGGTCGGATGGACTGCGCGCGCTGGCGCGAGGGAATGCCGGGCGGGTGAGGGCGATGGGGATGCGGTTTGGATGATTTCGGGTGACGCATCTCCCCGCGTTTCCAATGTTTGAATCGCTCTTGGTGCCTCGGGGCTGCGCCCTGTGACGTACTTGGCTTTGAGGATTGTTGGAATCTGATCGCAGGATTCTCATGCGCAACGCGCCGGCTCAGCCAAATTCCCAATCCCTTCAATGCGTTGGATCTTCGGAACGCGGCAAGCATTCCAGGGCGTGTCGCAATCAGCAATTGAGCCCTCTACCTTCTCTTCTACACAGTCCTTCGCAGGTGCTCAACACACCTTCGTAGGCGGACTGTCTGAAGCGACAGCAGGCAGTCCTAGGTCAAGCCGTATTACTCGCCATCCCGGTGAGCTCCAAGGTTTCTGGCCGGGTGGCGCGCAGCCATACAAGACTCCGCAAGGAGGAAAGCTGCGGGCGGCCCTACGACCGTGTTGAAGCGCCCGGTCGCCTCTCTCAACAGGAGGCGGAAGAGGTTCGACGAATCGTAGGAGAGCGAAGATGGCGCTGAAAGTGAGAGCTGGTGAAGCTTCCGATGAAAGGGAGCGGGCGGACGACTGTGACTTCGTGCCGTTGATGGACTGGGATGAGGTGCTGCAGGATGAGCGCGAGGATCGACTGGGGTTTGCTCGGCGCACGACGTATGCGTTGCTGACGCTTCCGGGCTCGGGACTGATTGAGGGCTTTGGTGGTAGCAATCAGCCGGGGCTTGAAGAGGCCCGGAGGACGGTGGCCCTATTCCTAGCGCACCTGCGGCAGATGCAGCACTTCGCGGAAATTGCCGAGGTGCGGCTGGAGCAGGTCGCCAAGGCACTGGCTGTTCGTGCCTGAGTAGCCGGCCAGGGGCAGGCTCAACTACACTGTGGCGCTGCGCAGGGCCTATAGCTCAACGGTTAGAGCAGGGGACTCATAATCCCTTGGTTTCAGGTTCGAATCCTGATGGGCCCACCAGTTAAAACAGGCACTTAGGCTTACGCCCAAGTGCCTTTTTTGCGCCGCCGGGAAAATTGCCGGGAAAATTCAGCGCTTGCGCGGTGGTTTCACGATGGGCATATCGTGATCATAGCGGCCCGTCGTCGTCGGCGATTTGTGCCCGACCGCGTCCTGCTTGTCGCCACGATTGCCCTCGGTGTAGGTAATGCCCCAGTGCTTGAGACCGTGCATCGAGAACCGCTCGTCTTCCTCGATCACTCCTTCGTTCATTGCCATGCGAATGAAGCGTTGCCAGGCACTGGACAATGAGGACCGGGCGATGGGGTTGCCTGTCTGTTGCACCAATAGGAAGCGCTGCTCCGGCCTGATCGGCACAGGGAAGTTGCGACCCTTGCGGTTCCAGATCCCGTTACGTCGAGTAACCAGCGCCTCCCATGCCTCGACCATCTCCTCGTTCCATTCCGTGACTGATGCGCGCGATCCCTTCCGTCGCTCGCCATGTACGCCATGATCGAGCCGGTGGGCATCAGTAAGGGTGCAGACCTCAATACCGCGCAGGCGCGCACTGAATGCGAGTACCATCGCTGGGGCGATGTATGCGGGGCAGCTGCCCTTTGTATGTGGACGCCGGGCGCCACGCTCGCGCGAAGGCAAGTACCCTCGCGAAAGCATCGGGGTAGGCATCCTGTGCTCGCGTGCTTCCTTCGCCTGTCTGACGCCTTGTGCCGGGTTGCTCTTGCAGTAGCCGTGCCAGACGCCCCACGCCAACGTGCGGCGCAGGTAGCGGAACTGGTGGTTGGCTTTGCTAGGGAATGCCGGCAGTGCGGGCTGAGTCTTAGTAGCCGGTCGTCCCCTGGCGAATACCTCCACCAACCGCTGCACCACCGGTGTGGTGATCCTGTCCACCTGCATGCGCCGGGTGGGTCAATGTGTTGACATAGCGCGTTGACGATGGGTATGGGGCCCCGGTGGACCGCGATGGGCCCGAGCAAAGTGGATCAGGCGGTGCCGAGATGTGAATGGTCAGGTATGAGGGTCGCCTGAGAGTGCGGCCAGGATCGCGGTGTGCCAGGGGCGTGAACGCAACCAAGTTGGCCACGTTGCACATCCCGCTATCGGTCGACCGGGAATAGCAAGTGGCCAACACTGGTCTCAGCGCTGTTGCCAAGGAGCGCAATCAGTTTGCCTCAAAGTTCATGACACGTTCCAACGCAACTCTCGGGCTGCGTCAGCTTGCCGCGTTACAGGTATAGATATGCTCCACTGGCTCAGTCTTGACGCCATCGGCATCAACTAGCCACCGCTTGAACCTAAAGGTTCCGGACATCCCTGGCTGAGTACTGGTGCAATTAATCGACTGAGAGATGGGAGAGCTTTCGGGCGAAGTGACCAATCTATTGAAGCTAGAGCAAGTCCAGCCAGCTTGGCATGCCACGGGCTCGGAATAGACCCGGATCGGGTAGGTTGGGTTTCCAGAATAGAAAATTTTATAAATAAACGGCGTGTTGACTTGGCCTGTTACAGCGGGGATGGAGTCAATTTTGAACTTCGCGCACTCCTTGCCCTCATGATAGAGCTTTATGCCCTTGGCCATGCCGGCCACCGCAAGTGCCCTGAAATTGTCGTTCTGCATCGCAGCTGCGTCCTGCGGATTGCTATGGAAGCCAACTTCAATCAAGGCGGCTCGTTTCGAAACATCAGTCAATCGCAGTTCGCCCTAGTTGCCATCACGAGCTGCATCGTCGATGATCCAGTCTTGGTAGGTCGAATTCGATCGGATGGTTTCCTTCATGGCGCACAGGATTCGAGAAACAAAGACAGCGTCTTCGGCCCGACCAGTTTGGTAATAGCCCCGAGTTCCACGTACGGTGGTGTCTGTAAAGCCATTGGTATGAATGTGCAGCGAATAGGCTGCGTTCACGTGGTTGGCGAAGAGAGGGCGGGCACGGATATCGTCGTCTTCTTGGCCGTCGGGATCATTGTCGTTGCTTAGAGAGTTCCATATTTCTGGGTTGCTGGGGTACTGGCTCTATAGCCAGGTCCTGGCCGACATTTTCCACCACGGGTAGCCGCTGGGCACGTGTGTGGTGGTCTGATTGGTTCGAGCTTTGGCTACGCTAAGATGAGACTTGTTTATCAATTCAGTTGATACGTCACGCGCGAAGTACGGAGTTATGAAGTCCTCCTGCATGCCGTTCATGAAAGGGCGGCGGGTTTCCCAGTTATGACTTATGGGATTATAGAAATAGCCATGGCCGGCTGAGACCATGACTATTGCAGGTGGGGTGTCTTGCCGAGATTCAAAGTCGCGGCTAACTTTTTTTTTTAGGGGCAGGGGCAGGGGTTTGGGGCTCTGGATGATAGTAAAAAATATCCTTTCCGCCGTACGTGCAGGTGAATCCGTTAACACTGACGATGTTATTCAGAAGCGTGGTGGCGTTTGTGACAAACTCGTGACACTGCCTTTCTGATGCTGCGCCCGCCTTGTCAGGCACCGCATCCCGGCTTAGGTCGATAAGCAGGCGTCGCTCATTAACCGCAAGGGTCGTAGATATTGATATTTTCTTCTGGCCCGGCAACAGCGCCATCTGATCTGCACTTCTCTGAAGTTCGACGGCGAGCATCTTCTCTATTTCGGCTCGATCGATGCCATCCATCTGGGCTGCTGCCTTGCCGGTGGCGTTTGGTGGTGGGGTAGTTGCAGATTGCGCAGCAAAAGCTACCGATACAACCAATGTGGCCAGTGTGATCTTCAATTTCACATATTTCGGAAAGTCCATTATCCATTACCTTCTGATGGTCATCTGTTGAATGATGATAAACTGGCGAATCATGCAAAGCCAAGCTACGTGGGCGTCGTGGGAAGCCGTCCTTCCTGGTTGAAGCGGTCCGCAGGGGGAGTATAGGTGCAGGATTGGCGCGCCGGAGTAGGGGAATTCCTACGGAATGTCCTGCTTGCTCCGATTTGCGACCGCCATCTAAAAATAGCGTTAGCAGCGGCCTGTTGGCTCCTTAGTCTCGGAGACTGCAATGCCCAGAATGGCGAGCTCGGAATGGCACCGGCGAGGATCTCGTATGGTATGCCGTCCCTGCAGCAGATTCGATCAGGGCCACACCGCAGCCGGGAGGTGTGCAGTCAGGTACGAAGCCGGCCCGCATGTAGCCAAGATCACTGCCTATCAGGAAGTGTTGCGCGGGAACAGGCTGACCAAGTGGCATCTGCCACCGCCGTTCGGATGGGATCGCTGGCCGCCGGCGTCTGCAGCAGCTTCCTGTCGATCGACGGGAGTGTTGGCGGCGAAGGGCGGTAGATTCCGGAAAAATAGCGTCCGCAGCCACGGTACAACCCGAGTTCCACGGGGTTGTATTGGAAAAAATGCGACGCGTATGTCATTGATTTTCAGGCCTGAATGTGGGGCCTCATAATCCCTTGGTTCCAGGTTCGAATCCTGGTGGGCCCACCATCGAATCAGGCACTTGGGATCATCCGGAGTGCCTCCATCGTCAAGCCGGATCTGTCTGGTGACCGCTTGGTGACCGTTCTTCTCACGGAAATCAGTTGTACGCTCTAGTCGACCTCGGATGCGTTGAGGGGCTTAAGAAGTCTGCCAAAACGCTGCGAGCAGCCGGTGCGTTGCCGACTTGCTCATCTCGGGACTCCATTGAGGCCCGGGCCTCAATAAACGTTGGCTTCGTCGCGCGATGCAGGGTGGGCCTCGTTCTGCGCTACATGCGGCGCTGAATGCCTTCGACGAGATAGGCCACAAGCAGACAGAGGCCGCATCGCCGGACTCCAAATTTTCGTCGCGCATCAACCGCATTCAGCAGGTCCTGCCATTCCACCAGCAACTGCGCCTTTGTCGCCGCATCGAAGATGCTCAGATCCAGATCCTCCTTCAGTTCATTCTGAAGGTATGAGAAGACGCTTCCCGCCTCAATGTGCCGTCCGACGATTTCAACGGTGCTGTGGTCATAATCTCCGGTGTCAATTGCGCTGTTGATGGAGAAGGCAAGAAATGTAAGGTTCGTAATCTGCATGGTAGTCCTCTTTTGAAATTTCCCACATTGAACCACGAGCCCCTCAGTCGCAGCGGCGATCTCGAGTGTGGATTTGCTCACTACACATATCGCTGAGGCATCGTGGACTAAGATGAAGTGTGCTCGCTCTTTAACGGTCGAGGCAGCACTTGGCCTTCTTCTGAGCGTAATAGATCTCACCGTCACTCCGCCATGGTGACGTTATCGCCACGATTTTTTGACTATCTGCATGGCCTAGGGGCCGCAGTCGCCTATAGGGTTTTCGAAGGGATATGCAGGTCTTGAGAGCGCGACAGCGCGATTCAAGCGGATCTGATTGCTTTACGGGCAGGTCGAGAAGTAAGCGAACCGCGGTACGCCCTTAGGCGTGGACGTTGGGAGTCAGCCAAAGCTGATAGGTTGATAGCATGGACTTTCTGATCATTTTGGCTGTTCTTGTTCTAGGCTTCGTCGTGTTCTGTGGCGGGATCTGCTTTACCTATGGCGTCACCTCTTTCATCCTCGAGTTACTTACGCGAGCGTTCTCTGGGTGTTCCTGCTCCTGCCGGGGTGACTGTCCATGCCGCCGGTCCCGCGGGCAGGGCCGATCAGATTGAACTGTGCTGAGGCCAGCGGAGCCCGGTGTAGCTCGAGGATTCACGTTCTGATGGCTCTGCAGAGTGGGTGGTTTGCTCTTGCTACCTGTAAAGCAAGCTTGACACCCAGCCCGCCGCAGTAGACCTTTCTCCGCATGACTATCGATATCGAATCGCTCAGCCTTCGGGAGCTGGGCGCACTGGTGGCTGCGGCCGAACAGCGCAAAGCCCTCATCACCACCCGCCGCCCGGCCGCCGCCGTGCGCCGCCTGCTGAAGGCCGCCGCCGCCGAAGCCGGTTACACCATCGAAGAACTCTTCGGTGATGAAGCCGCAGAAACCGCCGCACCCGCGCGCAAACCCGCACGCCGTAAAACCGGCAAGGTCGCGGCCAAATATCGCGATCCGGAATACAAGCGCCTGACCTGGACCGGCCGTGGCCGTATGCCGCGTTGGCTGGCACACAAGGTGTCGATGGGCCACAAGGCCACCGATTTCCTGATTCCGGGCCTGGCCAAGCCCACCGCCGGCAAGACCAGCAGCATCGGCAAGCGCACCGTCATCAAGAAAGCCTGAGGCCTGCGTCCCACTCCCGCGCATGGGGTGGGGCGGCACGCGCATTCCGCACCTGAATCGATCTAATATGCTCCCATCTATCCAGCACGGGAGCGCACGGCATGGCGTTGGGCAAGTGGATGATGGCCGCCTGCATGGCAGCGGCACTGGCAGCGGGCGCGCAGGCCGCGCCGCCGGCCACCTCGGGTAATCCGATCCTGAAGGGTTGGTATGCCGACCCGGAAGCGGCGGTATTCGCCAACCGCTACTGGATATTCCCGACGACATCAGCGGATTACGATGCGCAGATCACTTTCGACGCGTTCTCGTCGTCCGATCTGGTGCACTGGACCAAGCATGCCGACGTTCTGAACGCCAGGGACGTGCCCTGGGCCAAGCGCGCGATGTGGGCGCCGTCCGTGGTGGAAAACAAGGGCAAGTACTACTTCTTCTTCGCCGCCAACGACATCAAGACCGATAGCGAGCTGGGTGGCATCGGCGTGGCCGTGGCCGACCGTCCGGAAGGGCCGTACAAGGATCTGCTCGGCAAGCCGCTGGTGGGCGCTTTCCATAATGGCGCGCAGCCCATCGACCAGTTCGTGTTCAAGGACGACGATGGCGCCTGGTACATGATCTACGGCGGCTGGAAACACGCGAACATCGTGCGGCTGAAGGATGATTTCACCGGCGTGCTTCCGCTGGCCGATGGTTCGCTGTTCAAGGAAATCACGCCGGCGCCGGAATACGTGGAGGGCCCGCTGATGTTCAAGCGCGGTGGGCGCTATTACTTCATGTGGTCCGAAGGCGGCTGGGGTGGCCCGGATTACAAGGTGGCCTATGCCATCGCCGATGCGCCCACCGGCCCGTTCAAGCGCGTCGGCACGGTACTGCAGCAGGATGAGGCCATCGCCACCAGCGCCGGCCACAACTCGGTCATCCAGGTGCCGGGCACCGACCGCTGGTACATCGCCTACCACCGTCGTCCGCACGGTGACACCGCCCGCGACCACCGCGAAACCGCCATCGAGCGCATGGAGTTCGATGCGCAGGGCCTCATCCTGCCGGTGAAGATCACCCATGAGGGCGTGGCGGCCGATCCGCTGCGCTGAGGCGGGCGGATCGGCAGGGAATCAGGCGTTCTCGAACACCGCCAGCTGCGCAGCAAACGCGCGCTGGTACGCCGGCTGCGCCGTCGCGCGCGCCACGTAGGCAGCCAGCAACGGGAACTCATCGACGATGCCGCTGCTCTTCAAGCGCAGCAGCACCGACACCATCAGCAGATCGCCGGCACTGAACGCGCCGTCCAGCCACGGGCCGTCGCCCAGCCGCGTCGACAGTTCCTGCAGCCGCCGCCGCACGCGCTCGTCCAGCATCACCAGCCGCTGCGCGTACCAGGGCTGTTCGCGCTCCAGCACCCAGGCCATAGAACGCTCGACAATCGGCGGCTCCACCGTGTTCAGCGCGGCGAACATCCACACGATCGCGCGCATGCGGCCCTCTGCATCGGCAGGCAGCAGGCCTGGACGCTGTTCGGCCAGGTGCAGGATGATCGCGCCGGATTCAAACAGCTGCAGGTCGCCGTCCTGCCAGGTGGGAATCTGCCCGAACGGATGGCGCGCGCGGTGGGCGGGTTCCTTCATCTCGTCAAAGGTCAGCAGCTGCACGTCGTAGGGGATGCCCAGTTCCTCCAGCGCCCAGCGCACGCGCATGTCGCGGGCCAGGCCCTGGCCGCGGTCGGGGGAGGTGGCGAAGGCGGTGAGGATCGGATGCATGGCGGTGCTCCTGCAGGCGACATGCCTGCCTTTCCTGCTCCGACGAATGACGGGGGAGGGAATCGACATCTTCCTGCGATTGTCTGACCCTTGACCGAAACCGGTGCTGCTGGCGGATACTTCAGAAACGCTCCACTGAGGTCATGGAACCATGAAACATCGTCGGCCCGCCCTCGTGCCGCTTCCTCCTCCCCGCGAGGATAGCGCGTCGTATCTTGCGTTCGCGTGGTTTCGGGAGGAGGAGTACGCCAGCTTCAAGGCGCTCCTGCCTGAACGAGACTGGCACGATACGTTTGCCGAGTGGGAAAAGGATATCGAGCGCCATCTGTGGCTCACCAGAGCGAGCGGGATCGGAGCGGTCCGGGTGACGGTGCCGCTGGTCGATTTCGTGGAATGGTGCCTGGCAAACGATCTTCCGGTCGAGTCGTCTTCGCTGTCGAAATTCGCGTCAGCGCATGGCGCCCTGCCTGAGAGATGAGAATGTGCGGGATCGTTCTCGCCGCGTGAATCACACGCAAGAGAGTGTGAGCAGTCAGTTGCCGTTCGAGCCCGTGATTTCTGGATAAAACCCCGCTCACCCGCACCGCACATGCATTGCTCCACTCTGGTCCTGCAGGCAACGGACACACCGCTGCCCTCATCCCGCAGACCCGATCAAGGAGAAACACCATGAGCACCCAGTCCACCATCGAACATCGCCTCAACGACCTGATCGAGATCGCCCGCGACGGCAAGTCGTTCTACGAAGAAGCCGCCACCAAGGTGAAGGACACCGAGCTGTCCGCGCTGTTCGTGCGCATCGCCGGCGTCAAGGCGCGCATCGTTTCTTCGCTGAGCAGCGCCGTCGTCGCCACCGGCGGCAAGCCGGCCGAGCACGGCACCATGGTCGGCTCGATGCAGCAGTTCTACGGCAAGGTGCGCGCCGCGTTCGGTGACACCAACTATGGCTACGTGGCCGAGCTGGAAGAGTCCGAAGACCGCCTGCTGGCCGCGTTCAAGGACGTGCTGAACGACAACGAGCTGCCGCCGGCCGTGCGCCAGGAAGTGACCGCGTGGCTGCCGGAAGTGCAGGACTGCCACCGCGTGATGCGCGACCGCAAGCATGCGATGAAGGCAGCCTGATCCTCGGCTTCGGCTGAGCAATTACTGCAAAGCAGGGCCCCGTCATCGACGGGGCCCTTTGCATTTCGTCTCACGGAGCACTGCTGGGTATCAGCCCTGCTGTGGATACGGCGACGCCGGTGCAGCCGGTGCCTTCGGTTCTTCCTGCATCTGTTGCTGCTGGCGCTGCGCATTGGCATGCCGCGCATGCCCGCCCTCGCGGCCGATCGCCGCCATGTGCTGGCGGTTACGGCTGATCGCTTCGCCGCCCTTGCGGCCGGCGACGCGTGCTTCGGCGGAATTGAATTCATGCGCGTTGCCCGATGCATGGGCCGCGCGGCCGCCCTTGGCGGCGATGGCGCGCTGCTTGTCTTCATCCATCGAGGCGAAGCCGCGATTCTGTGTGCCGTGGGGTGCGTTGGCCATGCTGTGTCTCCTGTGCGGAAGGGACGCCGCCAGCTTCGACGACCGGTCCCATGCTGCACAGCCCACGGTAATGGCAGGTGCATGTTCGCGGCGCCGCTTTCACGCCGGCCATGCACGCGCTTGACGCTTCGCTATCGCCTAACGCAGGTGCACAGGCTGTTGCCGCGCCCGTGCACGCGCCTAGAATCGAGGGATCCCGGTAGCTCCCGGGCGCTGTCGAGCGAATGGATTCAATGAAGATCCTGTTGACCGGAAGTTCCGGGCGGATCGGGCGCGCGATCTTCGGTGCGCTGGCCGCCGAGCACGACGTGGTGGGGTTGGACCGCATGCCCTTCAACACCACCCGCATCATTGCCGATGTCACCGACCGCCAGGCGCTGGAGCGCGCCGTGCGGGGTGTGGACGCGGTGATCCACACCGCAGCCCTGCACGCGCCACACGTCGGCCTGGTGCCTGATCCGGTGTTCGAGCAGATCAACGTCGACGCCACCGGCCAGCTGCTGCAGCTGGCCCGGCAGGCCGGCGCGCGCCGCTTCGTGCTGACCAGCACCACGGCACTGTACGGCCATGCGGTAGTGGCCGGTGGCTGCCGCTGGATCGACGAAACGACCGAACCGCTGCCACGCACCATCTACCACCGCACCAAACTGCAGGCCGAAGCACTGGCCGAGCAGGCGGCGGGGCAGGGCTTCGAGGTGCGCGTGCTGCGCATGGCGCGCTGCTTCCCCGAGCCACCCGAGCGCATGGCCATGTTCCGCCTGCACCGTGGCATCGACGCGCGCGACGTGGCCACTGCCCACGCGGCGCTGCTGGTGGATGAGGGTGGGCCGTTCCAGCGCTACATCGCCTGCGCCGCCAGTCCATTCCAGCGCAGTGACTGCCTGGAGCTGGCCGCCAACCCGCGCCAGGTGCTGGCCCGGCGGGTACCGCAGCTGCTGGCCGAGTTCGACCGCCGCGGCTGGCCGCTGCCGCTCAGCATCGACCGTGTCTACGACAGCAGCCGGCTGCGCCAGGCGCTGGGCTGGCAACCGCGTTTCGGCCCGGAGGGCGTGCTGCAGCAGTACGCCGCAGGCAGCATTGAAGTACTGCCGCGCATGCTGCCGCTTTTGTAGAGTCGAGCTTGCTCGACTGCACTGTGGATCAGTCGAGCAAGCTCGACTCTACGCGCCGGAACATCGAGCAAGCTCGACTCTACGCGCCGGAACATCGAGCAAGCTCGACTCTACGGCTGAGCGCGTTCAGGTTCGAGCAGGCGGTTTTTCTCAATCCGGCCCGCCTGCGGCCGCTAACCCGGTGCGTGCCTTGCCAGCGTGGGTTTCGATCCGCAGCTGGCAGGCGGCGGCGCGAGGGATCGCGCACCTGCGCGGTGCCGTCGTGGTGCCGGTTGTCCTGAATTGCCTGCGGACCTGTCCATGCCTTCTTCCCGCTCTGCCGCTGCCCGTCGCCCGGGCAGCATCGCCCACAAGCTGATGCTGGGCACTGCTTCGATCGCGCTGCTCTGCTTCGGCATCACCGCTTTCCTCATCTACCGCCAGGCCAGTGCCAGCCTGGTCAATGCCTCGCGCCAGACCATGGCCAGTGAAGCCGTCGCTGAAGCGCGCAAGGTGTCTGCCGATCTGGGCACGGCCTTCGCCAGCAACGATGCGATGGTGGAAACCGTGCTGGCCCAGCGTGCCCGCGGCGATGCCCCGGACCGCGCCGCACTGGCCGCAGTCGTTGGCCAGCAGCTGCAGGCGCACCCGGAATGGGTGGGCAAGAGCACCATGTGGGAAGCGAACGCTTTCGACGGCAAGGATGCAGACTTCGTGAATACCGAAGCGCACGATGCCACCGGTCGCTTCATGAGCTACTGGGCCTGGGAGGGCGGCAAGCCCCAGCAGTCGCCGATGACCGCCTACACCGACCTGCCGGATGGCTCCGGTGACTGGTACATGGGCCCGAGCCGCGACAAGCTGCCCAAGGTCAGCGAGCCGTATGCCTACGCCATCGGCGGCCAGCAGGTGCTGATGAGCACGCTGAGCACGCCGATCGTGGAGAACGGCACCTTCCTCGGCGTATTCACCGTCGACTTCTCGCTCGCAGCACTGCAGAAGCACCTGGCCACGCTGACCCCGATGGGGGCCGGCCGGGTGGAGCTGCTTTCGCCCAAGGGCGTGGTGCTGGCGGCGGCCAATGCCGCCGAGATCGGCAAGCCGCGTACCGATGCGGCCACCCAGCAGATGCTGGCGCAGATTGCCGAGGGCAAGACTTTCGAGGCGTTCGAGCCGGATGCCGAAGGCAACGTGCGCCTGTACGTGCCGATGCAGGTCGGCGATGCCCCGCAGCACTTCGCGCTGGGCGTGGTGGTGCCGCACGCGGTGATCGTCGCCGAAGCCCGGCAGCTGCTGTGGCTGACCCTGCTGGTCGGCGTGATTGCCGCGCTCACCCTCAGCGCCGGCGTCTATGTGCTGCTGCGTGGCCTGGCCATCCGTCCGCTGGCGCAGGCCGTGCGCATCGCCAGCGACGTGGCGGCCGGCAAGCTGGATACCGCACTGCCGCCGCGCGGCAACGATGAAGTGGGTCGCCTGCTGGAGGCGATGCAGGGCATGCGCGGCACGCTGCAGGCGGTGATGGCGGCGCAGGCCGAAATGGCGCAGCGCCATGACGAAGGCCAGATCAGCTACCGCATGGATGCCAGCGCCTTCCCGGGCGAGTACGGCCGCATGGTGGCCGACAGCAACCAGCTGGTGGCGTCGAGCAACGCGGTCACCCAGCGCCTGGTGGAGGTAATGCAGCACTACGCGGTGGGCGACCTCAGCGTGGACATGGAAGCCCTGCCGGGCGAGAAGGCGGTGTTCACCGCGGCCATGGCCACCACCAAGGCCAACCTGGGGGCGATCAACGAGGAGATCCAGCAGCTGGCCGCCGCGGCGGCCGCGGGTGACTTCGCGGTGCGCGGCGATGCGGAGCGCTTCGAGCACGACTTCCGCCGCATGGTCGAAACGCTCAACACCATGATGCAGGTGAGCGACCACAACCTCGCCGCGCTCTCCACGCTGCTGCGCGCGATTGCTGCAGGTGACCTCAGCACGCGCATGCACGGAGATTTCCACGGCGTGTTCGCGGTGATGCGCGACGATGCCAACAGCACGGTGCAGCAGCTGACCCAGATCGTCGGCCAGATCCAGCAGTCGGCGGCAAGCATCCGCCTGGCGGCCGGCGAGATCGCCTCGGGCAACAGCGACCTGTCGCGCCGCACCGAACAGCAGGCGGCCAACCTGGAAGAGACGGCGGCATCGATGGAGGAACTGACCTCCACCGTGCGCCAGAACGCCGAGCATGCGCAGCAGGCCAACAGCCTGGCGGCATCGGCGGCCGGTGTGGCCAGCGAAGGCGGGCAGGTGGTCGGCCAGGTGGTGCAGACCATGGAGCAGATCGAGAATTCCTCGCAGCGCATTGCCGAGATCATCTCGGTGATCGATGGCATCGCGTTCCAGACCAACATCCTGGCGCTGAACGCTGCGGTGGAAGCCGCGCGTGCCGGCGAGCAGGGCCGTGGCTTCGCCGTGGTGGCCAGCGAAGTGCGCGCGCTGGCGCAGCGCTCGGCGGGGGCGGCCAAGGAGATCAAGGGCCTGATCGATGCCTCGGTGGCCCAGGTCGGCGCCGGTGCGCAGCTGGTGCACGGTGCAGGCCGCACGATGCAGGAGATTGTCGGCCAGGTCGGCCGGGTGAACGACATCATGGCCGAGATCTCGGCGGCCTCGCGCGAACAGTCGGCGGGCATCGAGCAGGTCAACCAGACCGTGGTGCAGATGGACGAGACCACCCAGCAGAACGCGGCACTGGTGGAAGAAGCCACGGCGGCCGCACGGGCGATGGAAGACCAGGCCGAGCAGCTGGCGGTGGCGGTATCACGCTTCCGCCTGCAGGCTGATGCGCCGGCGGCGGCGAAGCTGCGCGCGGCCTGATGTCGCAGACGACGACGCCCGGCCGGAGCCGGGCGCCGTCAGTGCGGCCTGCCGGGCGGGGGCCCGGCGTTGGCAGCGGCTTAGAACATGCCTTCGAAGGGGTTCCAGCTGGTGCTGCCCTTCACTTTGTTCTGGAAGTAGCCGTAGTTGGCGCTGGAGGCGACCAGGAAATTGGTGGCAATCCACAGGGCGCGGACCACGATTTCCGGCAGTACGAAGGCCAGCGCGATGAGCACGATGTAGATGCCCACCACGACCAGCGCCTTGCGCCACATGCCCAGGATCAGCAGATAGATCCAGTTGAAGAAGAATGCGAAGAAATTGATGTTGATCTTCAGCCGGTCGCCGAATGAAAGCGCTTTCCAGGCCTGCTTGAAGCCCGGTTCCTTGGGCGCGCCGTGCTGCTGGAAGAAGTTGAAGCGGAACTGCCACTTCGGGCTGTACTGCGAGAGGTCGACTGCGTTCATGAATGGGAGACGTCCCTGTGGGAAAACGTTTTCATGATAAATGTGTCGCATTCAGCCAACCAGCGTGGTCCGTCAAAAATGTGACGGTTGACCAGTTGGGGGCTTGCATCCCGGCGCCGCACCGTCACCCACCCGCCTTGTTTTTAGGATAGGGTGCGCAGTTCCGCTGCCGCTCGGGCCTGGCCCTGGCGCGTTGGCGGGATGTCCTTGGAGGTTGCATGACCACACCTGTTACACCGGAAAACGCACCCGGACCGGTGCTTCTGCCGACACCCGAAGTGGTGCAGGCGCAACAACTACTCGCCCGCCAGCAACTGGCGGTGGCGATCGACCGCGCGCGCGCGGCCGCGAACCGCGATCCCGCGACACCTGAGACGACCTGAGACGACCTGAGCGCTGGCAGCTGCCAACCTGGGTTGGCACGCTTCTGCGCCGGATGTAGAGCGCCAACCAAGGTTGGCGGCTACCGGGACGGCTGATTCCGTGGTTGGGAATCATTATCATTTTGCTCGATCCAGTTCCCGCCACGCCTGCGTGTGCGCGGCATGCTCGAGCCCGGCATCGCCCGCTATTTGCTGAATGGGGGAAATCCCCGGCGTAAACCTTCGCGCTCACCTTACATTTCCCCTCTTATGCTGGGCCGCATTTTCGATTCCGCCCCGTTGGAGATCGTGTGGGTTCCGGTAGTGACAGACATCTACTGCGCGGCGTGACGCCGTCGCAGGCAGGACAAGTGCAAGCGCCGGGAATGCGCGCGGGGAACCCTGGTGCACGCCGCCTGGCCAGGATGGCCAGCCACGCTGCCTGGGCGGAGTAGACGCGATGGAAGCTCAAACCACCTCCCACGCCGGCCCGGGCAACCCCGAGCTGGATGCCGGCTGGGCGCTGTTGCCGCCCGAAGCGCCCCTGCAGATGCCCGAGCAGACCCTGCGCGAAGGCAAGCTCAAGGTCCCTCGTCACCGCACCTCGCCGCGCATGATCAAGCTGCGCCGCCTGTACCTCTTCGGTGGTACCGCGGCGATGACCGCCGTGGCCACGCGGATGATGTGGCGGGTGCTGTCCACCAACGGCATCAGCGTGCTCGAGGCCTGCCTGCTGGTGCTGTTCGTCGGCCTGTTCGCCTGGATCGCGCTGTCCTTCGCCAGTGCCGTGGCCGGTTTCCTCACCGCCGTGTTCGACCGCGGTTACCGCCTGGGCATCGACCCGGACAAGCCGCTGCCGATCGTGCACAGCCGCACCGCGCTGCTGATGCCCACCTACAACGAAGACCCGCGACGGCTGCTGGCCGGCCTGCGCGCGATCTATGAATCGGTGGCCGCCACCGGGCAGCTGGAACGCTTCGATTTCTTCGTGCTCAGCGACACCCGCCGCGAGGACATCGCCCGCGCCGAGGAGCTGGTCTTCAACGAGCTGCGCGAACTGGTGCCCGATGGCCGGGTGCGCCTGTTCTACCGCCGCCGCAGCGACAACGGTGCGCGCAAGGCCGGCAACATCGCCGACTGGGTGCGCCGTTTCGGCGGCGCCTACCCGCAGATGCTGATCCTCGACGCCGACAGCCTGATGACCGGCGACAGCATCGTGCGCCTGGTGGCGGGCATGGAACACAACGCCGACGTCGGCCTGATCCAGACCCTGCCGTCGGTGATCGGTGGGCGCACCCTGTTTGCCCGCATGCAGCAGTTCGGTGGCCGCGTGTACGGGCCGGTCATCGCCCGCGGCGTGGCCTGGTGGCATGGCGCCGAGAGCAACTACTGGGGCCACAACGCGATCATCCGCACCCGTGCCTTCGCCGACCAGGCCGGCCTGCCGGCACTGCCCGGCCGCAAGCCGTTCGGCGGCCACGTGCTCAGCCACGATTTCGTCGAAGCCGCGCTGATGCGCCGGGGCGGCTGGGCCGCGCACATGGTGCCTTACCTGGGCGGCAGCTACGAGGAAGGCCCGCCGACCCTGACCGACATGCTGGTGCGCGACCGCCGCTGGTGCCAGGGCAACCTGCAGCACGGCAAGGTGGTCGGCAGCCGCGGCCTGCACTGGATCAGCCGCGTGCACATGCTGATCGGCATCGGCCACTACTTCACCGCGCCGATGTGGGGCATGTTGATGCTGATCGGCATCGCCATCCCGCTGTTCCAGGAAGGCATCGATTTCAACGCACTGCTGCACCTGTCGCCCAGCGTCTACTGGCGTGCGCAGGACGAGGAGCAGGTGGTGCGCCTGTTCGGCGCGACCATGGCCGTGCTGCTGCTGCCCAAGGTGCTGGGTTACCTGGCCATGCTGCTGGACCCGGTGGACCGCCGTGGCTGCGGTGGCGCCTTCCGCGCGTTCGTGTCGATGCTGGTGGAAACCGTGCTGGCGGCGCTGATGGCGCCCGTGGTGATGTACGTGCAGTCGCGCGGCGTGGCCGAAGTGCTGTCCGGCCGCGATTCGGGCTGGGACGCGCAGCAGCGCGACGACGGTGGCATTTCCTGGATGGCGCTGATCCGCGGCTACGGTGGGCTGGGCGTGTTCGGTGCCTTCATGGGCATGCTGGCCTGGGCGGTATCGCCCTCGTTGGCGGTGTGGATGGCGCCGGTGGTGATCGGCATGGTGCTGGCCATTCCGGTGGTGGCGCTGACCTCTTCGCGCGGGCCCGGTGGCTTCCTGCACCGCTGGGGGCTGCTGGACATCCCCGAGGAAAACACGCCGCCGCCCGTCCTGGTGCGTGCCGCCGAACTGCGCCGCGAAGCCGCCGAGCAGCCGCCGCTGTACTGATCGGCCCATGGCGGCGGCATAATGCGGCTCGAACTTGAAGGAGCCGCATCATGCTGCAAACGGTGGAACAGGAAACCGGCGCCTCGCCGCAGTGGTCGGTGATCTGGCTGCATGGCCTGGGGGCCGATGGCCATGATTTCGCACCGATCGTGCCCGAGCTGGTGCGTCCGCACTGGCCGGCGCTGCGCTTCGTCTTCCCGCATGCACCGGTGCGGCCGATCACGATCAACAACGGCGTGCCGATGCGCGGCTGGTACGACATCGTCGGCATGGATTTCCGCTCGCGTGCCGACATGGCCGGGGTGCGTGAATCGGTGGCCCAGCTGGATGCGCTGATCGCCCGCGAGATCGAGCGTGGCGTTGCCGCCGACCACATCTTCCTGGCCGGCTTCTCGCAGGGCGGCGCGGTCATCCTCAGTGCCGCACTGGAACGCACCGCGCCGCTGGCCGGCCTGATCGCACTGTCGACCTACCTGCCCGATGCCGAAGCGGCCCGCCGCGTTGACGGTGCCGTCGACGTGCCGGTGTTCATGGCCCACGGCAGTGGCGATCCGGTGATTCCGCTGGCGGTGGCCGAGCACAGCGCGCAGGTGCTGCGCACGCTGGGCCTGTCGCTGCAGTGGCAGCGTCACCCGATGGCGCACCAGGTCTGTGCCGAAGAGATCCAGGCACTGGGCGACTGGCTGCAGGAACGGCTGGGCGTGGCCTGAGCCATGGCGGCCAGCGCCAGCCCGCCGTGGATGCCGGAACTGTGCCGCCTGCCGCGCGTGCTGGCGATGCTGGGCCTGGCCGAACTGGTGGTGGTGGTGCTGGCCCTGGCGCCCGATGGCAGCCGCCACTGGACACTGGGCGAGCTGGCCTCGGCCAGTGGTTTCGCGTTGTGGCTTTCGCTGGCGGTCAGCGCCTGCCTGTGCCTGCTGCGGCGGGCACTGTCGACCCTGCCCGAGGTGCTGGGCGCGCTGCTGGCCATCGCCTTGTCGGCGCTGATCGCCGTGGCGTGCGCCGGCGTCGTCCACGCCCTGTACGCGGTGCTGGGTGACAACTTCACCCGCGGCATCAGCTTCTGGCGCTTCACCCTCGGCAGTGCCGCGACCACGGCGCTGATCACCGCGCTGGCGCTGCGCTACTTCTATGTGAGTGACCGCTGGACCGCGCAGGTGCAGGCCAACGCGCGCGCCCAGGCCGACGCACTGCAGGCGCGCATCCGGCCGCATTTCCTGTTCAACAGCATGAACCTGATCGCCAGCCTGCTGCACCGCGACCCGGCCGTGGCCGAACGCGCGGTGCTGGACCTGTCCGATCTGTTCCGCGCCGCGCTGGGTGCCGGCGAAGGCGATTCCACCCTGCAGGCCGAGTGCGAGCTGGCCGAGCGCTACCTGTCGATTGAATCGCTGCGCCTGGGCGAACGCCTGCAGGTGCACTGGCAGCGCGAGGAACCGTTGCCCTGGGATCTGGCGCTGCCGCGCCTGGTGTTGCAGCCGCTGGTGGAAAACGCGGTGCTGCATGGCATTTCGCGCCTGCCCGAGGGCGGCACCATCGAGTTGCTGCTGGCCTGCAGGAACAATGAGCTGCAGATCACAGTTCGCAATCCGGCGCCGGATCCGCAGGCCCCGGGTCTGGCACTGGCACGGGGCGCGGGCCACGCGCAGCACAGCATCGGGCATCGGCTGGCGTGGCGCTTCGGTCGTGCCGCGCGGATGACGGCCGGCTGGAGCGAAGGCTACTATTCCTGCCAGGTGACAGTGCCGATCCAGTGAGGGAATGAGCGTGAGGGTAGTCATCGCCGATGACGAACCGCTGGCCCGCGAGCGCCTGCGCAGCCTGTTGGCGGCGCAGGAGGGCATCGACGTGGTGGCTGAGGCCGGCAACGGCGAGCAGGCCCTGCACGCGTGCGCGGAACTGCAGCCGGACCTGGTGCTGCTGGACATTGCCATGCCCGGGCTGGATGGCCTGGAAGCCGCGCGCCACCTGGCCAGTTTCGAACCGCGGCCGGCGGTGGTGTTCTGCACCGCCTACGATGCGCACGCGCTGTCGGCGTTCGAGGCGGCAGCGATCGATTACCTGATGAAGCCGGTACGTGCCGAGCGTCTGGCCGCGGCCATCGCGCGCGCGCGCACGTTCCTGGCCGGTCGGGATGGTCAGCCCGAGCACAGCGGCGGCCAGGCCCGCAGCATGCTGTGCGCGCGCCTGCGCGGCAGCCTGCGCTTGATTCCGCTGGACGACATTCATTACCTGCAGGCCGAAGAGAAGTACGTGGTGGTGCACCACGCACGTGGCGAAGACCTGATCGAGGAATCGCTGAAGTCGCTGGAAGAGGAATTCGCCAGCCGCTTCGTGCGCATCCACCGCAACTGCCTGGTGGCCCGCCATGAACTGGTGGAGCTGCGGCGCGGCGTCGGCGGGCAGGTGCAGGCGGTGCTGCGGCATGGCAAGCAACCGCTGGAAGTGAGCCGGCGGTGCGTGGCGACGCTGAAGCAGGAACTGCGGCATCTGTGAGATTCCGCGCGGCCTGCGGCCGCGACTGCTTGCGAACAACGTCTGAAGCAACATCAACAGCTACAGCAACGGCGGTTGGTCGGCTCGTTGTTGTTACGTGCTGGGTCGGGCCGGGGTGGGGTGGCGGGACACGCCGTAAACCCATCCATGGGGGCTCGATGGCGCCATCCATGGCGCCAACGGTCCCGCCACCCCACCCCGGCCCAACCCTCTCGTTCTCCCTGCGTCGGACGGCAAGAGCAGAGCATTGTTGTTATCGGGTGGGGAAAGAGGGGTCAGATCCCTTTTCCTGCGGAAAAGGGATCTGACCCCGGAAGCAATCGGCTTTTGATTTTTTCTTTTGATCTTCCGTGGCTGGCGCGCACGGAAACTGTCAGAGGCCGGGTGGGTGGGTTGCGCAGGGGCGTGAGCCGCATGGGCCCGAGGCATGCCTCGGGCGGGTTGGGCAGGACGCCCAACCCCGGTCTTGCCGTGTGCGCAGGACAGCGCGCACGAGCAAGCGGCGACCGAGCTTACAGGGACGTACTTGCAGCGTCCCCTGCGCGGCCCACCCACCCGGCCAGCTCACGAGGCTGGTCGACTAACAGTCGACTCTACCGCCAGCCACGAGGGGCTCCGCCGTTGGCCGTATCCCGCCGATAGGCGCGATAATGCCGGGATGGAAACCGTCCGCATCGCCACCCGCAAGAGCCCGCTCGCCCTCTGGCAGAGCGAACACGTCGCCGACCGCCTGCGCCAGGCCTACCCCGGCCTGCATGTGGAACTGGTGCCGATGAGCACCCGCGGTGACGAGGTGCTCGACCGCTCGCTGGCCGCCATCGGTGGCAAGGGCCTGTTCCTGAAGGAGCTGGAGCTGGCCATGCTGCGCGGTGATGCCGACTGCGCGGTGCATTCGCTGAAGGATGTGCCGATGGAACTCGATGCGCCCTTCGCGCTGCCGGCCATGCTGACCCGCCACGATCCGGCCGATGGCTTCATCTCCAACCTGTACGCCTCGCTGGATGCGCTGCCCATCGGCGCCCGCGTGGGTACGTCCTCGCTGCGCCGCCAGGCACAGCTGCGCGCGCTGCGCCCGGACCTGCAGCTGCTGGACCTGCGCGGCAACGTCAACACGCGCCTGGCCAAGCTCGACAACGGTGGCTACGACGCCATCGTACTGGCCGTCGCCGGGCTGGAACGGCTGGGCCTGGGCAACCGCATCGTGGCCCGCCTGCAGCCGCCGCAGTGGCTGCCGGCACCGGCGCAGGGCGCGGTGGCAGTGGAATGCGATGGTGGCAACGCGCGGCTGATGGAAGTGTTCGCCCGCCTGGATGACGCCGATACCCGTGCCTGCGTGGAAGCGGAGCGGGCGATGAACCGCGCGCTGCACGGCAGCTGCCATGTGCCGGTGGCGGCCATCGCGCAGTGGCAGGGCCAGGACCTGCACCTGCAGGGCATGGTCGGCAGTGCCAGTGATGGCCGCGCGGTGCGTGCCGAAGCGGTGGGCCCGGCCAGCGATCCGGAAACGCTGGGCCAGCAGGTGGCGAAGATGCTGCTGGATGGCGGCGCAGGCGAGCTGCTGAACGTCTGAACCCCTGCGGTAGTGCCGGCCACTGGCCGGCAACCGGATGATGCCGGCCAGCGGCCGGCACTACCAAAAGAAGACGGGCGCCTTGGGCGCCCGTTTCTCATTTGAACTTGTAGACCACGTTCATCGTGGTCAACGTATCGGTCCTGCGCTTGTCGTCGGCCACGTCGCTGTTGTAACGGGCCTGCCAGCCGGCCTTCAGGGCCAGGTGCTCGTTCATGCTCACCGACACGCCGAAATCGTTCTGGCCGAAGGTATTGTACGAACCCGATTCGACCAGCAGGTTGTTGATCAGGTCGGTGTTGGACGTGATGGCGTACTTCAGTTCGAACTGGCCCTGGCCGATCAGGCCGGTGCGCGTGCGGTCGTCTTCGGTGCTGTGGGTGCGGCTGACACCCGGGCCGACCAGGGCGTCGAAGGAGAACTTCTCGGTGTTGAACAGGCGGGTACCGTAGCCCAGGCCGAACGAGCTGCGACGATCGTAGGTGGCGAAGTCATCGCGCTCGGTACGCACCTTGGCGAACAGCTGGCGGTGTTCGCCCAGCTGCAGCGCGCTGCCGGCGGCGCCGGTGTAGCGGTTGGCCGTGGTGTTGTCGCGGCGGGTGGTGGTGCCGTCGTCGGCGGTCTCGGTCACCTTGGAGCTGGAGCGCAGGCCGAACAGGTCCATGGTGTGCACCCAGTCGCCATCGGTATAGCGCAGGCGCAGGGCGCCGTTGAAGCTCTCGGTGCTGCTGTTGCCGCTGGCGGCGGCAAAGCCCAGTTCGCCACCGCTGCCGCTCCACGGCGACGTCATCGCCGCCAGTTCAGAGGCATCCTGGGCATAGGCCAAGGGTGCGCACAGCAGCAGGGGCACAAGCAGGGACACGCGCAGGGACATCGAGGGCTCTCCGAAGCGGTTAACAACCCGTGATGATACTGGAAGCATCATGACCATCAGAACGGGTCGGCAACGGCGCTTCAGCAGGCGTTACCGCCACCGCCCATTCAGGGGAGGTCGATGCGCAGCGCGGGGTCGTTGAAACGCGAGTAGCGCAGGCGCAGCTGGTACGGACGCCCTTGGTTGCTGCCGTTGCGCACGATCTGCCGCGGCAGTCCCTGGTCGTCCACCCAGTACTCCAGGCGCTCGCCGGCGGCACTGACCAGCCGGTAATGGCGGGTATCCACGCCGTCCAGCGACTGCCGGCCCAGATCCTCAGCCTTCATCGGGGCGGACGGTACGTCGCCGGTCAGCGGCTGTTTCCATTGATCCAGTAATCCAGCAGGCGTCGGCACCTGGCGGGTCGCGCCGGCGGCCTGAAGAAACATGGTGTCGCCAATGATCGTCTGCGGCCCGGCCGCGGTCTGCAGGCGGAAGCGGTCGGGAGCCACGAAGTCCATGCTGCTGCGTACCGCCAGGGCGGCGCCCTCCACATCCAGTTCGGCATGGAAGCTGCGCACCTCGGCCAGACGCTGGCTGGCCGCGCGTATGTCTTCAGCCGGATCGGCTGCGGGTATCGGGTCCTGCGTGATGGCTGGATCCGGGGCGCGATCACAGGCGGCCAGCAGCAGGCAGGCCAGCAGGGGCAGGGCAGGCAGGCGGCGCATCGGGCGTTCCATGGGGGGCAGGGGCGCCCACGATAGCCCAAAGCCCCCGCACAACGCCCGCGACTCGGACATAATCGGGGGCATGGACCGATACGAACGCATCACCGCCCTGCATCGTCTGCTCAAGTCCGCACGCTATCCGGTGACGGTGGCGACCCTGCAGGACAAGCTCGGTTGTTCCCGTGCCACCGTCTACCGTGATCTGGCCTTCCTGCGCGACGCGCTGATGGCTCCGATCGAGGGCGACGGCGAGGCCGGCTTCCGTTACCAGGCTGACGAAAGCGACCGCTTCGAACTGCCCGGCCTGTGGCTCAGCTCGGAGGAGCTGCATGCCCTGCTGGCCTCGCAGCACCTCCTCGCGCGGACCGGCGGCGGCGTGCTGTCGTCGGTGCTGGCACCGCTGCAGCAGCGCATCGAAAGCCTGCTGGCGGCGCAGGCCGGCGTCTCCAACTGGCCGGTCGACCGGGTCCGGGTGATCCCGCACCGCGGCCGCAAGTTCGACGAAGGCAGCTTCCGCACCGTCGCTTCGGCCGTGCTGGAGCGCAAGCAGCTGGCGTTCGAGTACCGTGCCCGCTCCACTGACGAATCGACCCGGCGCACCGTGTCGCCGCAGCGCCTGACCCACTACCGCGACAACTGGTACCTGGACGCCTGGGACCATGACCGCGAAGCGCTGCGCAGCTTTGCGGTGGATCGCGTGCACAAGGCGCGGGTGGTCGACAACGGTGCCCGCGACGTGGCCGAATCCGAGCTGGATGAGCAGTTGGGCGCCAGCTACGGCATCTTCTCCGGCCCGCCCAAGGGCTGGGCGACCATCCTGTTCAGCGCCAAGGCCGCGCGCTGGGTGGCCGACGAACACTGGCATTCCAAGCAGCAGGGCCGTTTCCTGCCCGATGGGCGCTACGAACTGAAGGTGCCCTACAGCGTCTCGCGCGAGCTGCTGATGGACGTGCTGCACTACGGTTCCGATGCCGAGATCGTCGAGCCGGTGATGCTGCGCGAGCAGGCCAAGGCGCTGCTCAGCCTGGCCCTGACCAACTACGAACATTCCTGATCCCTCCCCCGAGAGACCCGTTGCCCCCATGAAGAAGACCCTGTTGCTGCCCCTGTTCGCCGCTGCGCTGGCCCTGACCGCCTGCGGCAAGTCCGGCGAGCCCTCGCAGAAGCTGGTGGTGGCCGCCACCGCCGTGCCGCATGCGGAGATCCTGGAAGTGGTCAAGCCGATCCTCAAGGAGGAAGGCGTGGACCTGGACGTGCGCGTGTTCAACGACTACGTGCAGCCCAACGACCAGCTGGTGCAGAAGCAGGTGGACGCCAACTACTTCCAGACCGAGCCGTACCTGGATGCCTACAACCGCGACCGCAAGACCGACCTGACCAAGGTGATCGGCGTCCACATCGAGCCCTTCGGTGCGTACTCGCGCAAGGTCAAGTCGCTGGCCGACCTGCGCGAAGGCGCCGACGTGGTCATCCCCAATGACCCGAGCAACAACAGCCGCGCGCTGATCCTGCTGCACAAGGCTGGTGTGATCGAGCTGAAGGATCCGAGCAACGCCCTGTCGACCCAGCGCGACATCATCGCCAACCCGAAGAAGCTGAAGTTCCGCGAGCTGGATTCGGCGATGCTGCCGCGCGTGCTGGACCAGGTCGACCTCGCCCTGATCAACACCAACTACGCGCTGGATGCCGGCCTGAACCCGACCCAGGATGCGCTGGCGATCGAGAGCAAGGATTCGCCGTACGTGAACTTCCTGGTCGCGCGCCCGGACAACAAGGATGACGCCCGCGTGCAGAAGCTGGCCAAGGCGCTGACCAGCCCGCAGGTGAAGGCCTTCATCGAGACCAAGTACAAGGGCGCGGTGCTGCCGGCGTTCTGATGGTGGGGTAGCGCCGGGCCATGCCCGGCGGAATGGGTGTTCGCCGGGCATGGCCCGGCGCTACCGCCCTCAATCAACGTGGAAGGCGAGGGTGGCGGCCACGGCCTGCTGCCATCCGGCGTACAGCTTCTCCCGCCGCGCCGCGTCCATCTGCGGCTCGAAGCGGCGGTCCAGGCCCCACTGCGCGGCAATCTGTTCGCGGCTTTCCCAGAACCCCACCGCCAGCCCGGCCAGATAGGCCGCACCCAGCGCGGTGGTTTCGGTCAGCCGTGGCCGCAGCAGCGGCACACCCAGGATGTCGGCCTGGAACCCGGCCAGGAAGTCGTTGCCGATCGCACCGCCGTCGGCGCGCAGTTCGCTCAGGGCGATGCCCGCATCCGACTGCATCGCATCGAGCACGTCACGGGTCTGGTAGGCCATCGCCTCCAGCGCCGCACGCACTAAGTGCGCCTTGCTGGTGCCACGGGTCAGGCCGAACATCGCCCCGCGCACGTCGCTGCGCCAGTAGGGGGCGCCCAGGCCGACGAAGGCCGGCACCAGATAGGCGCCGCCGCTGTCGTCGACCTTCGCCGCCAGCGCCTGGCTGTCGCTGGCGCGGTCGATCAGGTGCAGCTCGTCGCGCAGCCACTGCACCACCGAGCCGGCGATGAAGATCGAGCCTTCCAGCGCATATTCCACCTTGCCGCCGATGCCCCAGGCGATGGTGGTCAGCAGGCCGTTGCGCGAACGCACCGCCTGGGCGCCGGTGTGCATCAGCATGAAGCAGCCGGTGCCATAGGTGTTCTTGACCATGCCCGGCTGGAAACAGGCCTGGCCGAACAATGCCGCCTGCTGGTCACCGGCGATGCCGGCGATCGGGATCGGGTGGTCGAAGAAGAACTGCGGCCGCGTATGCGCGTACACCGCGCTGGAATCGCGCACGCTGGGCAGCATCGCGCGCGGGATGTCCAGCAGCGCCAGCAGGTCTTCGTCCCATTGCAGGGTGTGGATGTTGAACAGCAGGGTGCGCGCGGCGTTGCTGTAGTCGGTCACGTGCGCCTGGCCACCACTGAGGTTCCAGACCAGCCAGCTGTCGATGGTGCCGAACAGCAGTTCGCCGCGCTCGGCGCGCTGCTGCGCGCCCTCCACGTGGTCGAGGATCCAGCGCACCTTGGTGGCCGAGAAATACGCATCGATCAGCAGGCCGGTGCGCTCGCGGATCAATGCTTCGTGGCCGTCGGAGCGCAGGCGCTCGCAGATCGCGTGGCTCTGCCGCGACTGCCAGACGATGGCGTTGTGGATCGGCTGGCCGGTGGCACGATCCCAGACCACGGTGGTCTCGCGCTGGTTGGTGATGCCCAGCGCGGCGATGTGCCGTGGGTCGATCTGCTCGCGGCTGAGCAGCTCGGTCATCGTCGCGTAGACGCTGGTGAGGATCTCGCGCGGATCGTGTTCCACCCAGCCCGGCTGCGGGAACAGCTGGCTGAACTCGCGCTGCGCGCTGCCGACGATGTTGCCGGCGCGGTCGAACAGGATCGCGCGTGAACTGGTGGTGCCCTGGTCGATGGCCAGCACGTAGCGGGGCGTCATGGGGCGTCTCCGGTGGCGATGGGGAAATCCTAATGCATTGGCCATGTGGGGCGCGGCGCCCTGCGCTGTGGTAGCTGCCAACCTTGGTTGGCGCACGTGGGAAGACCGGGGTCAGAGCCCTTTCCCGCAGGAAAGGGATCCGACCCCGCGGTTGCTGGCGCACGTGGGAAGACCGGGGTCAGAGCCCTTTCCCACGGGAAAGGGATCCGACCCCGCGGCGCGGCTGGCCCGCTGTGGCCTGAAACACGGGGTCAGATCCCTTTCCCACGGAAAGGGCTCTGACCCTGCATCCATGCCTGCAGGCGCGCCACCTGCGCTGCGTCCAGGCGCAGGCCGAGCTTGCTGCGCCGCCACAGCACGTCCTCGGCGGTGTGTGCCCATTCGTGCTGCTGCAGCCATGCGACTTCGCGCGCATGCAGGCCACCGCCGAAGTCTTCGCCCAGATCGGCGAGCACGGCCGCTCCTTCCAGCAGCATCGCACTGCGGCTGCCGTAGGCGCCGGCCCAGCGTCGCGTGAGGTCGGCCGGCAGCCAGGGCGCATGCGCCTGCAGCCGTGCCCGCGCCGCCTCGGCATCGCCCCAGTCACTGCCGGGCAGGGCATCGCCGTGTGCCGTCCACGCCGGGCCCATGCCGGCCAGGTGCGGGCGCAGCAGCTCCAGTGCTTCCTCGGCCAGCACGCGGTAGGTGGTCAGCTTGCCGCCCAGCACGTGCACGGCCGGCGCACCGCCGCCCTGCAGCTGCAGCCGGTAATCACGGCTCAGCTTCGCTGCCTGCGGGTCGGGGTCGGCCAGCAGCGGGCGCACGCCGGCGAACTGCCAGACCACGTCGGTCGCATGGATCGGCTCGCGCAGATAGTGGTTGGCCGCCGCGCACAGGTAGTCCACTTCCGAGGGCAGCACGCTGCAGCGCGCCGGGTCGCCGCGGTAGTCGGTATCGGTGGTGCCCACCAGCAGGTGGTCGTGGGCGAACGGCAGCAGGAACACCACGCGCCCATCCGGCTGCTGCAGCAGGCAGGCGCTGTGGTCGGGCCAGGGCCGGCGCAGGACGATGTGGCTGCCCTGCACCAGGCGCAGCGCGGGCGAACCATCGCCGGGCTGCATACGCTGCAGCAGGCCACCGGCCCAGGGGCCGGCCGCATTGGCAACGGCGCGGGCCTGCACGCTGTGGGTCTGTCCGTCGCTGTCTTCCAGTGTTGCCAGCCAGTGCGTGGGCGTCTGCTGCAGGCCCGTGCAGCGGGTGCCGGTGAGGATGCGCGCGCCGCGCTGGGCGGCATCCAGCGCGTTGAGCACCACCAGCCGCGCGTCATCCACCTGCGCGTCGGCATAGCTGAAGGCCTGTTGCAGGTGCGGCGACAACCACGACCCCAGTGCATCGGCGTGCAGCTGCAGCGAACGCGAGGCGGGGAAGGCGGGGCTGCGCTGGCCGAGGTGGTCGTACAGCCACAGGCCCACGCGCAGCATCCAGCGGGGCCGCAGGTGTGGTTCCCACGGCAGCACGAAGCGCAGCGGGTGGACCAGGTGGGGCGCCTGCCGGCGTACGGTTTCGCGCTCGCCCAGCGCCTTGCGCACCATGCCGAACTCGCGCTGTTCCAGGTAGCGCAGGCCGCCATGGATCAGTTTGCTGCTGGCGCTGGAGGTGTGCGCGGCGAGGTCATGCTGCTCGCACAGCAGTACGCGCAGGCCGCGGCCGCTGGCATCGCGGGCAATGCCGGCGCCAGTGATGCCGCCGCCGATCACCAGCAGGTCGATTTCGTGCATGGCGTCCCCGGGTCAGGTTTCTGTAGAGCCGAGCCATGCTCGGCTGCATTTCCAGAAGGGCAGTCGAGCATGGCTCGACTCTACATAAGGAAGTCGACCAACGGTCGACTCTACAAAACAACAACGGGCCCCGCAGGGCCCGTTGTTTCAACACAGTGGAGCAGGGAGCCGCTTAGAAGCGCGCACCGATGCCGAAGCCCACGGTCCACGGGTCAAGCTTGGCTTCGCCCACCTTCTGGCCGGCGACCTTCAGGTCCGGGCGCGAGTGCATGTAGCGGGCATCGGCGCGGGCAAACCAGGTGGAGTTGATGTTCATGTCCACACCCACGGTGCCGATGGCACCCTTGGCGTCCTTCAGGCGGATGTCATCGCCACCGGCGAAGTTCTCGTTGCTGAAGGCCGACTGGAAGTAGCCGACGCCCACGAACGGACGGAACACGTTGTCAGCCTGGCCGAAGTGGTACTGGCCGCTCAGCGCGACCGGCTGCTGCTCGACGCTGCCCAGGCGGGCATTGCCCGGACCCTTGACGCGGTGGTCGAACTTGTCGGCAGCGCCCCACAGCTCAACGGCCCAGTTGTCGTTGACGTAGTAGCTGAAGCTGACGGTCGGCGCCGGGCCGCCATCGACCTTCTTGATGCCGTCGATCGGATCGTTCTTCGGCTGCAGCAGCGAGACGCCACCAACCACGGCAAAATGCTTGCCCGAGGCAGTGTCTGCGGAGCTGCTGTCCTGCGCGAAGGCAGCAGGAGCGAAGGCAGCGGAGGTCAGCAGGGCGAGGCTCAGAATACGGATGGAGCGCATGGGGGAAATCTCCTGTTGTTTCTTGTTTTGGGCCCCCGGTTGCGGGGCGATGTCACCGTAGTCGCCTCAACATGAATCGAATCCGACGCGCGTTAAAATTTGGTTTCCATTGTTCAGCGGGCAGAGCGAAACCGCTGTTTTATAGGGGTTCATGCATATGCGATTGTTCATGCAGTTGGAGAAAACGTGAGCAGCGATGCGTTGTGCATCGGCCTGCCTGCGCGCGTGGAACGCGATTGCCGTGTGCTCGTGCTGGGCTCGATGCCCGGTGTCGCCTCGCTGCAGGAACAGCGGTACTACGCCCATCCGCGCAACCGTTTCTGGCCGTTGCTCGGTGATCTGTGCGGGTTCGATCCGGCGCTCGCCTACGAGGCGCGGCTGCGCGCGCTGGCCGATGCCGGTGTCGGCCTGTGGGATGTGATCGGCCAGTGCGAGCGGCGGGGCAGCCTGGATGCGGACATCGTGCGCGGTTCGGAAGTCCCCAATGCGCTGCCCGCACTGATCGCCGGCCTGCCGCGGTTGCGCCTGGTCGCCTGCAATGGCGGGGCGGCCTGGCAGGCACTGCAGCGCTGGGTTGTGCCGGATCTGGCGGCAACACCGGCGCTGCTCGCGCTGCCGTCCACCAGCCCGGCCAATGCCGCGTGGTCCCTGCAGCGCCTGCGCCAGGCTTGGCAGCCGCTGGCTGACGCGCTGGCGACATGAAGCGGACATCGTCGGGACAATACGCTACCCACTGGAAGTGCCCGCAGGCCTTTGGCAACAGCGTGTCCCGGCGGCGTGCGTACTGAAAACACCTGTAACGGTTGGCGCTGGCCCCCTCTGGCCGCACAATAGACGTTTCCCTACACCAGATTGCCGGAGTTATCCCCATGGCCGAAATCAAGGAAGCACTTGTCCCCGATATCGGTGACTACAGCGATATCCCGGTAATCGAGGTGCTTGTCGCCGTCGGCGACACGGTCAAGAAGGACCAGGGCCTGGTGACGCTGGAAAGCGACAAGGCCACGATGGAAGTGCCGTCCTCGGTCGCCGGTGTGGTCAAGGAAATCAAGGTCAAGGTCGGCGACAACCTCTCCGAGGGCAAGGTCGTGGCCCTGATCGAAGTGGCTGAAGGCGAGGCTGCCAAGCCGGCCGCTGCTGCCCCGGCCCCGGCCAAGGCCGCTGCCCCGGCCGCCGCCACCCAGAGCGCCCCGGCCCCGGCGGCGGCTGCCCCGGCCGCGCCGGCCGCCAGCGGCGGTGCCGTTGAAGCCCTGGTGCCGGACATCGGTGATTACACCGACATCCCGGTCATCGAAGTGCTGGTCGCCGTCGGCGACACGGTCAAGAAGGACCAGGGCCTGGTCACGCTGGAAAGCGACAAGGCCACCATGGAAGTGCCGTCCTCGGTCGCTGGCGTGGTCAAGGAACTGAAGGTCAAGGTCGGCGACAACCTGTCGCAGGGTGCCGTGGTTGCCATCATCGAGGCCGAAGGCGCTGCCGCGCCGGCCCCGACCAAGGCCGCCGCTGCCGCTGCCCCGGCCGCTGCCGAGACCGCCACCAAGGTCGAGCCGGTCGCCGTTCCGGCCCAGCCGGACAAGCTGGCCGCGCGCGAGATCGCCTCGGCCGGTACCCCGACCAGCCCGCCGGTGCAGTTCAACGCCGATGGCGTGCTGCCGGCCAAGGTGCCCTACGCCACCCCGGCCGTGCGCGTGTTCGCCCGCGAACTGGGCGTGGACCTGCTGCAGATCAGCGGCACCGAGAAGGGCGGCCGCATCACCAAGGGTGACGTGCAGAAGTTCGTCAAGGCCGCGCTCAGCGGTGGCGTGCCGGCCGCGGCCGGTGCAGCCGTCGCCGCCGGTGGTGGCCTCAACCTGCTGCCGTGGCCGAAGGTCGACTTCAGCAAGTTCGGCGAGACCGAAGTGCAGCCGCTGTCGCGCATCAAGAAGATTTCCGGTGCGAACCTGGCCCGCAACTGGGCGATGATCCCGCACGTCACCCAGTTCGAACAGGCCGACATCACCGACCTGGAAGGCCTGCGCGTGGCGCTGAACAAGGAAAACGCGGCACCTAATGGGAGCGGGGCCGGCATCAAGCTGACCATGCTCGCCTTCCTGATCAAGGCCAGCGCCGCGGCGCTGAAGAAGTTCCCGGAATTCAACGCTTCGCTCGATGCCAGCGGTGAAAACCTGACCCTGAAGAAGTACTTCCACATCGGCTTCGCCGCCGATACGCCGAACGGCCTGGTCGTGCCGGTCATCCGCGACGTGGACAAGAAGGGCGTGGTGCAGATCGCGCAGGAAACCACCGAACTGGCCAAGAAGGCCCGTGACGGCAAGCTCGGCCCGGCCGACATGAGCGGCGGCTGCTTCTCGATCAGCTCGCTGGGCGGCATCGGTGGCACCGCGTTCACCCCGATCGTCAATGCACCGGAAGTGGCCATCCTCGGCGTCTCCAAGTCGGCCATCCAGCCGGTCTGGAACGGCAAGGAATTCGCGCCGAAGCTGATGCTGCCGCTGTCGCTGAGCTACGACCACCGCGTCATCGATGGCGCCCTGGCCGCACGCTTCACCACGTACCTGTCGCAGGTACTGGCCGACATGCGCCGCGTGCTGCTGTAAGGCACCGCTTCGCCCCCACCGTGCGGCCGCTGCCCCCTGGCGCGGCCGCGTGAACAGATGCAGTGACAGCCCGCCGGCCACGCCGGCCGGGCACGAGGAAAACCACCATGGCCACGATTGAAGTCAAGGTTCCCGACATCGGCGATTACAGCGATGTGCCGGTGATCGAAGTGTTGGTCGCCGTCGGCGATACGGTGAAGAAGGATCAGGGTCTGGTGACCCTGGAATCGGACAAGGCCACCCTGGAAGTGCCGTCCTCGGCCGCCGGCGTGGTCAAGGAAATCAAGGTCAAGCTGGGTGACACCCTCTCCGAAGGCGCCGTGGTCGTGGTGCTGGACGCTGAAGGTGCCGCCGAAGCCCCGGCCAAGGCCGCTGCGCCGGCCCCGGCGGCCGCCGCCCCGGCCAGCAAGCCGCCGGTGACCCCGTCGCACCGCGCCCCGGCCGAGCCGGCGGCACCGAAGCCGGCGCTGTCCAGCGGCAAGCCGGCCGACATCGAATGCGAAATGGTCGTGCTGGGCTCGGGCCCGGGCGGCTACACCGCCGCCTTCCGCGCCGCCGACGTCGGCCTGGACACCGTGCTGGTCGAGCGTTACGCCAGCCTCGGCGGCGTCTGCCTCAACGTGGGCTGCATTCCGTCCAAGGCCCTGCTGCACGCCGCAGCGGTCATCGACGAAGTGGCCCATGCCGGTGATTTCGGCGTCGAGTTCGGCAAGCCGACCATCACCCTGGACAAGCTGCGCCAGTACAAGGAAAAGGTCGTCAACCAGCTGACCAAGGGCCTGGCCGGCATGGCCAAGCAGCGCAAGGTCCGCAGCGTGCAGGGCGTCGGCAGGTTTGTTTCGGCCAACGAACTGGAAATCACCGCGGCTGACGGCAGCACCCAGCTGCTGCGCTTCCAGAAGTGCATCATCGCCGCCGGTTCGCAGGCGGTGAAGCTGCCGAACTTCCCGTGGGACGACAAGCGCGTGATGGATTCCACCGACGCGCTGGAGCTGGCCGAAGTGCCGGGCTCGCTGCTGGTCGTCGGCGGCGGCATCATCGGCCTGGAAATGGCCACCGTGTATGGCGCGCTGGGCAGCAAGGTCACCGTGGTCGAGTTCATGGACCAGCTGATGCCGGGCGCCGACAAGGACCTGGTCAAGCCGCTGGCCGACCGCCTGAAGAAGCAGGGCATCGAAGTCCACCTGAAGACCAAGGCCTCGGGCGTCACCGCCGATGCCAAGGGCATCACCGTGACCTTCGAAGCCGCCGAGGAAGGCCAGACGCCGGCCCTGGCGCAGGGCACCTTCGACCGCGTGCTGGTGGCCGTGGGCCGCTCGCCGAACGGCAAGAAGATCGATGCCGAGAAGGCCGGTGTGCAGGTCACCGACCGCGGCTTCATCCCGGTCGACCGCCAGATGCGCACCAACGTGCCGCACATCTTCGCCATCGGTGACATCGTCGGTAACCCGATGCTGGCCCACAAGGCCACGCACGAAGGCAAGCTGGCCGCCGAAGTGGCTGCCGGCCACAAGAAGGAATGGGTCGCCCGCGTGATTCCGTCGGTGGCCTACACCAACCCGGAAATCGCCTGGGTTGGCGTCACCGAGACCGAAGCCAAGGCCAAGGGCCTGAAGGTCGGCGTGGCCAAGTTCCCGTGGGCCGCCAGCGGCCGCGCGATCGGCATCGGCCGTACCGAGGGCTTCACCAAGCTGATCTTCGACGAAGAGACCCACCGCATCATCGGTGGTGCCATCGTCGGCGTGCACGCCGGTGACCTGCTGGCCGAGATCGGCCTGGCCATCGAGATGGGTGCTGAAGCCGAAGACATCGGCCACACCATCCACGCCCACCCGACGCTGAGCGAATCGGTGGCGATGGCGTCAGAAATCTACGACGGCACGATCACCGATCTGTACATGCCGAAGAAGAAATAACGCGCCTGCGCGTTGCACACGAAAAACCCGGCGAAAGCCGGGTTTTTTGTTTGCGGGAACGTCCGGGGTAGAGTCGACTGTCAGTCGACTATCGCGCGCAGCGCGGGCCTGCATGGGTTCCGGCGAAGGGCAGTCGACTGACAGTCGACTCTACCGGCCGAGCGTGCGCAGCTCGGGTATCCCGGCGGTCCGGCAGAGGGGTAGAGTCGACTGTCAGTCGACTATCGCGCGCAGCGCCGGCTTTCAGCTGTCCCCGCGAAGTGCAGTCGACTGACAGTCGACTCTACCGCTCCCACGCGGCACAAAAAAACGCGGCGCCGGTTGCCCGGGCGCCGCGTTGGAGAGATCGGGTAACGTTCGATCAGAAGGTCATGCTGATGCCGGCCACCGGGCCCTTGAATTCCTGCTTCAGGCCGAGGACGCCGTCGCTGCCCTTCTGGTCCACGTCCAGCTTGAACCAGTCATAGCCGGCGAACACGCCGAAGGTCTCGGTGAAGCGGTATTCGACGATGGCGTTGGCGCGGCTCAGGTCGCCGTCGTAGTCGTCGAAGCTGCCCCACTTGGTGTTCAGGTACTGGCCCTGGATGTTGATCAGCCAGCGGTCGGCCGGGGTGAAGCTCAGGCGCGCGCCAACCACCGGGGCCACGCCGCTCTCGCTCTCATCCAGGAAGCGACCGTTGTAGACGTTGCCCAGGTCGGCAAAGCCCTTGGCGCTCACCTTGGCCCACTCGGCACCCAGCTGCAGGCCCAGGTCGAACTTCTCGGTGTCCACGACGGAGTAGTCGTACACCAGGCTGGCCACCTGGTACTTCAGTTCGGCCTTGACGAAGCTGCCTTCCGGCACGTTGATCTGGCCGAAGGCGATGCCGTCATCCAGGGTCTCGCGGCGGTCCTTGTCCCACTTGAAGTAGTCGAAGATCAGGCGCTGGCGGTCGCTGAAGCGGAACACGCCGTCAATGCGCGGCTCCCACTCCTTGCCGCCCATCTTGAAATCTTCGCTGACATTGACGTCCTGGCCGGCAACGGTGGTGTTGCCGCGGATGGTGTTGTCGTTCTCGATGTTCATGGCACCCACGCGCAGCGTGAAGCGCGGATCGCCCTCGGCAGCATGGGCGGCATTGGCGAACGAGGCGCCGGCGGCGAGCAGCGAGAGGGCGAGCAGGGTGGGTACGGAGCGCATCGCAGAGTCCTTGCAGTGGTTAATTCGGAATGAAGGCCACTGTGCCTAACGTGCGCGTCCACCCTACGTGAACGTATGGTCCACGTCGCGTGGACGGTTCAGCGCCGTCATGGCGCTGCAAAGAAGATGGCCCCGGAGCGGACTACGGGGCCATCCTGGGACCTGCGGGGCGAAGCGTCGACGAGGTTGCTGCAGGCAGGTCGAAAGGTAGGACCGGCGGCGCGCGGGAAAGTTCCGTGGCCTGCGACCAAAGTTGAATACGCTGCATCGCAACATGGCGCGGACGCTATTGTCCCCCTGAGGGCCGTAAAAATCCTGCCGATTCGGCAACTTGCGGCTCCGTGGATGAACAGGCAGCGGTTGTCTCACAAATTGTCCCATTGCTATAATTTGGCGGCTCGATGAGGCACGCACGCTGTAACGGCCTCCGCCCTTCACAAGAACCATGTGGGACATCCTGTGCTGAACTCCGTTGAAGCGGGTCGGCGACTGATGCTGCGCGCCGCGGTCTATCCGCTGGTCGCAGTGGCTGTCCTGGCCCTGGCATTCCTGCTGCTGGCGGGGCAGAAGGCCGCACTGGGTGCGCTGCTGTCCGGCGTGGCGGTCTCGGCCGGGGGCTGGGTGGCGGCACGGATGGCACTGAGCGGGGGGGCAGTCGCAGCAGGTTCGGCGATGGCGCGCCTGATCATTGCGGTCGTTGCGAAGTGGGCAGTCGTTTTCGGCGTCCTGCTGGCGGGTTTCCTGGTCTTCAAGCTGCCTGCATTGGCGCTGTTGGCCGGTATCGCCGTCGGTTTGATGTTCCAGGTCCTGGCTCTGGCCAGGCGTTGACAGAATTCAATTAACTAAGGTTCCGGACACATGGCGGGCGAGGCTCTAACCCCTACCAGCTACATCCAGCATCACCTGCAGAACCTGACCGCACCGGTCGGCAACGGCGAAGGGATGTTCTGGCACATCCACGTCGATACCTTCCTCACCGCCGTCCTGATGGGCCTGGTGATCGTGGTCGCGTTCTGGATGGGTACCCGCAAGGCCACCGCCGGCGTGCCGGGCAAGTGGCAGGCCTTCGTGGAAATCTGCCTGGAGTTCGTTGACCGCCAGGCCAAGGACACCTACCACGGCAAGAGCAAGCTGGTCACGCCGATCGCCATCACCATCTTCTTCTGGATTCTGCTGATGAATCTGCTGAAGATGATCCCGGCCGATTTCATCGCCAAGCCGCTGGAAATGGCTGGTGTCCACTACTGGAAGCCGGTGCCGACCGCTGACGTCAACGCCACCCTGGGCATGGCCTTCAGCGTGTTCTTCCTGATGCTGTTCTTCGCGCTGAAGTCGAAAGGCCTGCTGGGCTTCATCAAGGAATTCCTGACGGCGCCGTTCGGCAAGTGGATGATGCCGTTCAACCTGATCCTCAACATCGTCGAGTGGCTGAGCAAGCCGATCTCGCTGGCGATGCGACTGTTCGGCAACATGTTCGGCGGCGAAATCGTGTTCCTGCTGATCTGGGTGCTGGGTGGTGCCGGTTTCTTCGGTGCCATTGCCGGTGGTGCATTCGGTCTGGGCTGGATGCTGTTCCACCTGCTGGTGATCCCGCTGCAGGCCTTCATCTTCATGATGCTGTCGATCGTGTACCTGAGCCTGTCGGAAGACGCTCACTAAAGTTCCAAGCTTCAACCAGTTTCACCTTCATCCGTTTCATCACCCTTAGCAACTTAGTTCCTGGAGATAACCATGTACTTCGCCGTCCTGACCAACTTCGCGCAGATTCAGAGCTCCACCGCCCTTGCCGTCGGCATCATGATCGGCCTGGCCGCGCTGGGCGCTGGCCTGGGTCTGGCCATCATGGCTGGTAAGTTCCTGGAGTCGGCCGCCCGCCAGCCGGAACTGATCCCGGTCCTGCAGGTCCGCATGTTCATCACCGCCGGCCTGATCGACGCCGCGTTCATCATCTCGGTCGCCGTCGGCCTGCTGCTGGCCTTCGCCAACCCGCTGTCGGCTGCCTTCGCTGGCGCCGTCACCAAGGCTCTGGCCGGCTGATACAGCGGTTTGAGACGACCGGGTGCTGATGCACCCGGTTTCGGATGAAGGCCGGATGCGCCGCTTCGGCGGCGCGTCCACCCCGAAACCAGCGATCGAGCTAACCATGAATATCAATTTCACCCTTCTTGCGCAGGCGCTCGCCTTCGCTGGTCTGATCTGGATCATCGCGACCAAGATCTGGCCGCCGCTGATGAACGCGATCGAAGAGCGCCAGCAGAAGATCGCTGAAGGCCTCGCTGCTGCCGACCGCAGCCAGAAAGATCTGGCCCAGGCGCAGGAGAAGGTCAACGAAGCGCTGAAAGAAGCACGCACCAAGGCCAACGAGATCATCGACCAGGCCCACGCGCGCGCCAACCAGATCGTTGATGCTGCCCGTAACGAAGCGATCACCGAAGCCACCCGTCAGAAGGAACTGGCCCAGGCTGAGATCGACGCCGCCGCCAACCGTGCCCGTGAAGATCTGCGCAAGCAGGTGTCCGCGCTGGCCGTGACCGGTGCCGAAAAGCTGCTCAAGCGCGAAATCGACGCCAACGCCCACAAGGCGCTGCTCGACGAGCTGGCCTCGGAGATCTAAGGATGAGCCAGGCCCTCACGCTTGCCCGCCCGTACGCCCGCGCCGCCTTCGCGACCGCGCGTGACGAAGGCACGTTCGCGCCGTGGTCGGACGCCCTGGCGTTCTCCGCCCACGTCGCCGCCGACCCGCGCGTGGCGGCCCTGCTCGCCAACCCGGAGCTGGGTCGCGACGAAGCCGTCGCACTGCTGGCACCGGAAACCCACGGTGAGACCTACTCGCGTTTCCTCGCCGTGCTGGCCGAATCGCATCGTCTGCCGCTGCTGCCGGAAATCGCTGGCATGTTCGACGCCCTGCGCGCCGAAGCCGAGCACGTGGTCAAGGCCACGGTGACCTCGGCGGCCGAACTGTCGGCCGGTGAGCTGGACGCGATCAAGGTCGCGCTGCGCAAGCGCTTCAACCGCGAGGTCGACGTGACCACCGCGGTCGATGCCTCGCTGATCGGCGGTGCCGTCATCGACGCCGGCGACGTGGTCATCGATGGTTCGCTGAAGGGCAAGCTGGCCCGTCTGCAGACCGCGCTCGCTAACTGAATTCATTTAACGTCCGGCCCCGCTGCCGGCACTAGGACTTGACGATGGCAACCACGCTCAACCCCTCCGAAATCAGCGAACTGATCAAGAACCGCATCGAGAAGGTCAAGCTGGCCGCGGAATCGCGCAACGAAGGCACCGTGACCAGCGTGTCCGACGGCATCGTGCGCATCTTCGGTCTGGCCGACGTGATGCAGGGCGAAATGATCGAACTGCCGAACAACACCTTCGCCCTGGCCCTGAACCTGGAGCGCGACTCGGTCGGCGCCGTGGTCCTGGGTGACTACGAGCACCTGCGCGAAGGCGACGTCGCCAAGACCACCGGCCGCATCCTGGAAGTGCCGGTCGGTCCGGAACTGCTGGGCCGCGTCGTGAACGCGCTGGGCGAGCCGATCGACGGCAAGGGCCCGCTGGGCACCGACCTGACCGCTCCGGTGGAGCGCGTTGCTCCGGGCGTGATCTGGCGCAAGTCGGTCGACCAGCCGGTGCAGACCGGTTACAAGTCGGTCGACTCGATGATCCCGATCGGCCGTGGCCAGCGCGAGCTGATCATCGGCGACCGCCAGACCGGCAAGACCGCGATGGCCATCGATGCGGTGATCAACCAGAAGGGCACCGGCATCAAGTGCGTGTACGTTGCGATCGGCCAGAAGGCTTCGACCATCGCCAACATCGTGCGCAAGCTGGAAGAGAACGGCGCCCTGGCGCACACCGTCGTGGTTGCCGCCACCGCTTCCGAATCGGCTGCCATGCAGTACATCAGCGCCTACTCGGGCTGCACCATGGGTGAGTACTTCATGGACCGCGGCGAAGACGCGCTGATCGTGTACGACGATCTGTCCAAGCAGGCCGTGGCCTACCGCCAGATCTCGCTGCTGCTGAAGCGCCCGCCGGGCCGTGAAGCCTATCCGGGTGACGTGTTCTACCTGCACTCCCGTCTGCTCGAGCGCGCTGCCCGCGTGTCCGAGGAATACGTCGAGAAGTTCACCGAAGGCAAGGTCACCGGCAAGACCGGTTCGCTGACCGCGCTGCCGATCATCGAAACCCAGGCTGGCGACGTGTCCGCCTTCGTTCCGACCAACGTGATCTCGATCACCGACGGCCAGATCTTCCTGGAAACCGACCTGTTCAACGCCGGCATCCGCCCGGCCGTGAACGCCGGTATCTCGGTGTCGCGCGTCGGTGGCTCGGCCCAGACCAAGATCATCAAGAAGCTGTCGGGCGGCATCCGCATCTCGCTGGCCCAGTACCGTGAGCTGGCTGCGTTCGCGCAGTTCGCCTCGGACCTGGACGAAGCGACCCGCAAGCAGCTGGAGCGTGGCCAGCGCGTCACCGAGCTGATGAAGCAGAAGCAGTACGCGCCGATGTCGATCGCCAACCAGGCGCTGTCGATCTACGCCGTCAACGAGGGTTACCTCGACGACGTGCCGGTCAACAAGCTGCTGGCCTTCGAAGAAGGCCTGCACGCCCACTTCGCCAACACCCAGGGCGAGCTGGTCGGCAAGGTCAACGCCACCGGCGGTTGGGACAACGACATCGAAGGTGCCTTCAAGAAGGGCATCGCCGAGTTCAAGACCACCGGCAGCTGGTAATCCAGCGCTCGTAGAGCGGGGCTCGCCCCGCTCAAACGGTTGAACAACGCGGGGCAACAGCCCCGCGCCACGGGAAACAAGAGATGGCAAGCGGACGCGAAATCAAAACCAAGATCAAGAGCGTGCAGAACACCCGCAAGGTGACGCGCGCCCTGGAAATGGTCTCGGCCTCCAAGATCCGCAAGGCGCAGGATCGGATGAAGACCTCGCGTCCGTACGCGCAGGCGATGAAGCAGGTGATCGGCCACCTGGCCCAGGCCAGCACCGATTACCAGCATCCGTTCCTGGTCGAGCGCGAGCAGGTCAAGCGGGTCGGGTTCATCGTGATCTCCTCCGATCGCGGTCTGGCCGGCGGCCTCAACAACAACCTGTTCCGCAAGATGCTGGGCGAAGCCAAGGCATGGCAGGACAAGGGTGCTGAAGTGGACCTGGTGACCATCGGCCAGAAGGCATCGACCTTCTTCCGCCGCGTGAAGGTCAACATGGTCGGCAGCGTGACCCACATCGGCGACGTGCCGAAGCTGGAATCGCTGATCGGTGTGATCAAGGTCATGCTCGACGCCTTCACCGAAGGCAAGATCGACCGCGTGTACCTGGTCTACAACCGCTTCGTGAACACCATGACGCAGAAGGCCAGCTTCGATCAGCTGCTGCCGCTGCCGCCGGCTGAGAAGCAGGTCGCTCACCACGACTGGGACTACCTGTACGAACCCGATGCCGCGACCGTGCTCGAGCACGTGATGACGCGTTACATCGAGTCGCTGGTGTACCAGGCACTGCTGGAAAACGTCGCCTCCGAACATGCCGCACGCATGGTCGCGATGAAGGCGGCGAGCGACAACGCCAACAAGCTGATCGGTACCCTCCAGCTCGTCTACAACAAGGCGCGCCAGGCAGCGATCACCCAGGAAATCTCCGAAATCGTCGGCGGCGCGGCAGCAGTCTGACCGCGTTCGTTCAAAGCACACATTTAGAGGATGCAGCAATGAGTCAGGGCAAGATCGTTCAGATCATCGGCGCGGTCGTCGACGTCGAATTCCCGCGTGAGTCGGTGCCGAAGGTGTATGACGCACTGAAGGTGGAAAACACCGAAATCACCCTCGAAGTCCAGCAGCAGCTGGGCGACGGCGTGGTGCGTACCATCGCCCTCGGTTCCACCGACGGCCTGAAGCGCAACCTGGTGGCCGTCAACACCGACCGCGGCATCTCCGTGCCGGTCGGCGCTGGCACCCTGGGCCGCATCATGGACGTGCTGGGCCGTCCGATCGACGAAGCCGGCCCGGTGGCCGCCAGCGACAGCTGGGAAATCCACCGTGCGGCCCCGTCGTACGAAGACCAGTCCCCGGCCACCGAACTGCTGGAAACCGGCATCAAGGTCATCGACCTGATGTGCCCGTTCGCCAAGGGCGGCAAGGTCGGCCTGTTCGGCGGCGCCGGCGTCGGCAAGACCGTCAACATGATGGAACTGATCAACAACATCGCCAAGGCGCACAGCGGTCTGTCCGTGTTCGCCGGCGTGGGTGAGCGTACCCGTGAGGGCAACGACTTCTACCACGAAATGAAGGACTCCAACGTCCTCGACAAGGTGGCGATGGTGTACGGCCAGATGAACGAGCCGCCGGGCAACCGTCTGCGCGTCGCACTGACCGGCCTGACCATGGCCGAGTACTTCCGCGATGAGAAGGACGAAAACGGCAAGGGCAAGGACGTCCTGCTGTTCGTCGACAACATCTACCGCTACACCCTGGCCGGTACCGAAGTCTCGGCACTGCTGGGTCGTATGCCGTCCGCCGTGGGTTACCAGCCGACCCTGGCCGAGGAAATGGGCGTCCTGCAGGAGCGCATCACCTCGACCAAGAACGGTTCGATCACCTCGATCCAGGCCGTCTACGTTCCCGCGGATGACTTGACCGATCCGTCGCCGGCGACCACCTTCGCCCACCTGGACTCGACCGTCACCCTGTCGCGTTCGATCGCCTCGCTGGGTATCTACCCGGCCGTCGATCCGCTGGACTCCACCAGCCGCCAGATGGACCCGCTGGTCATTGGCCACGAGCACTACGACACCGCCCAGCGCGTCCAGCAGACCCTGCAGAAGTACAAGGAACTGAAGGACATCATCGCCATCCTGGGCATGGACGAACTGTCCGAAGAAGACAAGCAGGCCGTGTCGCGCGCCCGCAAGATCGAGCGCTTCTTCAGCCAGCCGTTCCACGTGGCCGAAGTGTTCACCGGCTCGCCGGGCAAGTACGTGTCGCTGAAGGACACCATCCGTGGCTTCAAGGCCATCGTCGATGGCGAGTACGACCACCTGCCGGAGCAGGCGTTCTACATGGTCGGCAGCATCGAAGAAGCGGTCGAGAAGGCCAAGAAGATGGCTGAGAAGGCCTGATCATGAGCACCATCCGTTGCGACATCGTCAGCGCCGAGCAGGAAATCTTCCGTGGTGAAGCGACTCTGGTCGTGGCTACGGGTGAGCTCGGCGAACTGGGCATCGCGCCCAAGCACGCACCGCTGATCACCCGTCTGAAGCCGGGCAAGGTCGTGGTGACCACGCCGAACGGCGAGCAGCTGGATTTCGCCATTTCCGGCGGCATCCTGGAAGTGCAGCCGCAGGTGGTGACCGTGCTGGCCGACACCGCGATCCGCGCGCAGGACATCGACGAAGCCTCGGTCCGCAAGGCCAAGGAAGAAGCCGAGCGCATCCTGGCCAACCGCGGTGAAGCCATGGAAGTGGCCGAAGCCCAGCAGAAGCTGGCTGAGGCCGTGGTGCAGCTGCAGGCGCTGGAGCGCCTGCGCAAGACCCTCAAGCACTGAGGTTCGCGCCACACCCGCAGAAACGCCGGCCTCGTGCCGGCGTTTTTGTTTGTGCCGTCAGCGTTGGTAGAGTCGACCGTTGGTCGACTATCGCGCGCAGCGCGGGTTTCAAGCGGCCCCGCGAAAGAGCAGTCGACCAACGGTCGACTCTACCGGGTAGGTTTTCCCCCAGCCCCGACGGATAGAGTCAGCCGTCAGCGGTAGACCACGTAGCGCATCAGCAGGAACGACACCGCGGCCAGCGCTGCTTCCACCAGTGGCTTCGCCAGCCAGGCGTATTGCAGGCCCAGCGCATGGTGGGCGGCGGACACCAGCAGCGTGCTGGCCACGGTCAGCAGCAGCCACAGCGGCAGGAAGCGGGCGAAGCGCCGCCAGCCCAGGCGCTGCCGGCCCTGCGCATCGGCGAAGGTGATCCGCCCGTTCAACCAGAAGCCCAGCAGCATGCCGGCCACGCGCCCGGCGATGTTGCCCGGGGCCACCGGCACGCCCGCCGCCGTGAGGGCGACAAACACCAGCCAGTCCAGCACCAGCTGCAGCAGGCCGATGACGATGTAGGCGCTTCCCTGGCGGAGCAGGCTCATGGCGGCAATCGAGGCAGGCAGGCCGCCATGTTAACGGCCGACGCTCTAGAATCACCGGCAACGAACCACGGACCGCTGCCCCATGACTCAAGCCCTGCACGTCATCATCCTCGCCGCCGGCGCTGGCAAGCGCATGAAATCCGTGTTGCCGAAGGTGCTGCAGCCGATTGCCGGCCAGCCGATGCTGGCCCATGTGATCGCCGCGGCACGCGAACTGCAGCCCGCCGCCATCCATGTGGTGTACGGCCATGGCGGTGAAGCCGTGCGGCAGCGCTTTGCCGACCAGGCCGACCTGTTGTGGGCCGAACAGGCGCAGCAGCTGGGTACCGGCCATGCGGTGGCGCAGGCGATGCCGGAAGTGCCGGATGCGGCGCAGGTGCTGGTGCTGTACGGCGACGTGCCGCTGATCCGCGCGGACACCCTGCGCCACCTGCTGGCGCAGCCGGGTCGCCTTGCGGTGCTGGTGGCCGAGGTCGACGACCCGACCGGCTACGGCCGCGTGCTGCGCGATGCCGAAGGCCGGGTCGGCTCGATCGTCGAGCAGAAGGACGCCAACGAAGATCAGCTGCGGGTGCGCACCATCAATACCGGCATCATTGCCGCCGAATCGACCGCGCTGCGCCGCTGGCTGTCGCAGCTCTCCAACAGCAACGCGCAGGGCGAGTACTACTTGACCGATGTGTTTGCCTTCGCCGCGCACGAGTACACCCCGGCGGAGATGGCGCTGGTGTCCGACGCGCAGGAAGCCGAAGGCGCGAATGATCCCTGGCAGCTGTCGCAGCTGGAGCGTGCATGGCAGCGCCGCGCGGTGCGTGCCCTGTGTACGCAGGGCGCGCGCGTGCTCGATCCGGCGCGACTGGATATCCGCGGCGAGGTCACGGTCGGCAGCGACGTGCTGATCGATGTCGATGTGATCCTGGAAGGCAGGGTGGAGCTGGCCGACGGCGTGACCGTGGGGCCGTTCACCCGCTTGAAGGATGTGCGCCTGGGGCCGGGTACCGAAGTGCGCGCGCACTGTGACCTGGAAGGCGTGGTGTCCGAAGGTGCCGCGCAGATCGGCCCGTTCGCGCGCCTGCGCCCGGGCACCGTGCTGGCCGACGGCGTGCACGTGGGCAACTTCGTGGAAACCAAGAAGGTCACCCTGGGCGTGGGCAGCAAGGCCAACCACCTGACCTACCTGGGCGATGCAGTGATCGGCAGCAAGGTCAACATCGGCGCCGGCACCATCACCTGCAACTACGACGGGGTGAACAAGTCGACCACGACCATCGGCGACAAGGCCTTCATCGGTTCCAACAGTGCGCTGGTGGCACCGGTGACGATCGGCGAAGGCGCGACCATCGCGGCGGGCTCGGTCATCACCCGTGATGCGCCGGACGGCAAGCTGACCCTGGCCCGTGCGCGGCAGGAAACGATCGACGGTTGGAAGCGGCCGGTGAAGAAGGGCTGAGGCACCGCTGTTGGTAGCGGCCGACCTTGGTCGGCCTATCCACGCATGGCGTGGATCTACTGCCGCCGGGCATGGCCCGGCGCTATCCGGAACCGCATCCACGCATGGCGTGGATCTACTGCCGCCGGGCATGGCCCGGCGCTATCCGGAACCGCATCCACGCATGGCGTGGATCTACTGCCGCCGGGCATGGCCCGGCGCTACCCGGAACCGCATCCACGCATGGCGTGGATCTACCGGGTGTTGGCGGCGTTGTAGTAGATCCACGCCATGCGTGGATGCCGCCAACCGGTCAACTCACCGGCAGCAGGATCGACACGCACAAGCCGCCATCACCGCGGTTCTGCAGGGAAACCCTGCCGCCGTGTGCCTCGACGATCTCGCGGGTCAGTGCCAGGCCCAGGCCGGTGCCGTTGCGCTTGGTTGAGTAGAACGGCATCAGCGCGTTCTGCAGCACCTGCTCGTTCATGCCCTTGCCGCGGTCCAGCACGTCCAGGCGCAGCCACTGCGGCAACCGCGTCAACTGCACCTGCACGTCGTCGTTGGGCGGCTCCGCTTCGGCGCAGGCCTCGTGCGAGTTCTTCAGCAGGTTCAACAGCGCCTGGCCGAACTGGGCGATGTCGATGCGGCTGCTCAGCGTCTCGTCCGGCTCGCGGTCCATGCCGAAGGGAATCTGCTGGCGCAGGCTGGACAGGAACGGCGCCCAGTGCACGGTCTGCAGCTGCGGCTGCGGCAGTTTGGCGAAGCGCGCATAGCCGCGGATGAAGCCCTCCAGATGGCGTGCGCGGTCTTCGATCGTGCTGAAGATTTCCGGCAGGCGATCGAAGCGCTCGCGCTTGACCAGTTCGCCGCCGGAATGTGCCAGCGAGGCGATCGGTGCCAGCGAATTGTTCAGTTCGTGGCTGATCACCCGGATCACCTTCTTCCAGGTCTGCACTTCCTGGCGGCGCAGTTCGGCGGTCAGCTGGCGCACCAGCAGCAGATCGTGCGGGCGGCCGTTCAGATGGAACGCGCGCCGCGAAAGATGGTAGACCTGCTCGTCGTCCTCATCGGGCTCGACGCCCTCCTCGACTTCCGCGCGCACCGCGAACAGGCTGTCACCACCGCGTGCGATGGCATCGCGCAGTTCCACCGGCAGCTGTTCAAGCACCTCTTCCATGCGCTGGCCTTCCAGCTTCCAGCCACCGTGCAGCAGCTTGCGTGCAGCCAGGTTGGAAAACACCACGCGGGAAATGCCATCGCCACCGGCCGCGATCAGCAGCATCGCCACCGGCGTGTTCTGCACCATGGTGTCCAGCAGCAGTTCGCGCTGCACCAGGCCCTGGCGCTGCTCGCGCAGCACGTCGCCCAGTTCGCGGTGTGCGTCCACCAGGTCGCCCAGTTCGTCGTTGCCCGGCCAGTACACGCCGAAGTTGAACTCACCATCGCGATAGCTGCTGGTGGTGCCGGCCAGTGCGCGCATCAGCGAGCGCACCGGTGCGGTGGCGCGGCGCAGCGACCACCACATCAGCGACAGCAGCACGACCGAGGAGATCCCCGTCACCCACCAGCCGTGGTTCATCCAGTAGGCCAGCAGCCACGGCAGCGCGGCGGCCAGCGCCAGCACCGGCAGCAGGCGCAGGAACAGGAGGAAAGTGAAGGAGCGCCGTTTCATTCGCGCGGAATGCCGTGGCGGTCCATGCGCCGGTACAGCGCCTGGCGGCTCAGGCCGAGCTCGGCCGCGGCCTGGGCGATGACGCCGTGGTTGCGGGCCAGCACGTCCTCGATGCGTGCACGGTCGGGATCATTGCCGGCGCTCGGCGTCGGGCGCGGCGCGGCCGCTGCACGCGGCAGGTTGAGGTCGGCCACCTCGATGCGGTTGCCGCTGGCCAGCAGTTCGGCACGCTGGATCACGTTGCGCAGCTCGCGCACGTTGCCCGGCCACGGGTGTCGCTGCAGTGCGGCGGCAGCAGCGGTGGACAGCGGCTTGCCGGCGCTGAGGAAACGTTCGGCCAACGGCACGATGTCGCCCGGTCGCTCCGCCAGCGGCGGCAGCACCAGTTCCACCGTGTTGAGTCGGTAATAGAGGTCTTCGCGGAAGCTGCCGTCGCGGATCATCGCCGGCAGGTCGGCGTTGGTCGCGCTGACCACGCGGACCTTCACCTGGCGCTCGCGGTTGGAGCCCAGGCGCTCGAAGCGGCCGGTTTCCAGCACGCGCAGCAGCTTCATCTGCCCACCCAGCGACAGGTTGCCGATCTCGTCCAGGAACAGCGTGCCGCCGTCGGCGGCTTCGAACTTGCCCTCGCGCGCCTTGTTGGCGCCTGTGTAGGCACCGGCTTCAGCGCCGAACAGTTCGGCCTCGATCAGCTCGGAGGGCAGGGCACCGCAGTTGACCGCCACGAACGGGCCCTTGGCCACCAGTGAATTGGCCTGGATGATCTGCGCGATCTTTTCCTTGCCGGCGCCATTGGGGCCGGTGATCAGCACCGGCAGTTCCGAACGCGCGACCTGGCAGGCCAGGGCGATGACACGTTCGCTGGCGGGATCGGCGAACACCGCGCCGCACAGCTCGTATTTCTCTTCCAGCGCATTGCGCTGGCGTTCCTCGCGGGCGCGGCGCTGGTCCAGCTCGCGACGCGCTTCGGACAGTTCCAGCAGGTTGTTGACCGTGGTCAGCAGCTTGCGGTCATCCCACGGCTTGGCCAGGTAATCGGCGGCACCGGCCTTGACCAGGTCCACCGCGCTGCTCAGGTGCGTCCAGGCGGTGAGCAGGATGACCGGCAGGTCGGGACGGCGCGCGCGGATCTGCGCGAACAGGGCCTCGCCTTCTTCGCCCGAGGTGGTGTCCTCGGTGAAGTTCATGTCCTGGATGACCAGGTCGACGGCGTGTGCTTCCAGCATCGCCAGGCCGTCGGCCGGGCTCTGCGCCTGCAGGGTGTCGATGTCATGCAGGGAAAACAGCACGTCCAGCGCGGTACCCACGCTGGCGTTGTCGTCGATGATCAGGATCGCGGGCATGGTTTGAATATAGGTAGCGCCGGGCCATGCCCGGCGGAATCAGGTGCAGCGTGGTTGGCAGAGCCGCCGGGCATGGCCCGGCGCTACCGTGACCTCGCCAATATAGCCAAACCCGTGGCCCCGCAGGGGCCGGGGCACGTCAGCGCGGCGGCGGCGGCGGGGGAGGTGGTGGCGCCGGCGGTGGCACCAGCACGGTCTTCCAGGTGGCTACGGCCACCGGCGCGCTCAAGGTCTTGCCGTTGCGCCGCAGCAGCAGGAAGACCTGCGCCTTGCCCGCTGCGTCGGCCTGGCGCAGCGCAGCGGCAAGCTGGTCGATCTGGCGTACCGGCGTGTCGTCCACGCGCACGATGCGGTCGCCCCGGCGCACGCCGAAGCGCGCCTCGGGGCTGGCCGCCTCGACCTGCACCTGGCCTTCGGTGGAGCGCAGTGCCAGCCGCGCGCCCTCCTGCTGCCAGTTCATCGTCTGCACCGTGCTGCTGCCGGCCAGTACCGGCAGCGGCAGGGCCAGGGCGATTGCCAGGGCCAGGGCGCGCATCTCACGCCCCCCGGGTGGCAACGGCCGGCGGCACGGCGGCGGCGCGGCGGGCCGGGCCGAACACCGCGACCTGGCCCAGCACCCACAGCAGCACCGCACCCAGCGGCAGGTACAGCAGCGGCATGCGCGGCAGCTCGTACATGTTCATCAGCGCCAGGTTGATCGCGTACGCGGCGAGCATGCCCAGCACGATGCCCAGCGTGGCCAGCAGGAAGTTCTCGGTCTGGAAGTAGCGCAGGATCTGCCCGCGGGTCGCTCCCAGCGCACGGCGGATGCCGATCTGCTTGCTGCGCTGCTGCACCCAGAAGCTGGCCAGGCCGATGATGCCCAGTGCGGTCACCACCAGCAGGGCGATGGACACCGTCACCAGCAGGCCGACCATGGCGCGGTCGTTCTTGAAGTAGTCGTTGCGCTGGTCCTCGTAGGTCTTCTTGTCGCGCATCAGGCGATTGGCATCGTTGCGCTCCAGCGCTGCGACGGCGGCCTTGAGCACTTCATCGCGGCGCTCGGGTGCGGTGCGCAGCATGTACGTGCCGCCTTCGTCGAAGCCGCGGCGCAGCGGCATCAGCATCGACTCGTTCCAGTTGTCGTCCCAGCCGGTGGGCGTGGTCAGGGTGTCGACGATGCCGACGACATGCAGCGGCTGCTTGCCCATGTAGTAGGTCTTGCCCAGCGCGCTGCCGTCGGGTTCCATCTTCGCGGCGGTGGCCTGGCTGAAGATCACCGGGACCGCCTTGTCCTTGGAACCGGCCTTGGAGACGACGGCGTAGTCCATGTACTCGTCGGGCAGGAAGTCACGCCCGGCGATCACGTTGATGCCCATCGTGCGGATGCCATCCTCGGACATCGTGTACATCGATGCCTCGGTGGTCGGCCGCTCCTGGTCCTGCTGGCGCTGGATGCTGCTGCTGGACGAGCCACTGCGGAACGGCACCTGGTTGATGATGGTGGCGCCGGTGACGCCGGGGATCGCGCGCAGTGACGCCAGGTCCTCGCGGGTGCGGGCCATGCCGTTGGTCTGCTTGCCGATGCCGCTGACGCGGACCATCACCAGTTCGTTCTCGGCGATGCCGCTGGGCATGCTGATCTTTTCCACGCGTTGGCTGACCAGGAACAGCGCGTTGCAGACGATGGCGCAGGTCAGGGCGACTTCCAGCACGATCAGTGCGGCAGCGGTCTTGTGCCGGCGCAGGGTGCTGAGGATGGGGCGGATGTCCATGGGAGTCCTCGTTCCGGTACTTACTGCGACTTGAGCTGGATGGCCGGGGTGACCTGCATCGCGCGCCAGGCGGGCAGGAAACCGGCAGCAAGGCTGGCAAACAGGGTCAGGCCGATGGCCAGCAGCAGCATGCTGCCGTCCAGATGGGCCAGCTTGGCGTAGTCCACCGGTTGCTGGCGCACGGCGAACAGGCCAAGCAGGGCCACGCCGATGCCGAGCACGCCGCCGACCACGCCCACTGCACCGGCTTCCACCAGGCACTGCAGGAAGATCTGGCCACGGCTGGCACCGAGCGCGCGCCGCACGCCGATCTCACCGCTGCGGCGCAGGAACTTGGCCAGCAGCAGGCCCACCGTGTTGACCAGGCACACGCCGAGGAAGCCCAGCGCCAGCCACAGCTGCAGGCGCACATCGCTGGGCACCGCACCGTTGAAGTCCAGCCACTCCATCACGTTGCGCAGGCGCACGTTCGGCGGGCGCTCGAAGCGGCCGGCCTCACGCTGCTGGCTGGAGTAGTTTTCCAGGTAGCGGCGGTAGTCATCGGCCTTGCCCGGGTCCATCTCGGCCCAGTACTGCAGCCAGGTGCAGGGGGCGTTCACCGAATAGCTGTCGCCGTCGGGGTTTTCGCCGAAGCAGTTCATGTTGCCGTTGCTGCCCAGCTTCAGGTCCATCGAAGTCGACATCGGCAGCAGCAGATCCTCGTCCTTGCCGAAGCTGCCGGTGGTGAGATCGAAGAACTGCGGTTCGGGATTCCATTCCTTCATCACGCCGACGATGCGGAAGCTCTGGCCATCCATGCGGATGTCCTTGCCGACGCTGTTGCCGCCCTGGTACAGCTTGTCGTTCAGGGCCTTGGAGATGACCACCACGCGGGCGCGGCCGTCGTCGTCCTGGCGCGTCCAGGCATGGCCGTACTGCATCGGCACGTCGAACATCGGGAAGAAATCAGCCGAGGTCCAGCGCGTATCGATCGAGAACGGCTGCAGGGTGCTGCCGTCCGGCTCGATGGTGCCGCCGCCGCCGCTCATCAGCGCCTGGCGCTCGGCCTTGGCTTCGCGCAGCAGGGCCTCGCCATCGAAGCGGGTCATCTGCGAATTCGGTTCCTCGCCGGGCACGTAGCCACCGCGGGGGCCCGGATCTAGCTGCACGTAGAACAGGCGATCGCTCTTGTCCGGGATCGGATCGCCGGAGAGCACGTGGAAGACGGTCAGGGTGGTCATCGAGGCGCCGATGCCCAGCGCGATGGCAACCACCATCAGCGCGGTCAGGACCTTGTTGCGGCGGAAGCTGCGCGCCGCCAGTCGGGCGTAGTAGGCGAACATGGTCGGGCCCTCACTCGTTGACGGCGACGATGCGGCGCGGGGTGGCCAGCACCGGCTCACGCACCAGGTCGGTCACCTGGCCATCGACGATGTGCACGTTGCGCTGCGCGCGTGCGGCCAGCTCCGGGTCATGGGTGACCATGACGATGGTGGTGCCGACGGCGTTGATCTCTTCCAGCAGTTCCATCACGCCACGCGCCATCTGCGTGTCCAGGTTGCCGGTCGGTTCGTCGGCCAGCAGCAGGCGCGGGCTGCCGGCCAGGGCGCGGGCGATGGCGGCGCGCTGCTGCTGGCCGCCGGAGAGTTCATTGGGGTAGTGCTTCATGCGCGAACCCAGGCCGACCTGGCTCAGCGCCTTCTCGATGCGCTCGCGGCGTTCGCCGGCGCCCATCTTGCGGTAGCGCAGCGGCACGTCGACGTTGTCGAACAGGTTCAGGTCGGGGATCAGGTTGAAGCCCTGGAAGATGAAGCCGATCTTCTGGTTGCGCATGCGGCTGCGGGCATCGTCGCCCAGCGTGCTGACGTCCTGGCCGTCGAGCATGTAGGTGCCGCTGGTGAAGGTTTCCAGCAGGCCGGCGATGTTGAGGAAGGTGGTCTTGCCGGAGCCGGACGGACCGGTGACGGCGACGAACTCGCCTTCCTTGACCTGCAGTTCCAGCGAGCGCAGTGCGTGGGTTTCCACCTGTTCGGTACGGAAAACCTTGGCGACCGAACGCATTTCAAGCATGTACATGGGGTGTCCTCTCTCCAGGATGTGTCAGTTGACGGAGACGCGTTCGGCGTCCTTGAACAGGTCGCTGCCGGAGACCACGATGCGGTCGCCCGGCTGCACACCCGACTTGATTTCCACTTCGCCCAGGCTGCTGACGCCCAGTTCCACCGGTCGGCGCACCGCGGTGCGGCCGTCCATCACGTAGGCCACGCCGTTGCCCTGTTCGACGAACGGGCCACGCTCGACCTTCATCACGTTGCGGCGCGTATCCAGCAGCACGCGCACCGACATGCGCTGGCTCTGGCGCAGGCCTTCCGGCTGTGCGGCGGCGAAGCGCACGCGGGCGTTGACCTCGCCGTTGACCACTTCCGGCGAGACCGCGCTGATCTCACCCGGGAACGGCTTGCCGTTGCCACCGGTCAGCTGAGCCGGCATGCCGATCGCCAGGTCACGGGCGAAGCTCTCCGGCACCTTGATCTCCACCTCGAACTTGGACAGGTCGACCACGCCCAGCACCGGCGCGTTGGCCGCCAGGTTGGTGGCCTGGGTGGCCTGCACCTGACCGACCTGGCCGTCGAACGGCGCGCGCAGGGTCAGCGCATCGACCTGGCGCTGCACTTCGGCCACCACCGCCTTCTGGCGATCGGCCAGCAGACGCTTGTTGCGCGCGTCCAGGTCGGCGCCCTGGCTCTGCAGGCGCGCATCGGTGGTGGCGTTGGCCAGGGTGATGTCGGCCTTCTTCAGGGAGTCCTGGGCCTTGGCCAGGTCGATCTGCGGCACCGCGCCGCCGTCGTAGCCGCGCTGGTAGCGCTGCAGGTCACGGTCGGCGGCCTGCCGTTCGATGCTGGCCTGGTCGGTTTCCTTGCGCGACTTGGCGCGGGCGAGGGTGGCGTCCAGCGCGGCGCGGCTGGCCTCCGCTTCCAGGCCGGCCAGGGTGGCCTGTTCCTGGGCCAGCTTGCTGCGCAGTTCCGGGCTGTCGATGATCGCCAGCTCCTGGCCCTTCTTGACCACGTCGCCGGCCACCACCTTCAGGTCCACCGTACCTGCGGAAATGGCGTACAGGGTCGGGCTGTTGGCGGCGATGACGCGGCCGTCGGCGGCGATGTCGCGCACCAGGTCGCCGCGCTGCACTTCGGCGATGCGCACCCGGCTGCTGTCGAAGGAGCGGCTGGCGTTGGACCAGGCATGCACCGCCCAGCCGATGGCGGCCAGCAGGGCGACCGCACCCAGGGCCGGCCAGCGGTAGCGCTGCCAGGCCGCACGGGGGGCGCTGGCGGAAGGGGCGGAAACGATCTGGTCCTGGGCAGAGGTGTCGCGGATCATCGGGTGCGTGCCTGTCGGTGGTGCAGAGAACCAAGCACGCTCCGTGCCAACTTTATTTCACGTGATTTCAATGACTTGCGATATGGTTCCCTGTGTCCGGGTGTCCGCGGACACTGTTGCGGACACTTTCATTAAGCGGACAGGAGGGACGGCGTGGACACCCACGCTAGAATGCGGCGACCGTCTTCAAGGAAAAGTGCGACATGTGTGGAATCGTAGGAGCGATCGCTGATCGCGATGTGGTGCCGTTGCTGATCGAAGGACTGAAGCGGCTGGAGTATCGCGGCTACGATTCGTCCGGCATCGCGGTGATCGACCATGCCGAGCGTGCTGACGTGCGCCGCGTGCGCCGTACCGGTCGTGTCTCGGAAATGGCCACCGCCGCCGAGGCGGAAGGCTTCAGTTCCCAGCTGGGCATCGGCCATACCCGCTGGGCCACCCATGGCGGGGTGACCGAGGCCAATGCGCACCCGCACATCAGTGCCGGCGTGGCGCTGGTGCACAACGGCATCATCGAGAACCACGAAGAGCAGCGCGAGAAGCTGCGCGCGCTGGGCTACACCTTCGAGTCGCAGACCGACACCGAAGTGATCGCCCACCTCATGCACCACCACCTGAAGGGCGGCGACAGCCTGCTGGGCGCGCTGCAGCGCACGGTGAAGGAACTGACCGGCGCCTATGCGCTGGCCGTGGTCAGCCGTGCCGAGCCGGACCATTTCGTCTGCGCACGCATGGGCTGCCCGCTGCTGGTCGGCCTGGGCGAAGGCGAGAACTTCGTCGCCTCCGACGTCTCGGCGGTGATCTCGGCCACCCGCAAGGTGATCTTCCTGGAAGAGGGCGACACCGCCGACATCCGCCGCGATGGCGTGCAGGTGTTCGACGAGCACGACCAGCCGGTCGAGCGCGACGTGCACCTGTCCGACGTGTCGCTGGCCTCGCTGGAGCTGGGCCCGTACCGCCACTTCATGCAGAAGGAAATCCACGAGCAGCCGCGTGCGCTGGGTGACACCCTCGAAGCGGCGATCGACGCCGGTGGCTTCCCGGCCGAGCTGTTCGGCAAGAATGCCGAGGCCGTGCTGGCCGGCATCGAAGGCGTGCAGATCCTGGCCTGTGGCACCAGCTACTACTCGGGCCTGACCGCGCGCTACTGGATCGAATCCATCGCCGGCCTGCCGTGCAGCGTGGAAATCGCCAGCGAATACCGCTACCGCGCCGCGTATGCCAACCCCAAGCACCTGATCGTGACCATCTCCCAGTCCGGCGAAACGCTGGATACGATGGAAGCGCTGAAGTACGCCAAGTCGCTGGGCCACAAGCACACGCTGTCGATCTGCAACGTGCCGGAGAGCGCGATTCCGCGTGCCAGCGAACTGGTCTGCTACACCCGCGCCGGCGCCGAGATCGGCGTGGCGTCGACCAAGGCCTTCACCACCCAGCTGGCCGCGCTGTTCCAGCTGACCGTGGTGCTGGGCAAGCTGCACGGCCGCGTCGATGCCGCACAGGAAGCGGACTACCTGGAGCAGCTGCGCTTCCTGCCGGGCAGCGTGCAGCATGCGCTGAACATGGAGCCGCAGATCGCGGCGTGGGCCGAGCGCTTCGCGCGCAAGAGCAGCGCCCTGTTCCTGGGCCGTGGCCTGCATTACCCGATCGCGCTGGAAGGCGCGCTCAAGCTCAAGGAAATCTCCTACATCCACGCCGAGGCCTACCCGGCCGGTGAGCTCAAGCACGGGCCGCTGGCGCTGGTGGACGAGGACATGCCGGTGGTGGTGATCGCGCCCAACGACAGTCTGCTGGAAAAGGTGAAGTCGAACATGCAGGAAGTGCGCGCCCGCGGTGGCGAGCTGTTCGTGTTCGCCGACCAGGACAGCAACTTCAACGAGTCCGAAGGCGTGCATGTCATCCGCACCCCGCGCCACGCCGGCGTGCTCAGCCCGATCGTGCACACCATTCCGGTGCAGCTGCTGGCGTACCACACCGCGCTGGCGCGCGGCACCGACGTGGACAAGCCGCGCAACCTGGCCAAGAGCGTTACGGTGGAGTAAGCCCGTTCGGGCCAATGGTCGCCGGGCATGGCCCGGCGCTACCCGGCGCCGCCCAACATCGGCATTACGGCATGCCCGGCGAACATCGGTAGCGCCGGGCCATGCCCGGCGGGCTGCCTCAGGCGGCGTGCACCTGCACATCCACATATTCGGACAACCCGCGGCAGGCCAGCAGCAGGCCTTCGCGCACGTCGTTGCCGACCTGCTGCGCTTCGTCGCCATCCGCGCGGACGCGCTCGCTGGCGTGCAGCAGTTCCAGCAGCACGGTCAGCCCGGCGTTTGCCCGGTTGATGCGCGCCAGCGCCATGCACTGCCCCGCGCTGCGCCCGTTGCGCTGCAAAGGCTGGCCATCGGCGGCGTCCACCTGGCGGATGCGCCGCAGGTTACCCAGCAGGGTGATGCCATCATCGGCCTGCTGGGCAGCAAGGGTGGTTTCCAGCGGCTGGGCGAGCTCATCGGGCAGCGCGTTGGCGGCCTCGCCCAGGGTGGCGAACAGATATGGGTATCGCGTGGTGCTCATGGCGGCTTCCTCATGCATGCGGCAAAGGAGCCACCCCGCTTAACGGCGAGGGTGGCGGACGGTGCGTGGTTGCAATACCGGTGAACAACCTAGCGAAAAGCCGGCGGGCACGAGGCCCCCACGCGCCGCCCGCCATAGGTGCGCGGGCAGAATGTCTGCCGACGCCATCCACAGAGGATGGCGCCGACAGACAAGCGTAACTGCTAGGTAGTTCAAACGGGATTGCAAGCCCGTGCCACCCGTTTTCGGTGGCGGTCCATGTTTCGCATGGATGGCCTTGGCCGCCAATGAGAAAAGTTGGAAAGTTCGAAAGTGTTGTAACCAGGCGATTTGTTGCAGGCAGAGGGTGTGGCGAGCCGATTGCGACGCTCCCTGCCGACATGGCACCATCTGCGCACACCGCCGCCCGCATCACGGAGGATGCCCGCGCCACTCTCGATTTCCCGATCCGTCCACCCACCTGCGCAAATGCCGCGGCGTCGAGGTGGGCGTCGATCCACCACGCCCGTTCAACACGGGTGCGATTGCAGAATTCAATCCGCGTGCATGGCACGCATAACAGGGGGCTGTAGATGAGCAAGTGGCACGTGGTTGCAATGGCAGCGGCGATCAGCCTGCTGTCCGGGTGTGCGAGTGTTCCGATGTCGGACAAGGGCCAGGTAGACGTGGCCAAGAGCTTCCCGGTACCGGAAGAAGGCAAGGCGGGCGTGTACGTGTACCGCAACTCCTTCGTCGGCCAGGCGCTGAAGAAGGATCTGCGCATCGATGGCGAGTGCCTGGGTGAGACGGCCAACAAGGTGTTCTTCTACACCCTGGTGCCGGGCAACCAGGAGCACGTGATCTCCACCGAATCGGAGTTCTCGCCCAACGACGTCAAGCTCTACACCGAGGCGGGCCGCAACTACTTCATCCAGCAGTCGATCAAGATGGGCGTGTTCGTCGGTGGCGCCAAGCTGACGGTGATGCCTGAAGCCGAGGGCCGCCGCGAGGTGGCGCAGCTGAGCCTGGCCCAGCGCGGGCGTTGCTCGAAGTGAGGTAGGCGGGCCGTTCGAAGTGGCGATGGCGGATGAGCCATCGCCACCGGACCACGTACCCTGTTGTCTCCGTAACGGCATCAAGGATCGATCCCGTATGAATACCCTATGGCACCGCGCGACCCTGCTGTTGCTGCTGGCCTGCGCCACACCCGCGCTGGCACAGACCGCACGCAAGCCCTCGGCGTATGAGCATCGCCCTGACGCGGCACAGCAGCCGGCCGAAGGGCCGGACTATCTTCCGCGCATCGACAGCCGCGCACAGTTCATGCAGATGGCCCGCGTCTACAACGCCGGCACGGCGCTGGAAATGCCGCATCTGATCTTCGTCATCGACCGGCGCGAGAACGGGCGCATCTACTACGTCAACACGCGCCGCCACGGCCTGCACGAGCAGTTCGTGCGCCAGCAGCGGCTGCTGCGCTCGATGGACAAGGCCACGGTGAACGCGCAATACCGTGACCCGCAGCGGCGCTTCCTGTTCGGGACCGTGGCCTGGCAGCGGGATCTGCCGGGATACACCTACGAATTCTGGGAAGGCGACCAGCTGACCGCGCCGCTTTTGCGCGAGGCCGATGCAGTGCTGCGCGCCTCGTTCTCCGATCCGATCCGCTTCAAGACCAATTCCACCGCGCATGAGCAGCTGGCGGGCGAGATGAAGCTGGCCTACGTCAGCCAGGAGGCCCTGCTGCGTGAGCAGCGCTTCCTGCCGCTGAACACCGGGCAGGCGGAGGGGCGCCTGCGCATCGTGCGCACGGAGGCGCAGCTGGCCGCGCTGTCGCCGCGCGATATCCCGGTGCTGGATGAGGTGCCGATCGCGCTGGCCCCGGTCGCCGGGTTGGTGACGCAGCGGCCGTCGACGCTGCTGTCGCACGTCAACCTGCTGGCCAAGGGCTGGGGCATTCCCAACGTCTACGTGCGTGATGCGCAGGACGCGCTGCGCCAGTACGACGGTCGCTGGGTGGCGCTGGAGGTGACCGGCAGCGATTACCGGGTGACCCCGTTGGCGCGGCCGGCACGCACGCCCTCCGCCACTGCCGCACGCCCTGTGCAGCGCAGCCTGCCGCGCCCGGACCTGGCCGTGGTGGCGCTGAAGCCGCTGCAGGCGCTGCGTGCGCGTGACAGCTCGCACTGCGGGGTGAAGGCCGCCAACCTCGGCACGCTGCGTGCGGTGCTGCCACCGGCGGCACGGGTGCCCGATGGCTTCTGCATTCCGTTCTCGCAGTACCAGGCCATGCAGCAGCGGCTGCAGGTGCCGCAACGCCTGCGCGAACTGCAGCAGCGGCCGGGGTTCAACAGCGATCCGGCGGTGCGACGTGATGCGCTGGCGTCGCTGCGTACGCAGATCGAGAACGCGCCCGCCGATGCCGCCTTCGCGCGTACGCTGGAACGCCAGTGGCGCGACCAGTTGCAGGGCGCGCCGGTGTTCGTGCGCAGCTCGTCCAATTCCGAGGATCTGCCGGGTTTCAGCGGAGCTGGGCTGTACACCACGGTGCCCAACGTGACCCGCATGGAGGCGGTCGCCAAAGCGGTGCAGATGGTCTGGGCGTCGGTCTACAACTTCGAGGCCTACGAAGCGCGCACGGCGGCGGGCCTGCCGCAGGATGCGGTGGCCATGGCGGTGCTGGTGCAGGTGGCCGCGCCGTCGGACAGCTCCGGGGTGATGATCACCCGCGATCCCTTCGATGCCGCGCGTCGCCATGTCACCTACATCTCGGCCAAGCGCGGGCTGGGCATCCGCGTGGTGGAAGGCAAACGCCAGGCCGAGCAGGTGATGTACTCATCGTGGTCGAAGGCGGTACAGGTGCTGAGCCGGTCGGCCGAAGACACCCAGCTGGTGGCGCGTGCGGGTGGCGGTGTGCGCGAGGTGCCGATCACCGGTTCGCGGCAGGTGCTGACCGATGCACTGATTGCACGGTTGGCGCGCATCGGTACCCGTACCAGGCAGGCGCTGGGTGGTGCCGACCAGGACATTGAATGGGCCGTGGTCGGCGATGAGGTGCTGATCCTGCAGTCGCGCCCGTATGTGGAAGGAAGCGCGCGCTAGCCCTGCCGGAACAGGGCTGCTGCGCACGCCACGGGTCGCTTACGGTTCCTGGTAGTCGCGCTCGTCGTAGGCGCCATAGACCAGGCAGGTCAGCTGTGCCGATCCATCCTGGGCGATCGACAGCACACCCATGCTGGTATCGCGCTCGGGCTTCCTGCCCAGCTTGGAGGCGTTGCGCACCGCTGCGGCATTGGCCGAGAGCTTGCTGGTGTAGCTGGCCCCCAGGTCGCCGTCGGGATCGATGTAGACCGAGAACGAGCGGACCTGCAGGCCGAACACGGTGAACGGCACCGGCGGCTTGATCGGTTCGTCGGTGCCATCCAGGTTGACCGACAGGCCGGCCAGGGCCTTGGCTGCGGCATCCGGGTCCGCGCGGCATTCCAGTGCAGCCTGCAGCGTGGGTGCCAGCTTCTGCCACTGCGCTGCGTCGATGGTCGTTGCAGCATGCGCCGTGGGTGCAGCCAGCAGGACGGCGAAGATCGGGGCGAACATCCGGGTGGGGGTCAATGTCATCACAGTCATTCCTTTGCGTGGGGGCGGGAATTCTACGCAAAGGTGAGTGGATGAACAGGGCCATATTGCGGCGCAGCATCGAAAGCGTACAATCCGCTTCGGCCAGTCGGCTGCTGTAACCCGCCTCCCGCCGTACCCCCCTGCAACGCACAGTGCCGGGGCGTTCCGGGGACGACGCTACGGACCAGCGTACTCCCCAGGACCCACGCGTCCGCATGACCTGCCTGTCCCGCTGTCGGGGCCGGGCGCATCGCTGCGCGTGCCTTTCAACCGATCGCCTTCTGTTGTCGTCGCCCCCATGTACGGCTTCCGCGCCCTGCGCGCCTCCGCGTCACCCCATCTTCCGACCCTCATCGGCGCCAGCGCCGTGCTGCTGTGGAGCCCGACCCTGGGCATGCTGCGCACGATCAGCGAGATCTTCGGTGCCGTTGGTGGCGCCGCCCTGATCTTCACTGCCGCCGCCGTGTTCTCGGCGCTCATCCTGGGCGTGCCGCGACCCTCGCAGCTGCCGCGACGCTACCTGCTGATCGGCGGTGCGTTGTTCATCGGCACCGAGATCTCGCTGTCGCTGTCCATCGGCCTGGCCCACCACCGTGGGCAGGCGCTGGAACTGGTGATGATCAACTACCTGTGGCCGTGCCTGACGGTGCTGCTGACCGTGCTGACCCGCATGCAGCGCGGCAACTGGCTGCTGCTGCCGGCCACCGTGCTGTGCCTGCTGGGCGTGGTGCTGGTCATCACCGGCGAAGGCGCGTGGTCGCCGGCGATGCTGCTGGCCAACCTGCGCAGCAACCCGCTGGCCTACGCACTGGCGCTGGCCGCCTCGTGCATGTGGGCCACCTATTCGCTGGTGACCAAGCGCATCGGCGGTTCGCGCAACGCGGTGCCTTTGTTCATGATCGCCACCGCCGCGGTGCTGTGGCTGAAGTACGCGCTGGGCGACGCGCCGCCGCTGCACCTGCACTGGGGCGGCCTGGCCCAGGTGGCAGTGTTCGGCCTGCTCACCGCCACCGCCTATTCGTGCTGGAACCATGGCCTGCAGCACGGCAACGTCACCTCGATGGCGATCTTCTCCTACTTCGCCCCGGTGCTGTCGGTGCTGTGGAGCAGCGTGTGGCTGTCGCTGCACCCGGGCATGGGCTTCGTGCAGGGCGTGGCCTGCGTGACCGCAGGCTCGCTGCTGTGCTGGTGGGCGACCCGCGCAAGGCCGCTGCCGCCCCCGGCGCCGCCGGCTGCACACACGGCCTGACCCTGCGCCTGGCGGCTTGCTGGGCGGGGCGCGAATTTCCCTTTGTGGTCAGGCGCTTGCGGGCGCCTTCCGCTGTCTTGCTGCAGCGCATGATGTGTCAGTTCCATGACGCTGTTACGTTTCGTGTCCCCCGGTGTCATGTCTTGATCGACACCCTCGACCGCCAGTAGCAGTGATTGCAAGGGATTTTCATGACGCACAGGCTGAATCGTAAAAAGACACCGGTTACCTTGGCCGCCAGCGCGCTGGCCAGTGCCGTGCTGCTTGCCCTGGCCGCCCCGGCCACCGCCCAGGACGCTGCGGCGGCCAACCCCACCGAACTGGATGCGGTGACGGTGACCGGCTACCGCGCCAGCGTGGAAAAGGCGCTGGACATCAAGCGTTCGGAAAAGGGCATGGTTGATGCGGTGGTGGCCGAGGACATCGCCAACTTCCCCGATCTCAACCTGGCCGAATCGCTGCAGCGCATCCCCGGCGTGACCATCACCCGCGACGCGGGCGAAGGCCGCAACATCTCCGTGCGCGGCCTCGGCCCGGATTTCACCCGCGTTCGCATCAACGGCCTGGAGGCGCTGACCACCGTCGGCGGCTCGGACCAGTCCGGCGGCACCAACCGCAGCCGTGGCTTCGACTTCAACGTGTTCGCCTCGGACCTGTTCTCGCAGCTGATCGTGCGCAAGACCGCCTCGGCCGACGTGGAAGAGGGCTCGCTGGGTGCAACCGTGGACCTGCGCACCGCGCGCCCGTTCGACTACGACGGCTTCACCTTCGCGGCGAGCGGGCAGGGCAGCTTCAACGATCTTTCCGAGAAGGCCAGCCCGCGTGCGGCCGCGCTGATCGCCGACACCTGGGCCGACGGGCGTTTCGGTGGGCTGCTGTCGGTGGCCTATTCCGAACGCCGCGTGCGCGAGGAAGGCAGCAACACCGGCCGCTGGTACAGCGCCAGCAGCAACGGTGGCTTCAGCCCCAGCTCGCCGTTCACCGCCGGCCTGGCCGATGGTGTGTGGCACCCGTATTTCCCGCGCTACACGCTGCTGGAACACGACCAGAAGCGCCTGGGCGTGACCGCCTCGCTGCAGTGGAAGCCGACCGACAACACCGAGTTCGCGCTGGACGCGCTGTATTCGAAGATCGATACCGTGCGCAGCGAGAAGTACATCGAGGCGATCTCGTTTGCCTACTCGGCGCAGAAGCAGAACATGGTGCTGCGCGACGGCTACATCGATCCCACGTCCGGCGCGCTGCTGTACGGCCTGTTCGATGGTGCCGGCGTGCGTTCCGAACAGCGCCGCGATGAGTGGAACACTGCCTTCAAGCAGGTCTCGCTGAGTGGCGAACATCGCTTCAGCGATGCGTTCAAGGTCAACCTGCTGGTCGGCCATTCCAGCTCGAAGCACGCCAACCCGGTGCAGACCACGCTGATCATGGACAAGGCCAACGTGTCCGGCTACAGCTACGACTTCCGCGACAGCGTCACCCACCCGACCTTCAATTACGGCATCGACCCCACCGACACCAGCGGCTGGACCCTGGCCGAAGTGCGCCTGCGCCCGCAGTACGCCAGCAACAGCTTCGACAACGGCGCGCTGGATTTCACCTGGAACTTCGGGCCGTCGTTCACCCTGCGGGGCGGCCTGCTCGCCAAGGACTACACGTTCGACACCAGCGAGTACCGCCGGCAGAGCGAAACCGTGGTGCCGGCGTTCGCCGATGGCAGCTACACGGTGCCGGCGGCACTGGTCGACATCGCCCGCCTGGGCGGCGTGGCCGGTTCGCCCGATGCCTGGGCCGTGCCCGACCTGGCCGCGTTGTCGCAGCTGCTGGGCATCTACAGCGGGCAGGGCATCTACCAGCTGTACGAACGCAACGCGACCCGCCGCAGCGTGGAAGAGCGTGACCGCGGCGCGTGGCTGATGGGCGAGTTCGGCTTCGATGTCGGCAGCGTGCCGGTGTCGGGCAACGTGGGCGTGCGCCGGGTCAAGACCACCCAGTCCTCCACCGGTTATTCCACGGTGGATGGCGCGATGGTGCTGACCCATGTGTCGCGCGACTACACCGATACGCTGCCGTCGCTGAACCTGGTGGCCGAGCTGTCACCGGACCTGATGCTGCGCTTCGGTGCGGCCAAGGTGATGGCACGCCCCGGTCTGTCCTCGCTGACCCCGGGCACGACGCTGAGCCTGTCCAGCGGCCACCGCTACGTCAACGGCGGCAACCCGAACCTGGACCCGATCCGCGCACGCACGCTGGACCTGGGCGTGGAGTGGTACTTCCAGGAAGGCGGCCTGCTCGGCCTGGCGCTGTTCCACAAGGACATCGAAAGCTTCGTGCAGGGCACCAGCACGGTCATGCCGTTCAGTGCCAGTGGCCTGCCGGCCAGCCTGCTCGACGGCACCGGCGTGTCGCCCAATGAAGACTTCACGTTCACCCGTCCGTTGAACACGCCCGGTGGTGACCTCAAGGGTGCCGAGTTCAACTACGTGCAGCCCTTCAGCTTCCTGCCGGGACGCTGGAGCAACCTGGGCCTGCAGCTGAACTACACCTGGGTCGATTCGCAGATCCAGTACCTCACCTCCACCGGTGCGGCCTCGCTGAAGACCGATCTGACCGGCCTGTCGAAGAATTCGTACAACAGCACGCTGTTCTACGAAGGCGAGAAGCTGGGCGCGCGCGTGTCCTACACCCATCGCGACGGCTACTACACCCAGGTGCCGGCCAGCGTGCAGGGCTTCAGCTTCCACGGCATGGATGCGGTGGACACGGTGGATGCCTCGATCAGCTGGAAGATCGACGACCATCTGGAAGTCAGCCTGGAAGGCATCAACCTGACCAATGAAACCAGCAACGAGTGGGTGGGTACCTCGGCATGGAAACTGCCGCTGACCTACACCCAGACCGGCCGCGAATTCCTGCTCGGCCTGCGCTACAAGTTCTGATCGTTGCCCCTGGATCGCGGCCGGCACGCAACGCCGGCCGCCCTTCGTCCCTCTTGCCCGCAGGACGCCGCATGCCGCAGCTAAGCCGTTTCTCCCTCCCCCTGGCCGGCCTGCTGGTGCTGGCCGCGCTGCCTGCCGCCGCGCGCGACTGGGTGGTGGCCGCCGATGGCAGCGGTGACTACCGCAGCGTGCAGGCGGCCATCGATGCGGTGCCCGACGGCAACCGCACGCGCCAGGTCATCGTGCTGCGCGAGGGGCTGTACCGCGGCGTGGTGAAGGTGCCGAAGGAAAAGAGCCGGGTGACGCTGCGCGGCGCCGGCGCCGGCGCGTCCATCCTCAGCTGGAACAACTACGCCGACCTGGTCGATCCGGCCACCGGCAAAGCGATGCGCACCAGTGGCTCGGCCACGGTGTACGTGTATGGCGATGAGTTCATCGCCGAAGACCTGACCATCGAGAACAACGCCGGCAACGTCGGCCAGGCACTGGCGCTGTATGCCGCACCGCCGCGCGGCGGCTTCCGCAACGTGCGCCTGCTCGGCAACCAGGACACGCTCTACACGCACGAAGGCAGCGTGCTGCACTTCAAGGACTGCTACATCGAAGGCACGGTGGATTTCATCTTCGGTGCGGCCACGGCGTTGTTCGATGACTGCACGATCGTGTCCAAGGGCAAGCTGGGCTGGGTCACCGCGGCATCCACGCCGGAAGGACAGCGCTTCGGCTACGTGTTCCGTCGCGCGCTGCTGCGTGGCGAAGGCATGGGCACCGCCTACCTGGGGCGGCCGTGGCGGCCGTTCGCACGCACGGTATTCCTGCAGTCCAACCTGGGCCCGCACATCGTGCAGGCTGGCTGGCACAACTGGGACAAGCCCGATGCCGAACGTACCACTTACTACGGCGAGTTCGGCAGCGTCGGTGCCGGTGCCTCACCGGAAGAACGCGTGGCGTGGTCGCATCACCTGTCCGGTGACGAGGCCGCGCAGTACACCACCGAGGCGGTGCTCGGCAGCTGGCGACCGTTCCCCTGACTTTGCACGGTCGGGCGGTTGCGCGTGCGTCGGCCGCGCGGGTGCGAACTTGAGCGGCTTGAAAGGGCTGTATTCAGCGCCGGTTTTGCCGCAGGTGCGATTCTCGGAATCGTCGACAGGTTCCACGACGAAGCGTCCCATCGGTGCCGGTAGTGGCCGCGCAGGGCAGTCGTAGAATCGAATCGTCCGAGGCCCCTGCGGGTTTTCCTTCACCGGCCTCGTTCGCGTTGCAGCACCGTGCTGGCCGATGCAGTTACCTGCCGGCACCGTGCGCCAGACGTGCGCTGAAAGGTCTGTTCCCGGGGAGGGGGCGATTCGGAAGAGCACACTTTTTGACTTCAGTGACCTGCACCAGGAAACAAGAATGAACGTCCGCGAACTCCTGCAATCCAAGAAAGAAGCTGTCATCACCATCGATTCGGAAGACACCATCGGTGCCGCCGCCCACAAGATGAGCGCGAATAAAATCGCTGCCCTGGTGGTGATCAAGGACGGGGTGCCGGTCGGCATCATCTCCGAGAAGGACATCGTGCGCAGCCTGGCCGACGACGGCCCGCAGGCCGGCCGCCGGGTGATCTCCACCGTGCCGACCACCGGCCTGGAAGGCATCGCGCCGGAGGCCACCCTGAAGCAGGCCATGTCGCTGATGACGTACTCGCGTCGCCGCCACCTGATGGTCACCGACGGCAACACGCTGGTCGGCATCCTCAGCCTGGGCGATATCGTGAAGAACCTGCTGGGCGAGCTGGAGCTGGAAAAGGCCGTATTGCAGGACATCTACATGGCCGCCCACTGAGGCGACCGTGCAGGACGAACGAAGCCGGGCATCGCCCGGCTTCTTCGTTGGTAGCGCCGGGCCATGCCCGGCGAGCGCGCAGCGCGGCAATCAGAAGCTGACCTTCACCGAGTCGGCGCTGTAGGTCGCCGGGCCGTGGTAGACCACTTCGATGTTGTTGCCATCGGGGTCGAGCACGAAGGCGCCGTAGTAACCCGGGTGGTAGGGCCGCTCGCCCGGCGCGCCGTTGTCGGTGCCACCTGCCGCCAGTGCGGCAGCGTGGAAGGCATCCACCGTGGCCGCATCACGCGCCTGGAATGCTAGGTGATGGCGTCCGGTCAGCTGGCCGGCGGCGGCCTCGCTGCTGGCGGTGGAAATGAACAGTTCGTCGGCCCAGAAATAGTCCGGGCCTTCGCCGGCGATGGGGATGCCGATGGCATCGAACACGGCCTGGTAGAAGCGGCGGCTGGCGGCCAGGTCACGCACCACCAGCTGCAGGTGGTCGATCAGGCGCCCGCGATGCAGTTCCATCGTTTCCATGCGTACCTCTTCAGAAGGGGACCGCTGTGGTAGCACCGGGCCATGCCCGGCGAGCGCCTGGCGCGGCCGGTCAGGCGTTGGCGATGATCTCGACCCAGTAACCGTCCGGGTCCTTGATGAAGGCGATGTTCTTCATGCGGCCATCGGTCAGGCGCTTCTGGAACGGCACGCCGAGGTCTTCGAAGCGCTGGCAGGCCGATTCCAGTTCCGGCACCGACACGCAGATGTGGCCGAAGCCGCGCGGGTCGCTGTTGCCGTCGTGGTAGACCGGGCCATCCTGGGTCTCGGTGCCGTGGTTGTGGGTCAGTTCCAGCACGCCCGGCAGGCCGGCCATCCACACGCGGCGGGTGGCATCGTCTTCCGGCACGGCCACGCCGGCCGGCACGTAGGCCAGGAAGTACAGGCTGAACTGGGCTTCGGCGAAATCACGCTTGTCGATCAGCTGGTAGCCGAGCACGCGGGTGTAGAAGTCCAGCGAGGCGGTGATGTCCTTGACCCGCAGCATGGTGTGGTTGAACACGAAGCCGTGGGTTTCGGCCGGGGCCTGGGCAGCCACGCCGGGAATATCGCGCAGGGCGGGAAGGGTCATGGGGGAAGGTCCTTCAGACAGGGCCGTGATGGCCGGATGGCGTCATTCTACCGGCCGCCACCTGACGGCACTGCGACGTACAATGGACGGATCGCACCGTTCCGTCCTGACAACGATTGCCCGCCATGTCGCAGCGTGAATGGGTGGCCGCCGCCATCCGCAAGATCGAAGCCGATTTCAACCGTTCCGCCGATACCCACCTGATCCCGCTGGCACTGCCCGGGTTCGAGGGCATCGACGTGTACCTCAAGGATGAATCGAGCCACCCCACCGGCAGCCTGAAGCACCGCCTGGCGCGCTCGCTGTTCCTGTACGCGCTGGCCAACGGCTGGCTGCGCGAGGGGCGGCCGGTGATCGAGGCGTCCAGCGGCTCGACCGCGGTGTCCGAAGCCTATTTCGCGCGCCTGCTCGGCCTGCCGTTCATCGCGGTGATGCCGGCAACGACCTCGCCGGAAAAGATCGCCGCGATTGAATTCCACGGCGGCCGCTGCCACCTGGTCGAGCGCGCCTGCGACCTCAACTGCGATTCGGAACGGCTGGCCCGCGAGACCGGCGGCCATTTCATGGACCAGTTCACCTACGCCGAACGGGCCACCGACTGGCGCGCCAACAACAACATCGCCGAATCCATCTTCAAGCAGATGGCCGAGGAGCCCAGCCCGATCCCGGAATGGATCGTGTGCAGCCCCGGCACCGGCGGCACCGCGGCCACCCTCGGCCGCTATGTCAGCTACCGCCGGCATGACACCCGCATCCTCTGCGCCGACCCGGAAATCTCGGTGTTCTTCGAGGGCTACCAGGCCGCCGTGGCAGGCGAGCCGGACTGGCGCGGGCTGACCTGCAGCGGCGGTTCGCGGGTGGAAGGCATCGGCCGGCCGCGGGTGGAATCGAGCTTCATCCCGACCAGCGTCGATGCGATGGTGAAGGTGCCCGATGCACTCAGCCTGGCGGCGATGCGCTACGTCAGCCGCCAGGTCGGGCGTCGCGTCGGCGGCTCCACCGGCACCAACTTCATCGGCGTGCTGCAGGCCGCGCAGTGGATGCGCGAAGCCGGCCACCAGGGCAGCATCGTCAGCATCCTGTGTGATGCCGGCGAGCGCTATGCGCACAGTTATTACGACCCGGCGTGGTACGGCCGCCAGGGCATCGACGTGGACGGCGCCGACGCGCAGCTGGCCGCGGCCGTGGCCGGGCAGGGCCTGCCCGAACTGCCGTGGTGCAGCCTGGAAGCGTTGTAACGCGGCAGGGTATTTCCGCCGGGCATGGCCCGGCGCTACCGGGTACGCCGGTCAGGTAGCGCCGGGCCATGCCCGGCGAGCGCAGCGGCAGCGGGGTTTTACGGGCCGCTCAATACCCCGCATCCATGAATGCATCGAGCAGGGTGTCACGCAGGGCATCGGGCAGCGCCTCGATGTCCATCGCGCGGTCATCCAGGTGAAGGTGCGGATCCAGCACGCTGGCGCGGCCTTGGGCCAGCGCCTTCAGCCACAGCAGCACGCAGATCACGAACTCGCGCTCGTGGCCTGGCTGCAGGCGGCTGGCACCGCGTTCGATCACTTCGAACGGGTACCATTCCTGCGTCTCACTGAGCCGGCCCCCCTGGCGTTGCAGGGCCTTCAGCTGGGCCAGGTGGCGCGGTGCATCGTCGCCGACATCGCACAGCGCGGCGATCCAGGACAGCTCGTCCGTGGTGGCGGTCAGCGCCAGTGAACGGGCGGATGACGCGGTGGTGCTTGGAGCCAGACCTTCCATGTGGGGCCTCCTCGTGACGTACCGCTGCGGTCTCCCCCGCTGTGCCAGCTTCGGCGCGGACCCGTAAGGCCGACGTGAATGCCGGGGTTCCGTGGAAAGCTCCATCCACGCATGGCGTGGATCTACTGGAAGCTCCCCTTGTCTGGCGGCCCGGCCAGCGCCATATGGACAGGGATGCCCGCCTGCCGGGCCCGTTTCCTGGAGATCTGCCGTGACCGTTGCCAACCCCCTGCTCGATGCTTCCGGCCTGCCGCCCTTCGAGGCCATCCGCCCCGAGCACGTGGCGCCGGCGCTGGACGTGCTGCTGGCCGACGCCGAAGCCGCCGTCAAAACGGCCGAGCAGGTGCAGCCGGTGCGCTGGGAAACCTTCGTGACCCCGCTGGACGATGCCACCGAACGCCTGTGGCGCGCCTGGGGCCTGGTCGGCCACCTGCAGGGCGTGGTCAACACCCCCGAGCTGCGCGAGGCCTACAACAGCAACCTGCCGCGGGTGACCCGCTTCGCCAGCGCGCTGGGCCAGAACCTGGCGCTGTACCGCCAGTACCAGGCGCTGGCCGCCAGCGCGGAAGCGGCCGGCTTCGACGAGGCCCGGCGCAAGGTGCTGGACAACACCCTGCGTGATTTCCGCCTGGGCGGTGCCGAACTGGACGCCGACGCGCAGCAGCGCTTCGCTGCGATCAAGGAAGAGCTGTCGGCGCTGTCGGCGAAGTTCTCGCAGAACGTGCTCGACGCCACCGATGCCTGGTCGCTGATCGTGGAAGACGAAGCGCGCCTGGCCGGCGTGCCGGACGACGTCAAGGCGGCTGCGCGTGCCGCCGCCGAAAAAGACGGCAAGACCGGCTGGAAGCTGACCCTGCAGATGCCATGCTACCTGCCCGTGCAGACCTGGGGCGAAGACCGCGACCTGCGCGAGATCCTGTACCGCGCCAGCGCGCAGCGTGCATCCGAATTCGGCGACGAGGCGCTGGACAACGGTGGCAACATCGACCGCATCCTCGCCCTGCGCGCCGAACTGGCCGCGCTGCTGGGTTTTGCCTCCTACGCCGATTATTCGGTGGCCACCAAGATGGCGCAGGACCCGGCCGAAGTGCTGGCCTTCCTGCGTGACCTGGCCACCCGTGCCAAGCCGTTCGCAGGCAAGGACCGCGCCGAGCTGGAACAGTTCGCCCGCGAGCAGCTGGGCATCGACAGCCTGCAGGCCTGGGACCTGGCGTTCGCCGCCGACCGCCTGAAGCAGGCGCGTTACAGCTATTCCGAACAGGAAGTGAAGCAGTACTTCACCGAGCCGAAGGTGCTGGGCGGCCTGTTCTCGGTGATCGAGCAGCTGTATGGCCTGCGCGTGCAGGACGACAGCGCGCCGGTGTGGCACGAGGACGTGCGCTTCTTCCGCCTGGTCGATGCGCAGGGCGCGCTGGTGGGCCAGTTCTATCTGGATCTGTACGCGCGCGAAGGCAAGCGCGGTGGCGCCTGGATGGATGATTGCCGCAACCGCCGTGATCGCGCCGATGGCAGCGTGCAGACGCCGCTGGTCTACCTGGTGTGCAACTTCGGCCGCGGTGCCAACGGCAAGCCGGCCACCTTCAGCCACAACGAAGTGACCACCCTGTTCCATGAAATGGGCCATGGCCTGCACCAGTTGCTGACCCGCATCGGCGAGCTGGGCGTGGCCGGCATCAACGGCGTGGAATGGGATGCGGTGGAGCTGCCCAGCCAGTTCATGGAGAACTTCTGCTGGGAATGGGACCACCTGCAGGGCATGACCGCGCACGTGGACACGGGCGAACCGCTGCCGCGCGCGCTGTACGAGCGCATGCTGGCCGCGCGCAACTTCCACAGTGGCATGGCGACCGTGCGCCAGCTGGAATTCGGCCTGTTCGACATGCTGGTGCACAGCCAGTTCGAACCGGCGCAGGACAGCGTGCTGGCGCTGCTGGACCGCGTGCGTGGCGAAGTGGCGGTGAACCATCCGCCGGCCTGGAATCGCTTCCCGCACCAGTTCAGCCACATCTTTGCGGGTGGTTATGCGGCCGGTTACTACAGCTACAAGTGGGCCGAGGTGCTCAGCGCCGATGCCTATGCGGCGTTTGAAGAAGCGCCGCAGGCGCTGGCTGAAACCGGTGCGCGCTTCCGCGACGAAATCCTCTCGCGCGGTGGCAGCCGTCCGGCGGCGGAGAACTTCAAGGCGTTCCGCGGCCGCGCGCCGCAGATCGACGCGTTGCTGCGCCATTCGGGCATGGCGTAAACGAAAAAACGCGGTGCATACCGGTAGCGCTGGGCCATGCCCGGCGAGCGCGCAGCGCGGCGCGGCAACAAGAGCCGCCGGGCACGGCCCGGCGCTACCGTACATCGGTCAATCGGCGTAGATCATCTTCCGCGTCATGCCGCCGTCGACGATGAAATCCTGCCCGGTGCTGAAACCGGACAGCGACGACAGCAGGTACACCGCCAGTGCGCCGATGTCTTCGGGCTCGCCCACGCGCCCGACCGGGTGCTGGCCGTGGTCGCTGGCCGAATACTCCGGCGCATGCCGCCGCGAAGGAGCCTGCCAGGCGGTGGTGCCGATCCAGCCGGGGCTGATGCTGTTCACGCGTACCGCCGGGCCGGCACTGATCGCCAGCGCGTGGGTGAAGGCCACCAGCCCACCCTTGGCGGCGGCATAGGCCTCGCTGTTGGCTTCCGACTGCCACGCGCGGGTGGAGGCGACGTTGATGATCGAACCGGCCGCGCTGGCCTTCAGTGCCGGCAGCGCATGCTTGCTGCACAGGAACGCGCCATGCAGCGAGGACAGCCGTCGCTGCCACTCGTCCCATTCCATGTCCTGCAGCACGGTGCCGTGCGGGCCGGCGATACCGGCGTTGTTGACCAGGCCATCGATGCGGCCGAAACGCTGCTGCGCCGCGCCGATGAAGTCGCGCACGCTGGCTTCGTCGGCGATGTCCAGGCGCTGGAACGCGGCATCATCGCCACGCTGCCATTCGTCCAGGCAGGCCTGGCCTGCTTCCACGTCCAGGTCGCCGATCAGCACGCGGCCACCGGCGCCCAGCACGGCCTGCGCCACGCCGCGGCCGATGCCGTTTGCACCGGCGGTGATGAGTACCACCTTGCCCTGCAGCGGTGCCGCCGGCCACGCGGCGATGGGTGGGGCCGCGCTCACGACAGGTCTTCCCCGCGCAGGCGACGGTGCCAGCCGGCCACGCCGATGCGGTCCAGGGTCTGGATGTTGCGCTCGACGATCACGTCCGGGTCCGGGAAGGCGTCCACGGCGCGTTCCACACTTTCCTCGCGCAGCAGGTGCAGGGTGGGGAAGGGCGCGCGGTTGGTGTAGTTGCTGGCATCGTCGGCGGCCACGCCATCGAACTGGTAGTCCGGGTGGAAGCTGGCCACCTGCAGGATGCCCTGCAGGTCCAGTGCCTCGATGGCAGCGTCGGCGTTGTCGAGAAAATCGTTGTAGTCGAGGAAATCGGTCAGCACCTGCGGATGCACGATCAGGGTGGTGTCGATCTGCTCGGCGGGGGTGTCGCGCAGCAGCACGAGCTCCTCGACTAGCTGTTCAACCAGCGCCTCGGGCGTGGTCGCATCGCTGAGTACGAAGCGGACCTGGTCCTTCACGTATACCGCCTTGGCAAACGGGCACAGGTTCAGGCCGATCACGATGCGCTCCAGCCACAGGCGGGTGGCGGCGATCGGGTCGTCGGTGGGCAGGGCGGGGTCGGTCATGGCGGACGCTTCGGCTGGCGGGGGCCGCCATTGTAGGCAGTCGCCTGCGGCTGCGTCGCTGGACAGTGGCGACGAGCTGAATGCCATCCCTCCCTCTATGGTGCATACCACTCTCTGCGCCAGGGCAGACTGGCGGCAAGGGCGTCCAAAAATACAATTATTCTGATGCAGTTTTTAATTGACGGCAATTTTTCTGAGTTATACGGTGGTGTCGAGCAATGAGAAATCTTTAGCTCGATCAATCAATCATCTACATGGGGTCTGAAGAGATGAGGAAATTTGTTTTCTTGATTCTGACGGTCATGAGTTGTTATTCAATTTCAGTATCTGCGATGCAATCAGGGCGCTCTGAAGGTGTGCACCCTGAAAATGTTGTGCTTGCGTACGCGCCCATCAATTCTTTTGAGCAGCTTGATGATCATATGAATGCTCTGAAGCTCGACTCGCCCATGGTGGCCTTGTCGCAAAGCGCGAGAGAAAGATTCATCGCAGGGCTGCAGTTTGGTAGCCAGGGGCTGGCAAGCTACGACTACGAGCCGATTACATCTGAACTGACCGCTGCTCAGGCATATCGACTCCTTTCACTGTTTGGTGCTCAGCGAACTCTTTCATTGCTGCCCGGCTTGAAAATAGAGTCTGCATCTGACCGGGAAGTCATGAATTCTTCGGATGCTGAATTTTCAAGGAAGGGTGGTCCTGTGCATGATATTATCGACTACCCTGGATTTGCCTGTGTTCGTCGAGCGACTTGCACTGTTTCTCCGCATAGTATCTGCATGGCGAGCTGCTGACTTGGTGGTTCGTGCATTAATTTTGGTATTTCTGGTTCTGTCGCCGGCGACCCTGCGGGCGGCAGGACCTATAGATTCTCGCATCATTGAGCTGGACCGCGCCTTGATCGCGGCAGGCGCTGCTGACCGTGCGGAGCAGTTGGCTGCGACATACAGAGAATGGAAAATACGCAATCTTTCAGGGGGCAGTTCCTCGCACTTGGGTGATGCCGTTCTTCACGAGTCATTCCGGGCAGGTGCACGAGTATCCCAATATCTCGGTGATACGCCATCACTTCTTGATCTTGAAGAAATTTATCTGCAGATGGTTGGAAGGAACATAGCTAGTCGTAGTGAACATCTGGCAATGTACGGAGCGCTTATCCAGAATCGTGAATTCCCCCGCGCCGTTGCTTTGGCAAAGCGGGAGAGTTTGTCGGTTCCCGATCTTCCTGTCATAAGCGGGGCGCGGAGTGATAAGCAAGGTGTGCTCCAGGCATCGAAGGATGGCAGATTGGAGTGGCGCCCTTGGATTTATCGGAAGGGCTACGAAGTGATTGCCTATGTTAGCCCGAGTTGCGGCTTCTCTCGCGTAGCAATGAAGTCTATTTCAGAAGAGGTTGAGTGGTCATGGATAAGGCCGAACATTAGATTGATTGTTCGTCGGGCGCCGTTCTGGCCTTACCCTGGTGTCAGTGAGTGGAATGAGGTGAATGAGCTTCTTCCAATGCAAAGTCAAGCCGCAGCAGTGGGGTGGGGTGCTCTGGATGTTCTCGAAACTCCGGTTTTTCATGTGGTTCAGGATGGGGCTGTAATAAAAACGATATATGGGTGGCAGGATTCTGGTGCGGAGCTTGCAGAGATGCGCGGGTACTTTACAGAAGGTCATTGATTTGGGAGGTCTGCTAGTTCGGGTATGCAGTAACTTGGCGCGGGGTTCCCGGGCCCGGGGATGCAGTGGCCTGTAAGCAGATCGGGAGGATAGCCGGGTCCTGGCGCGGCGCTATAGAGCGAGCGTTGGGTCTGGGCGAACAATCATTGCCGATGCTGGATTCTCGGCGCTGTAGCGAGTTGGTGCCGCCAGAGGCAGACGAATGCTGAATCTCGCTGCGTTCGAGGTTTCGCTCCAGTCCCTCAAGGGGAGGGGCTGTGTCGACAGCAGCTGGCCGCACAACGCCTATGGATCGGACGGCGCAAACAATGTCAACTCTTGTGCAGTGTTCTTGGCCAGGCTGCGGTCGCAGACACTGATGCAGCTGAACTGCTGTTTGATCAAAAGGAACGGGCATTCGACTTTGACCCGAGTGCTGGCATCTCAACGCTTGCGGTGCTCAACCTGCTTCCGCTCCCCTGCGTTGCCGATCACTTTCACCGTTGAGCGCTAGGTAGCATTGGGAGACGTCGCCTTGTAATCGGACAGGTCTGCACGCTTGTCTGCACCGCTCTCGTCGATAACGCCGGTGACTTTACTCGTCTCGGCAGTGCGATAGCACACCATCACCTTCAGGTCGCCCACTTCGCTGCAATTCATGCCACACGCCAGTCCCGAGCACGCTTCTGCGCGGATATGCGCCTTGATACCGACGTGGCTCTAGTCTCGGGGTCGGTCATGGCGGGCGCTTCGGCTGGCGGGGGCCGCCATTGTAGGCAGTCGCCCGCGGCCGCGTTGTTCACTGTCCACGCACTGGACAGTGGCGATGCTGGAAAGTCCCATCCATTCAAGCTCTTGCCGAGATCGCACCGATGGCCGATTGCCTGCGCGGCGGGCCAGGCGTGCAATGGACGCACGACACAGGAGGACACCTCATGACTGCATCTTCCCCGTGGCTGCCGGACGAACTCTGGTCCGGCGCCTTCTTCGACGGCCAGTGGCAGGCCGCCAGCCAGCGCCAGCCGGTGATCGAACCGGCCACCGGCCAGACCCTCGGCGAGGTCGGCCTGGCCGATGCCGCCCAGGTCGCCACTTCGGCCGCCGCCGCCGCGCAGGCCCAGCAGGCCTGGGCCGCCGCCCCCTACGAACAGCGTGCGCAGGTGCTGCGCCAGGCCGCGCGCCTGGCCGAAGACAACATCGACACCCTGGTGGACTGGCTGGTGCGCGAAAGCGGTTCGACCCGCCTCAAGGCCGGCTTCGAGGCCAAGGTGACCATCAAGGCACTGCACGAAGCCGCCGCGCTGCCCTCGCGCAGCACCGGTGAAATCCTGCCCTCCGAACCGGGCCGGTTGAATCTGGCCCGGCGCCGTCCGCTGGGCGTGGTCGGGGTCATCTCACCGTTCAATTTCCCGCTGTACCTGGCCATGCGCGCGGTGGCACCGGCCATCGCGCTCGGCAATGCCGTGGTGCTCAAGCCCGACCCGCGCACCGCGGTGTGCGGTGGTGCGGTCATCGCCCGCCTGTTCGAACAGGCCGGGCTGCCGGCCGGCGTGCTGCACATGCTGCCCGGTGACGGCGCCGCCGGTGCCGCGCTGACCAGCGATCCGCACGTGGCGATGATCCAGTTCACCGGTTCCACCGCCGCAGGCCGCAAGGTCGGCGAAGCGGCCGGCAAGCACCTGAAGAAGGTCTCGCTGGAACTGGGTGGCAAGAACTCGCTGATCATCCTCGACGATGCCGACCTCGATCTGGCCGTGGCCAACACTGCCTGGGGCGTGTACCTGCACCAGGGCCAGATCTGCATGGCCACCGGCCGCGTGCTGGTGCACAGGAAGATCCATGCCGCGTTCCTGGAAAAGCTGGTGGCCAAGGCCAAGTCGCTGAAGGTCGGCGACCCGGCACGCGAAGACGTGGCGATCGGTCCGCTGATCAACGCCACCCAGCGCGACCATGCCGCCCGCGTGGTGGCCGACGCGGTCAAGGCCGGCGCCACGCTGGAAGCCGGCGGTACCCACCAGGACCTGTTCTTCGCGCCCACCGTGCTCGGCAACGTGGCTGCCGACAACCCGGCATTCAATGAAGAAATCTTCGCGCCGGTGGCGGTCGTGGTGCCGTTCGACGATGACGACCAGGCCGTGCAGCTGGCCAACGACAGCGAATACGGCCTGTCGATGGCCATCGTGTCCAGCAACGTCGGCCGCGCGCTGAAGCTCGGCGAACGCCTGCGCACCGGCCTGCTGCACATCAACGACCAGACGGTGAACGACGAAGTGATCAATCCCTTCGGCGGCGTCGGTGCGTCCGGCAACGGCACCAGCATCGGCGGCCCGGCCAACTGGGAAGAGTTCACCCAGTGGCAGTGGTTGACCGTCAAGGGCGAAGCGCCCGCCTATCCGATCTGATCGAAGGAACCATCACGATGAACGACAACACCGCAACGCGTGAGATCACCGCCGCCGTGGTCCGCGGCAAGGAACAGCCTTTCGTCATCGAGCAGGCGCAGCTGCGCGGCCCGCAGGACGACGAGGTACTGGTGAAGGTGGTGGCCACCGGCCTCTGCCACACCGACCTGATCGTGCGCGACCAGTACTACCCGGTGCCGTTGCCGGCGGTGCTCGGCCATGAAGGCGCCGGCATCGTCGAAGCCGTGGGCCCGAACGTGCGCGACCTGAAGGTGGGTGACCACGTGGTGCTGACCTACGGCGCCTGCGGCCACTGCAATCCCTGCCGCGGCGGCCACGGTGCCTACTGCAAGGATTTCTTCGGGCTCAACTTCGGCGGCGACGATGGCCACGGCCATACCGCCATCACCGATGCGCAGGGCCAGCCGCTGCACGATCATTTCTTCGCGCAGTCCTCGTTCGCCACCTTCGCCATCGCGCGCGAGATCAACGCGATCAAGGTGCCCGACGATGCGCCGCTGGAACTGCTGGGCCCGCTGGGCTGCGGCATCCAGACCGGTGCCGGTGCGGTGCTCAATTCGCTGAAGGTGCGCTCGGGCAGCAGCTTCGCCAGCTACGGTGCCGGCGCGGTGGGCCTGAGTGCGGTGATGGCGGCCAAGGTGGCCGGTGCCACCACCATCATCGCCATCGATGTGGTGCCGTCGCGCCTGGAGCTGGCACTGGAGCTGGGCGCTACCCACGTGGTCAACAGCCGCGAGACCGACGTGGTTGAAGCGGTGCGTGCGATCACCGGTGGCGGCGCGGATTTCGCCCTGGAATCCACCGGTCGCCCGGAAGTGCTGTCGGCCGGCATCGAGGCGCTGGGCGGGCTGGGCATGATGGGCGTGGTGGGTGCGCCGAAGCTGGGCACCACGGCCAGTTTCGATGTGAACAACCTGCTGTTGGGTGGTCGCAGCATCCGCGGCATCGTCGAAGGTGACAGCGTGCCGCAGGTGTTCATTCCGCAGCTGGTGACGCTGTTCCTGCAGGGCCGGTTCCCGTTCGACAAGCTGGTGAAGTTCTATCCGCTGGAGCAGATCAACCAGGCGGCCGAGGACAGCACGCGCGGGATCACCCTGAAGCCGATCCTGCGGATCGCGGCGTAACGCCCGGTAGTGCCGGCCGCTGGCCGGCAACAGCAACTGCAACGTCAACAGCAACAGCGGGCTATCCGTGGGATGGCGGGGTGGGTCCGGTTGCGGGGGACGCCGTGAACCCCCCTCCGGGGTCCGGCCCAGCCGCTGGCGGCTGTGCGTTCGGGCGCTTGCGAAGCAGTGCTTCGCAAGCAAAGCGCCCTCACCCATGGGGGCTTGGTCGCGCTTGCTCGTGTGCGCTGTCCTGCGCACACGGCAAGACCGGGGTTGGGCGTCCTGCCCAACCCGCCCGAGGCATGCCTCGGGCCCATGCGGCTCACCCCCCCTCAACCGGACCCACCCCGCCTTCGACAGTTTCCCGCGAGCTGTCGCAACCTGCTGCTGATGGTGGGTGCCGACCGTTGGTCGGCACGGGGTCGGATCCGTTTTCCACCGGAAAACGGCTCTGACCCCTTGTTTGAACGCGTCTTGAAACAGAAACATTCCGTTGCCGGGACGTAACGCGGCCATGCGTGCGCGGGTGTACTCTGCTTCCATGATGGCCACGACAGTCGGGCAACAACAGCTGGTCGCCGCGCGCGCAGCGTTCGCGGAAGGCGATGTGCAGTCCTTGGCGGTGTTGCCGCTGCCGCTGCAGCACTCCTGGCAGCGTTCGCGCGCGGCTGGTGTGCAGCCGGGGCAGGAGCCTCACTACCCGCCGCTGCAGGGCAATGGCCTGCGCCTGCGCGATCCCGAAGACCGCCGGCTCGCGCGCTGCGTGCAGCCCGAACTGGAACAGCTGTGGGCCGCCTTCGGTGGGCGTGGCTGGACGATGTTCTGCGCCAACCGCGAGGGACTCGTCATCGCCCAGCAGGCGCATGGCCTGGAGGATGCGCCGCTGCTGCGGCCGATCCAGGTCGGGCGGCGGCTGGGCGAGGCCGAGATCGGAACCACGGCGCCAGCGGTCAGCCTGGCCGATGACGTGCCCGCGCTGGTGCGTGGCAACGAACATTACCTGCAGCGCTTCGCGCCGGTGTTCTGCCTGAGCGAACCGTTGCACGACCTCGATGGCCAGGTCTGCGGGGCGATCGACATCACCGGGCTGGGCGAGCGTGATCCGGCGCTGCTGCAGGGCTACTTCCGGCAGGCCGCGCTGGCCAGCGAGAACCGGTTGTTCCAGGGTCTGAGCGATGTGCACCTGCTGGCCGTGCAGCACGATCCGCGCTGGCTGGCCACGCCGCTGCAGGGGCTTCTGGCGGTGCAGGATGATTGGCAGCTGCGCGCTGCCAACCGCGTGGCACGCCGCCTGCTGGGCCTGCCGCGCCGCGGGCCCTTGCCGCTGCTGTCGATGGAGACGGTGTTTGCCGGTGCCAGTGCGGCGCAACGGCGTCGGCTGCTGCAACCGGGGCCTGCGCACCGGGTGCGGCTGGGCGAGGGCAGCGCGCTGTTCCTGCAGCACCTGCGCGCACCGCGTGCGCCCCGCACGCGGGTGGCGGCAGCAGCGGTGGCGGTCGCAGACGTGCCATTGCGGCAGCAGCAGCGCGAAGCCGCACGGCGTGCGGCGCAGGCGGCCGAAGGCAATCTCAGCCTGGCCGCCCGCCAGTTGGGGATCTCGCGCACCACGCTGTACAAGCTGCTGCGCGATTAGTTGAGCAGTCCGCCGGGCATGGCCCGGCGCTACCGCTGCAGCCCGGAGCGACACCCTGGTAGCGCCGGGCCATGCCCGGCGGCATCCATCAGTCGCGGAAGTTGTTGAACTGCAGCGGCAGCTCGAACTTGCCGGCCTTCAGTACCGCGATGGCGTCCTGCAGGTCGTCGCGCTTCTTGCCCTGCACGCGCAGCTTGTCGCCGTTGATCTGGCTTTCCACCTTCAGCTTCGCTTCCTTCAGGGCAGCGGCGATCTTCTTGGCGATCTTCTGCTCGATGCCCTGCTTGACGGTGATCTTCTGCCGGGCCTGGGCCAGGTTGGTCTCGATGTCGCCGAACTCCAGGCTCAGCACGTCGATGCCACGCGCGGCCAGGCGGGCGCGCAGGATGTCGTTCATCTGCTTGAGCTGGAACTCGGTCGGTGCGGACTGGTTGATGACATCGCCCTCGCGCTCGAACTTGGCTTCCACGCCCTTGAAGTCGAAGCGGGTGGCCAGTTCGCGGTTGGCCTGGTCGATGGCGTTGGTCAGTTCGTGGGTGTCGACTTCGGACACGACGTCGAAGGAAGGCATGGGCGTGGCTCCGCGGAATTCAGTGGCCACCATTCTATCGCGGCACCCGTGCCCGGCGCCCGGCGGGGCACGCGGTCGGCGATAATGGGCCATGAACGCGCAACGCTCCCCCTCGCGCGCGGTGGCCTGGATGGTCGCCGCCGTGGCCTGCTTCTCGCTGATGGACGCCGGCATGAAACAGCTGTCGGCCAGCTACCCCTCGCTGGAGGTCACCTTCCTGCGTGGCGCAGCCTCGCTGCCCTTCGTGCTGGTCTGGGTGCTGGCCAGTGCCGGCCCGCGCTCGCTCATCCCGCGCCGCTGGGGCCTGCACCTGCTGCGCGGCGGCCTGGGCATGGCGATGATCGGCTGCTTCGTCTACGCGTTGCGCGACCTGCCGCTGTCCACTGCCTACAGCATCTACTTCGTGGCCCCGCTGCTGATCGCGGCGCTGTCGGTGCCGCTGCTGGGCGAGCGGGTCGGGCCGCGGCGCTGGGTCGCCATCGGCGTCGGCCTGCTGGGCGTGATCGTGGTGCTGCGGCCGGGCGTGGATGGCTTCATTTCCATCCCCGGCCTGATGGTGCTGGCCGCCGCCACCGCCTACGCCATCGCCGCCATCACGGTCAGCCTGCTGACCCGCACCGATACCTCGCAGTCGATGGTGGTCTGGTTCCTGGTCATCATGGCCATCGGTGCCGGCCTGCTGGCCTTGCCGGGCTGGGTGCCGCTGCAGCTGGCGCATGCGCCGCTGATCGCCGGCATGGGCCTGGCCGGGGCGCTGGGCCAGATCGCCCTGACCCGCGCCTTCCAGCTGGGCGAGGCGTCGATGATCGCGCCGCTGGAGTACAGCGGCCTGGTCTGGGTGATCGGCTGGGACCTGGCCTTCTGGGGCCAGCTGCCGGACGGCTACACCTGGGCCGGCGCGGCGATCATCGTGGCCTCGGGCCTGTACCTGCTGCACCGCGAGCGCCTGAATCGGGTTGAGCCGCCGAAGCCGCTGGATCATCCCTGAATCTGCCCGGGATGGGGTAGTGCCGGCCGCTGGCCGGCAACCCCTTGCGCTGGCAGGATCGCTGCGGTTGCCGGCCAGCGGCCGGCACTACCGGTTGCGGGGCTTCACGGCATCCTTAGAACCAAAAGGAATAACATTCTGGCCCAAGGCGCAGGCGCGCAACCGCCGGCGCTGGTAGGCTGCACGCCCCTTCCATCGTCCTGCCGGTGAGCCACGCCCGTGATCGAGTTCCAGCGCCTGCACAAATCCTATGCCGTTGCCGGCCGCCAAGTGAGCGCGCTGCAACCGCTGGACCTGACCATCGAGGCCGGCGAAGTGTTCGGCATCATCGGCCATTCCGGCGCGGGCAAGTCGACCCTGATCCGCATGATCAACCGCCTGGAAGAACCCAGCGGCGGGCGCCTGCTGATCGGCGGCGAGGACATCACCGCGCTGGATGCCGACGGGCTGCGCGCGCTGCGCCGGCGCATCGGCATGATCTTCCAGCACTTCAACCTGCTGTCCTCGCGCACCGTGGCCGGCAACGTGGCATTCCCGCTGGAACTGGGCGGCATGGCCAGGGCCGAGATCGACGCGCGCGTGGCCGAACTGCTGCAGACCGTCGGCCTGCAGGACCACGCGGCGAAGTATCCGGCGCAGCTGTCCGGCGGCCAGAAGCAGCGCGTGGGCATCGCCCGTGCGCTGGCCACCCGCCCGCAGATCCTGCTGTGCGACGAAGCCACCAGTGCGCTTGACCCGCAGACCACGGCCTCGGTTCTGTCGCTGCTGTCGAAGATCAACCGCGAGCTGGGCCTGACCATCGTGCTGATCACCCATGAGATGGATGTGATCCGCCGCGTCTGCGACCGCGTGGCGGTGCTCGATGCGGGTGAGCTGGTGGAAACCGGCCCGGTCACCCAGGTCTTCCTGCACCCGCAGCACCCGACCACGCGCCGTTTCGTCAGCGAATCGGAGCATGTGGACGAGGGCACGCTGCACCGCGATTTCGACGTGGTTGGCGGCCGCATCGTGCGCCTGACCTTCCTCGGCGGCGATACCTACGAACCGCTGCTGGGCAGCGTGGCGCGGCAGACCGGCGTCGACTACAACATCCTGTCCGGCCGCATCGACCGGATCAAGGACACCCCGTATGGCCAGCTGGTGGTCGCCCTGGTGGGCGGTGACCAGTCCGCCGCGCAGGCCGCGTTCGTGGCTGCCGGCGTGCACGTTGAGGAACTGCGTCGATGATCGTCGCTACTGCTGAAGGCTTCTTCCGCCACCTGGATGCGGACAAGTGGGTGGATATCGGCAAGGCCACCATCGAGACGCTGCTGATGATGGCCGGCTCGCTGCCGCTGACCCTGGCCATCGGCCTGCCGATGGGCGTGCTGCTGTACGTGTTCGGCGCGCCGCAGATGAAGCGTCGTCCGTTTGCCTACGGCGTACTGGCGATCGTGGTGAACCTGCTGCGTTCGGTGCCCTTCATCATCCTGATGGTGGTGCTGATTCCGGTGTCGCTGTGGCTGATGGGCCAGTCGATCGGCGTGCTCGGCACGCTGCCGGCGCTGGTGATCGGTGCGGCGCCGTTCTATGCGCGCCTGGTCGAGACCGCGCTGCGCGAAGTGGACCGTGGCGTGGTCGAGGCCGCGCAGTCGATGGGTGCCACCACCTGGCAGCTGGTCACCCGGGTGCTGCTGCCTGAAGCGCGGCCGGGCCTGATTGCCGCCGCCACGGTCACCACCGTCGCCCTGGTCGGCTTCACCGCCATGGGCGGTGCGATCGGTTCGGGCGGCCTGGGCGACCTGGCGCTGCGCGAAGGCTACCAGCGCAACCGCACCGACGTGGCCCTGGTCACCGTGGTGGTGCTGCTGATCCTGGTGCAGCTGCTGCAGATGCTCGGCGACCGCCTGGTCGCGCATTACACCCGCAAGTAATACGCCGCAGGTAGTGCCGGCCGCTGGCCGGCAACGATGCGATGCTTCCAGGCGTTCCGGAATTGCCGGCCAGCGGCCGGCACTACCATCTGTACCCGGCGCTTTCTCAGCGCACGTTCGGGACTTCGTAGCCCAGCTTGCCGACCTGGTCGGCGTGCTGCGGCACGCGCTTGAGCTTGTCGGTGTTCACGCCGTACTCGTCGCGCAGGCGCTCGGCCAGCTCCTTGTACAGCGCCTTGTCCATGTCCGGCTGGCGCGAGAAGATCCAGGCCATTTCCCGGCCCGGGTAGCCGATCATCGCCCACGAATAGTCCGGGGCGACTTCCAGCACGCGCGAATGGGTCGGCACGATCCGGTAGAACCAGGTGCGCCAGGCGTGGTTGCCGCTGTCGGCGTCGACGCTGGCACGTGCACGCACTTCCTGCTGCGGCGCACCGAAGCCATCGCGGTAGCGGTAGACGATGCCCACCTTGTTGTCGTCGCGCAGCGTGTACTCGTTGACGCTGGCCACGTGGCCGCGTTCGATGAAGTTCGGCACGCGGCCGATCACGTACCAGGTACCCATGAAGCGCTGCAGATCGATCGGCGCACCATATTCGGAGGCCCCCGATGCGCTGGCGCGCGGCGACGGCGGGTCGCTGGCGGCCAGCGCGGGGCCTCCAAGGGACAGAGCCAGCAACACGGCGCAGAACGGGCGGATCGAGGACATGCGGGAGCGAGCTCCATTGGGTGCCCAAGCATGGTCGACTGTGTGTGCTCGATCCGTCAATGGTGTCGCAGCTCATGAGAAGGCGGCGCGCCAAGCTGGGCATCATCGAATCGTCGAGAACGCCCATGAACGCTCGCTCTTCCCGTCGCAACCCTGCTGAACGCGACAGCTTCGCCTCCGACCGTCGCCTGCTGCGCAGCGTGCAGCAGCTGGCCCTGGCCGGGCTTGCGCTGGTGCTGGTGTGGCCGGCCGCGCGCGGCAGCAGTGTCTGGCTGGGCTGGCTGCCGCTGTGGCTGGTGGGCATGCCGGTGGCGGCCTGGTGGGCGCTGCTGGGCTGCCCGTTGCCGCTGCGGGCCTGGCTGCGCCGCCTGCGCCAGCCGGGCGTGCAGGCCCGGCGCCTGCCGGCACGGGCGCGGCGCGCGCGTACCGCTGCGGCCTGACCTTCGACACGGGGGCGGCCCCGGGGATCCGTGCTAGCGTGCCAGCGCTTATGACTGCCTGGAACCGCAATGTCACGATTCGCTTCCGCCTGCCTGCTGGCCGGCATGATGACCGCTGCTTCGGTGGGGACCGCCGTGGCTGCTGAAGAAACCGACCGTTACGCCTGGCTGGAGGACGTCACCGGCGACAAGCCGCTGTCCTGGGTCAAGGAACAGAATGCCAAGTCCGAGGGTCGCCTGGCGCAGACCCCGGCCTTCAAGCAGATGGAAGCCAGCATCCGCGAGGTGCTCGATTCGGACGCCAAGATCCCCGGCGTGCAGAAGATCGGCGACTATTACTACAACTTCTGGAAGGACCAGCAGCACGAGCGCGGCCTGTGGCGCCGCACCACCCTGGCCGAGTACCGCAAGGCCTCGCCGCAGTGGGAAACCGTGCTCGACCTGGATGCACTGAACAAGGCCGAGGGCGAGAACTGGGTCTGGCACGGCGCCGACTGCCTGCGCCCGGACTACAGCCGCTGCCTGATCGCGCTGTCGCGCGGCGGCGCCGATGCCGATGTCACCCGCGAATTCGACCTGGCCAACAAGACCTGGATCAAGGACGGCTTCTTCCGCCCCGAATCCAAGGGCGGCCTGGGCTGGATCGACCGTGATTCGGTGTTCGTCTACACCGATTTCGGCGACGGTTCGATGACCACCTCCGGTTACCCGCGCGTGGCCAAGCTGTGGAAGCGCGGCACGCCGCTGGCCTCGGCCAGCGTGGTCTACGAAGGCAAGCCGGAAGACATGTACATCGCGGCGATGCACGATGACACCCCGGGCTTCGAGCGCAACCTGGTCAGCCGTACGCTGGCCTTCTACAACAACGAGCTGTACCTGCGCGCCGACAATGGCACGCTGACCAAGATCGACGCGCCGAACTCGGCCGAGAAGGGCCTGCACAAGCAGTGGCTGACCCTGGAACTGCGCGACCCGTGGACCGTGGGCGGCAAGACCTACGCCTCCGGCTCGCTGCTGGCGACCAAGCTCGACGATTTCCTGGCCGGCAAGCGTGATTTCGAAGTCCTGTTCACCCCGACCGCGACCACCTCGCTGGCTGGTGCGACCTGGACCAAGAGCCACCTTGTGCTGAACGTGCTCGACGACGTCAAGAACCGCCTGTCGGTGCTGACCCCGGGTGCCAACGGCTGGCAGAAGAGTGAGTTCGTCGGTGCGCCGGCCTTCGGCACCCTGGCCGTGGGCGCAGTGGACAGCAACGACAGCGATGCGGTGTGGCTGACCGCCACCGATTACCTGACCCCGACCACCCTGGCCCTGGCCGACGTCGGCAAGGCCCCGGAAACGCTGAAGACCATGCCGGCCTTCTTCGATGCCGAGGGCAAGGTGATCGAGCAGCACTTCGCCACCAGCAAGGACGGCACCCGCGTGCCGTACTTCGTGGTGCACGACAAGGCGATGAAGCTGGACGGTTCCAACCCGACCCTGCTGTACGGGTACGGTGGCTTCGAGATCTCGCTGACCCCGAGCTACTCCGGTGGCATGGGCCGCGCCTGGCTGGAGAAGGGCGGCGTGTACGTGGTCGCCAACATCCGTGGCGGTGGCGAGTACGGCCCGCGCTGGCACCAGGCGGCGCTGAAGCAGAACCGTCACAAGGCCTATGAAGACATGGCCGCGGTCGCGCAGGATCTGGTCACCCGCAAGATCACCACGGCCAAGCACCTGGGCGTGCAGGGCGGCAGCAACGGTGGCCTGCTCACCGGCAACATGCTCACCCAGTACCCGGAACTGTTCGGTGCGGTTGTGGTGCAGGTGCCGCTGCTGGACATGAAGCGCTACAGCCACCTGCTGGCCGGTGCTTCGTGGATCGCCGAGTACGGCAACCCGGACACCAGCGACTGGGAGTTCATCAAGACCTTCTCGCCGTACCACCTGTTCGACGCGAAGAAGACCTACCCGCCGGTGCTGTTCACCACCTCCACCCGCGATGACCGCGTGCACCCGGGCCACGCCCGCAAGATGGCGGCGAAGATGATCGACGCCGGCAAGGACGTGACCTACTACGAGAACATCGAAGGTGGCCACGGCGGCGCAGCCAACAACGCGCAGGCCGCACACATGTCGGCCCTGGCCTACAGCTTCCTGTGGGAGCGCTTGGGCGGCAAGTAAGCAGAACGGAAAACGCCGCCCTCGGGCGGCGTTTTTCGTTGGGTTCCGCGCATCCACGCATGGCGTGTATCTACCAGTAGAGCCACGCCACGCGTGGATGTCGTTCGCGCCGGTCAGGCGCCCCAGCTTTTCAACCCGCGCGCAATCCGCTCCACCGCCTCCTGCAGCCGCGGCACTTCCTGCGTATACGCCAGGCGCACGTGCTGGTTGGCCCGGTGGAAGCCGAAATCCAGGCCCGGGGTGAATGCCACGTGCTCGGTTTCCAGGAAGTGCGCGCAGAACGCCTGCGCATCGTCGGTGAACGCACTGACGTCGGCGTACAGATAGAACGCACCCTGCGGCTCCACCTCGATGCGGAAGCCCAGCTCGCGCAGGGCCGGCAGCAGGAAATCGCGGCGCTGGCGGAACGCTTCGCGGCGCTGTTCGAAGATCGCCATCGATTCCTCGCTGAAACAGGCGAGGGCGGCATGCTGGGCGACGCTCGACGCGCTGATGTACAGGTTCTGCGCCAGCTTCTCCAGATCGGGCACCGCCGCCGGCGGCGCCACCAGCCAGCCCAACCGCCAGCCGGTCATGCCGAAGTACTTGGAGAAACTGTTCAGCACGAAGGCGCTGTCATCCACCTGCAGCACGCTGGGTGCATCCAGGCCGTAGGTCAGGCCGTGGTAGATCTCGTCCACCACCAGGTGGCCGCCGCGCGCATGCAGCGAGGTCGACAGCGCGGCCAGTTCATCGGCCGACAGCACGGTGCCGGTGGGGTTGGCCGGTGAGGCGACCAGCGCACCGACGCTGTCGGCATTCCAGTGCAGTTCCACCAGCGACGGGGTCAGCTGGTAGGCGGTGTCGGGGCCGACCGGCACCAGCTGCGCGCCGCCTTCCACCAGGCGCAGGAAGTGGCGGTTGCAGGGATAGCCGGGGTCGGCCAGCAGCCAGTGCCGGCCCGGATCGACCAGCAGGCTGCTGGCCAGCAGCAGTGCGCCGGAACCACCGGGGGTGACCAGGATGCGCTCGGGATCGATGTCCAGGCCGTAGTGGCTGCGGTAGAAACCGCTGATCGCCTGGCGCAGGGCCGGCAGGCCGCGCGCGGCGGTATAGCGGGTATGGCCAGCGGCCAGTGCGGCCTGGCCGGCGCGCACGACCGGTTCGGCGGTGGTGAAGTCCGGTTCGCCGATCTCCAGATGGATCACGTCGTGGCCGGCCTGTTCCAGCGCCTGCGCGCGGGCCAGCAGGGACATCACGTGGAAGGGGGCGATTTCATGGCTGCGCCGGCTGTAGCCCGGCGTGTGGGGCAGGGTGCTCATGCGCCCATGGTACGCCGGGCGGCAAGGGTGCGCCGCAGCGGTGGTAGAGTCGAGCTTGCTCGACTGCGGTTGCGGTCAGTCGAGCAAGCTCGACTCTACCTATGCCACGGACGCCATTGCGTAACCGCACCAGGACCCCTATCTCATGAAATCCACCCTCTGCCTGTTGCTTGCCAGCCTGATGACCAGCACCGTTACCGCCGCCACCCCGCCCGTTCCGCCGGATGCCGCCAAGCACCCGCACGAGGTCAAGGCGCCGTTCGGCGCCACCCGCAACGACGACTATTACTGGCTGCGCGACGACAAGCGCGAGAACAAGGACATGCTGGCCTACCTGCAGGCCGAGAATGCCTACACCGACCAGCTGCTGGCGCCGCTGAAGCCGCTCGAAGACACCCTGTACAAGGAAATCGTCGGCCGCATCAAGCAGGACGATTCCAGCGTGCCGGCGCGCGAGCGCGGCTACTGGTACTACAGCCGCTACGAGACCGGCCAGGACTACCCCATCCACGCGCGCCGCAAGGGCAGCATGGAGGCGGCCGAGGAAATCCTGCTGGACGTCAACGCGATGGCCGCCGGCAAGGGCTATTTCAGCGTCGGCGCGATGGAAGTCAGCCAGGACAACCAGCTGCTGGCCTGGGCCGACGATGATGTCGGCCGCCGCCAGTACACCATCCGCTTCAAGGACCTGGCCACCGGCAAGGTGCTGCCTGACGTCATCACCGGCAGCTCCGGCAACCTGGTCTGGGCCGACGACAACCGCACCGTGCTGTACGTCGAGAACGATCCGGAAACCCTGCTGACCGTGCGGGTGAAGAAGCACGTGCTGGGCACCCCGGCCAGCGCCGACACCGTCGTCTACGAAGAGAAGGACGACAGCTTCTACATGGGCATCGGCCGCACCCGCGACGATCGCTTCATCACCATCGGCGTGCACAGCACCGTGTCCTCGGAAGAGCGCTACGCGCCGGCCAGCGACCCGACCACCTTCACCGTGCTGGCGCCGCGCCAGCGTGACGTCGAGTACGACGCCGACCACTACGACGGCCGCTGGGTGATCCGCACCAACGATGGGGCGAAGAACTTCAAGCTGGTCACCGCGCCCACCGATGCCACCTCGCGTGCGCAGTGGAAGGACTGGATCGCGCACGACGATGCGGTGTTCATCGAAGGCTTCGAGCTGTTCGACAGCTACACCGCCATCGCCGAACGTTCCGAAGGCCTGGAGCGCATCCGCCTGCTGTTCAAGGATGGCCGCAGCGACTACGTGAAGGCCGACGAGCCGGCGTATTCGATGGGCCTGGGCGACAACACCGAGGCCGACACGCCGTGGCTGCGCTACGTCTACACCTCGATGACCACCCCGACCACCGTGTTCGAACTGAACACCGCCACCGGCGAGCGCCGCCAGCTGAAGGTGCAGCCGGTCATCGGCTATGACGCCTCGAAATACGAAACCGACCGCGTCTGGATCACCGCGCGCGACGGGGTGAAGGTGCCGGTGTCGCTGGTCTACCGCAAGGGCTACCAGAAGGATGGCAAGGGCGCGCTGTTCCAGTACGCCTACGGCAGCTACGGCATGTCGATGGACCCGTACTTCAACCAGACCGCGGTGAGCCTGCTCGACCGTGGCGTGGTCTACGCCATCGCGCACATCCGTGGCGGCCAGGAAATGGGCCGCGACTGGTACGAGAACGGCAAGCTGCTGCACAAGCAGAACACCTTCAACGACTTCATCGACGTCACCCGTGGCCTGGTGGCGCAGGGCTGGGCGGCCAGGGACCGCGTCGCCGCCTCCGGTGGCAGCGCCGGTGGCCTGCTGATGGGCGCGGTGGCCAACCAGGCGCCGCAGGATTACCGGGTGATGGTGGCGCAGGTGCCGTTCGTCGACGTGGTCACCACCATGCTCGACCCGACCATTCCGCTGACCACCAACGAGTACGACGAGTGGGGCAACCCGGAGCAGAAGCAGTACTACGACTACATGCTGTCCTACTCGCCCTACGACAACGTCAAGCAGCAGGCCTATCCGTCGCTGTTCGTGGGCACCGGCCTGTGGGATTCGCAGGTGCAGTACTGGGAACCGGCCAAATGGGTGGCCAAGCTGCGTGACGACAACACCGGCCACTACCCGATCGTGTTCCGCACGAACATGGAAGCCGGCCACGGCGGCAAGTCCGGGCGCTTCCAGCGTTACCGCGAGCTGTCCGAGTCGTATGCGTTCGTGCTGCAGCAGCTGGGCATCGTCCAGCCGTGATCGCGACAGGGTGCCGGGCACTGCCTGGTACCCTGAACCGGTATCCTTGCGGCCATGACCGCACCCGCACCACCGCCTCCGGATGACACGCCGCCGCCGCGCGTGGTGCGTTTCCGCTGGGCGTGGTGGCTGCTGGCCTATGCCAGCCTCGGCACCGGCATCGTCGGCATCTTCGTGCCGGGCCTGCCGACCACCGTATTCATCCTGATTTCGGCCTGGGCCGCCTCGCGCGGCTCCGAGCGCCTGCACACCTGGCTGCTGCAGCACCCGCGTTTCGGCCCGGCCATCGCCAACTGGCAGGCGCACGGTGCGGTCAGCCGCTACGGCAAGTGGATGGCCACGATCACCATGGCCGCGTGCGCCGGCATCATGCTGTGGTGCGTGCCGATCGCCTGGGTGAAGTGGTTTTCCATCGGCAGCATGACCGTGGTGGCGATCTGGCTGTGGACACGGCCGTTGCCGCCGCCGGCGGGGTAGAGTCGACCGTTGGTCGACTGCTGTCCCGGCCGCCGGCGAAAACCCCGCGCTGCGCGCGATAGTCGACCAACGGTCGACTCTACCAACCGCTCAGCCGCCAATGGCTATACTCGGGCGCATGAAGATCCCCCATCGCAACGCCATCCTGATTCCGCTGGCAGCGGCCTCGCTGCTGTTCCTGTCCGCCTGTGGCAACAAGGGCCCGCTGGTACTGCCGCAGAAGCCGGTGCCGGTGGAAGAGACGGTCGAACCGGCCGTCGCGCCCGAAGCCAGCCCGGAAGCCACCCCCGCCGCGACCCAGCCGACCAGCGACGGCAGCCCCTCGGTTACCCCGGACCCGATCAAGCCGGTGGACGGTGGGAATGAGTAAGGCCGGCTCCACGGCCCTGCGCTTCAGCAAGATGCACGGCGCGGGCAACGATTTCGTAGTGATCGACCTGCGTGACGGCACGCCGCCGCCCACCCCGGAACTGGCCGCGCGCCTGGCCGACCGCCATACCGGCGTGGGCTGCGATCAGATCCTGACCATCGAGGCCCCGCGCGCGGAAGGCTCGGTGGCGTCCTACCGGATCTGGAATGCCGATGGCTCCAATTCCGAGCAGTGCGGCAACGGCGCGCGCTGCATCGCCGCCTGGCTGGTGCGCGAGGGCAGTGCCCAGGGCGAGCGCTTCGTGATCGACAGCCCGCTGGCCAGCCACGAGGTGCAGGTGCTGGGCGATGGCCGCTTCTCGGTGGCCATGGGCGTGCCGGCGTTCGAACCGGCACAGGTGCCGCTGGTGGGCTTCGCCCATGCGCGCGATGAATACCTGATGCCGCTGCAGGGCGAAACCGTGCGCTTCTCGGCGGTGTCGATGGGCAATCCGCATGCGGTCATCGAAGTGGGCCTGATCGATGCCGCGCCGGTTGAGCGCGTCGGCGCACTGCTGCAGCAGCATGCTTCGTTCCCGCAGTCGGTCAACGTGGGCTTCGCCCAGGTGGTGGGCCCGGACCATGCGCGCCTGCGCGTGTACGAACGTGGCGTGGGCGAGACCCTGGCCTGCGGCAGTGGTGCCTGCGCCGCCGCCGTCACCCTGATGCAGCGCGGCCGCCTGCAGGGCGATGCACGCATCAGCCTGCCCGGTGGCGAACTGCGCATCCAGTGGCCGGGCGAAGGCCAGCCGGTGGTGATGGCCGGCCCGACCGCATTCGTCTTCGAAGGGGAGTGGATCGCATGAGTGAGACCGTCGACAAGCTCGGGGGCCATGACGTCGCTGCGTGGTTGCGGCGCCATCCCGGCTTCCTCAAGCAGTTCCCGGACCTGGCCCTGACCCTGGTGGTGCCGCGCGATGACGGCCCGACCGCGTCGCTGGCCAGCTACCAGCTGGAAGTGCTGCGCGAGAAGAACCGCGAGCTGGCGCGACGGTTGGCCGACCTGGGCGCCACTGCCCAGGTCAACGAGCGGTTGGCGGTGCGCACGCACCAGCTGACCCTGGCCCTGATGAAGCAGGACAACGCCGCCGACACCCTGCGCGCGATGGCGGCCTCGCTGCAGGAAGATTTTGCCGGTGACCTGGTGCGGCTGGTGGTGCACACGCCGGTGGCGGGCCTGGAGCAGGCCGAATGGCTGCAGGTGATTGCCGCCGACGACGCGCAGCTGGGCCCGTTCCGCGATTGCCTGAAGGACGGCGAGCCGATCTGCGGGCGCCTGCAGCCGGAAAAGAATGCCGTGCTGTACGGCGCGCGCAGCGATGAAGTGCAGACCACCGCACTGCTGCCGCTGCCCGGCATCGGCCTGATCGCCGTCGGCAGCCACGATGCCAACCGCTTCTACCCGGGCATGGGCACGCTGTTCCTGCGCATGATGGGTGATGCCCTGGTCGCCGGCCTGAAGCGCTTCGAGCGCTGAGCCGGGACGCACGACGATGAGCGCGGTACAGCACTTCCTGCAGCACCTGCAGGTGGAACGGCGGATGTCGGCGCATACGCTCGACGCCTACCGTCGTGACCTGGACGCGCTGTCGGTGTGGGTGGAACCGCGCGGCGTGGCGGTGGAGGCACTGGATGCTGAAACGCTGCGCCAGTTCGTCGCCGACGAGCATCGTCGCGGGCTGTCGGCCAAGAGCCTGCAGCGCCGCCTGTCGGCCTGCCGCAGCTTCTATGCGTGGCTGCTCAAGCATGGACGCATCGAAGCAAGCCCGGCCGCGACCCTGAAGGCGCCCCGTGCGCCGCGGCGCCTGCCGCAGGTGCTCGATGCCGATGAAGCGGTGCAGCTGGTCGAACTGGAACCGGAAGGTGAACTCGGCCGCCGCGACCGTGCGCTGCTGGAACTGTTCTATTCCTCGGGCCTGCGCCTGAGCGAAGTGTGTGCGCTGACCTGGCGCGACCTGGATTTCGACAGCGGTCTGGTCAACGTGCTCGGCAAGGGCAACCGCCAGCGCCGGGTGCCGTTCGGGCGGCCCGCGCGCGAAGCACTGCTGGCCTGGCGCGCGGAAAGTGGCGGTGGCCCGGCGACGCCGGTGTTCCCCGGCCGCAACGGGCCGATCAGCCAGCGTGCGGTGCAGATCCGCATCCGCCAGCTGGCCCAGCGCCAGGGCCTGTTCAAGCACGTGCACCCGCACATGCTGCGGCACAGTTTCGCCAGCCACATCCTCGAGTCCTCCGGCGACCTGCGCGGCGTGCAGGAACTGCTCGGCCACGCCGACATCGCCACCACGCAGATCTACACCCACCTGGATTTCCAGCACCTGGCCAAGGTCTACGACGCCGCGCATCCGCGAGCCAAGCGCCGCAACAGTCCGCCCGACAAGGCTGAATAGCCCCCGCTTGATCTGCATCAGGGCAGGGTGGGCGCCATCGGCGCATCGTGGCCGCAGGCCACGAGGAAACCGCCAGCATGGCAAAGCCCATTCCCCTGCATCCCCGGCACCCCGAACGCATCTGCTGGGGCTGTGACCGCTACTGCGCGGCCGACGCGCTGGCCTGTGGCAACGGCTCGGGCCGCACCCAGCACCCCATCGAAACCCAGGGCGAGGACTGGTACATCGCCTGGGGCATCGAGCCGAATCCAGAGCGGCCTTCGCATGCCAAGCGCTGAACGGCAGCCATCCGCGCAGGCTTGATCGCTCCCGGCGCTGTCCCCATGTCCCGTGAACAGCTATCGGAGGCCGCATGGACCCCAGTCAGAATCCCAATGTTTTCCACGCCACCACCATCGTCTGCGTGCGCCGCGGCGACCACGTGGCCATTGCCGGTGATGGCCAGGTCACCCTCGGCCACACGGTGATGAAGGGCAACGCGCGCAAGGTGCGCCGCCTTGGCCGCGATGGCCAGGTGCTGGCCGGCTTCGCCGGTGCCGCCGCCGATGCCTTCACCCTGTTCGAGCTGTTCGAGGCCAAGCTGGAAAAGCATGGCCAGCTGCAGCGCGCCGCCGTCGAGCTGGCCAAGGATTGGCGTACCGAACGCCGCCTCGGCAAGCTGGAAGCCCTGCTGGCCGTGGCGGACAAGGAAACCTCGCTGATCATCAGCGGCACCGGCGATGTGATCGAGCCGGAGGACGGCATCATCGCCATCGGTTCCGGTGGTTCCTACGCACTGTCGGCCGCACGCGCGCTGATGGCGCACACCGAACTGGATGCACGCACGATTGCCAGCGAGGCGATCGGCATCGCCGGCGACATCTGCATCTACACCAACCGCAACGTGGTGGTCGAGGAGTTGTGACGGGGAACCCGTCACAGACATTCCAGATTCGCCGGGCATGGCCCGGCGCTACCGTCCGGAGCCGTTCGGTTCCGGCATCGTAGACAACGAATTCGTGAGCACATCCATGTCGAAGATCGAAGTTTCCTCCGCCACCATGACCCCGCGCGAAATCGTGCAGGAACTGGACCGGCACATCGTCGGCCAGCACGACGCCAAGCGCGCGGTGGCCATCGCCCTGCGCAACCGCTGGCGCCGCATGCAGCTGGTGCCTGAGCTGCGCAATGAAGTGATGCCGAAGAACATCCTGATGATCGGCCCGACCGGCGTCGGCAAGACCGAGATCGCCCGCCGCCTGGCCACCCTGGCCAATGCGCCGTTCGTGAAGGTCGAAGCGACCCGCTTCACCGAAGTCGGCTACGTCGGCAAGGACGTCGAGCAGATCATCCGCGACCTGGCCGATACCGCGGTCAAGCTCTATCGCGAACAGGCCAAGGTGCGCGTGCGTACCCAGGCCGAAGAACGCGCTGAAGACCGCATCCTCGATGCGCTGCTGCCGCGCCGCAGTGGTGGCATCGGCTTCGATCCGGAAGTGGCCCGCAACGAGCCGTCGGCGCAGGACAACGAGACCCGCATCAAGTTCCGCAAGATGCTGCGCAACGGCGAGCTGGACGAGCGCGAAATTGAACTCGACCTCGCCGCCAACGTCAGCATGGACATCATGACCCCGCCGGGCATGGAGGAGATGGGCCAGCAGCTGAAGTCGATGTTCGCCAACCTCGGCGGTGGCGCCAAGGCGCACAAGCGCACGCTGACCATCAAGGCCGCGCGCCCGCTGCTGATCGAGGAAGAAGCCGGCAAGCTGGTCAACGAGGACGACATCCGCACTGCGGCGATCGAAGCCTGCGAACAGCACGGCATCGTCTTCATCGACGAGATCGACAAGGTCGCCAAGCGCGGCGATAACGTGGGTGGTGGCGACGTTTCGCGCGAAGGCGTGCAGCGCGACCTGCTGCCGCTGGTGGAAGGCTCCAACGTGTCCACCAAGTACGGCACGATCAAGACCGACCACATCCTGTTCATTGCCTCGGGCGCGTTCCACCTGGCCAAGCCCAGCGACCTGATCCCGGAGCTGCAGGGTCGTTTCCCGATCCGCGTGGAACTGGGCGCGCTGAGCAAGAACGACTTCGTGCGCATCCTGACCGAGCCGAAGGCCGCGCTGACCAAGCAGTACGAAGCGCTGCTGGCCACCGAGGGCGTCAAGGTCAGCTTCACCGCCGATGCCATCGACCGCCTGGCCGAGATCGCCTTCCAGGTGAACGAGCGACAGGAAAACATCGGTGCCCGCCGCCTGCACACCGTGCTGGAGCGCCTGCTGGATTCGCTGAGCTACGAAGCACCCGACCGCGACGGTGAAACCCTGGCCATCGACAGCGCCTACGTCGATGCGCACCTGGGTGAGCTGGTGCAGGATCCGGACCTGAGCCGCTACATCCTGTAACACCAGGCGGGGTCGGATCCCTCGCGTCAGCGAGGGCTCTGACCCCAAGCCCAGCAACAGAAAAGGCCGCCGAAAGGCGGCCTTCTTCGTTTGCGCGTACGGCATCCACGCATGGCGTGGATCTACTGCAGCGCTGCCTGCTCACACCGCCCCGGTAGCGCCGGGCCATGCCCGGCGGCTCCGACCCTACGGCAGCGGCTCGGGAATCGAGCCCGGCACGAACACGCCTTCCTTCACGTAGGCGGTCAGGGTCATGTCCAGCGCGAGCATGCCGTCGCGCTTGAGGTCCATCAGTTCCGGTTCGACCATCGCCCCGTGCAGCACGCCCAGCACGGTGGCGTGCAGCATGCGCGCGGCGATCTTCGGGTCGGCGCCGTCGCGCAGCTGGCGCAGGTCCTGGGCGCGGCGCAGGGCGCGCTCCATCCGGTCCAGCGCATCGCGGAAGCCGGACTGCTGCAGCTCGGCCAGCGCACGGCTTTCCGACGAGGCATCGCTGCGCAGCATGATTTCCATGGTCTTGCGCAGGCGCTCATCCTCGGAGAGCTCGATGAACGAGTAGATCATCACCGCGCGCAGGTCGTGGATCGGCGTCTGCCGCTCGTCGCTGGAAGTGCGCTCCAGTTCCTGCATGAAGGGCAGGTGCACCCGCTGGATGATCGCGGCCAGCACCTCGGTCTTGTTCTTGAAGTGCCAATAGACCGCGCCGCGGGTATAGCCGGCGCGGGCACCGATCATCTCCAGCGTGGTCCGGGCCACCCCGTGTTCATGGAAGCAGGCCTCGGCGGCATCAAGGATGCCTTCGCGGGTTGCCTGGGTGTCTTCTTTGGTCTTGCGCGCCATGGGTCGGGGGAGTGGGTACCAGTGCCGGTGAAACCAGCCTAAATTGTACCGCTTTACAAACAAACAATCATGTATGTATATTTCGCCCCCATGCTCCCCGTCGTGTATGCGCGCCTGCTGATGCCTGCGCCGTGCGCGGGGATGCCTGCCCGCTGCGACAACCGCGCCCCAGGACCAGGATGCGGCTGCGTATCACGGCAAGCTGAGAATCTTTTTCCTTCCCCGAGCCCCAGCCCCATGCCCCTGACCCGAATCCGCCCCTTCCTGCTGTCGCTGGCCATCGCCGCGACCGTGGCCGCCTGCGGTGGCCAACCCGAACAGCCCCAGCAAGGCCCCGGCCAGGTGACCGTGGTCACGCTGAAGTCGGAAAGCGTGGGCCTGACCCGCGAACTGCCGGGCCGCACCAATGCCTTCCTGGTCGCCGAAGTGCGTCCGCAGGTCAGCGGCATCGTCGCCAAGCGCCTGTTCACCGAAGGCGGCCTGGTCAAGGAAGGGCAGCCGCTGTACCAGATCGAAGACGCCAGCTACCGCGCCCAGGCCAACAGCGCCCGCGCCCAGCTGGCCCGCGCCGAAGCCACCGCCAACGCCGCGCGCCTGAGCGCCAAGCGCATCACCGAGCTGGCCAAGGTCGATGCGGTCAGCCAGCAGGACCTGGAAAACGCCGTGGCCGCGCAGAAGCAGGCCGAGGCCGATGTCGGTGCCGCCAAGGCTGCGCTGGACGCGGCCAACGTCACCCTCGGCTACGCCCGCATCACCGCGCCGATCAGCGGCCGCATCGGCAAGTCCAGCGTCACCCAGGGCGCGCTGGTCAGCGTCGGCCAGGCCGATGCACTGGCCACCGTGCAGCAGCTCACCCCGATCTACGTCGACCTGACCCAGTCCTCGGCCGAGCTGCTGCAGCTGCGCCGCGAACTGGCCGCCGGCCGACTGCAGGACAACCAGACCCTGCCGGTCACCATCCTGCTGGAAGATGGCAGCGAGTTCCCGCACAAGGGCGCGCTGGAGTTCTCCGAAGTGAGCGTCGACCCGACCACCGGCAGCTACGCGCTGCGGGTGAAGGTGGACAACCCCGAGGGCCTGCTGATGCCGGGCATGTACGTGCGCGCGGTGATCGGCGGCGGCGTGCGCGCCGATGCCGTGCTGGTGCCGATGCAGGGCATCGCCCGCGACGCCAAGGGCGATACCAGCGCCATGGTGGTCGGCAAGGACAACAAGGTGGAAGTGCGCCCGGTGAAGGTCAGCCGCGCACTGGCCGACAAGTGGCTGGTCGAGGACGGCCTGCAGCCGGGTGACAAGGTCATCGTCGAAGGCCTGCAGAAGATCGGCCCCGGCATGCCCGTGCAGGCCACCGAGAAGGGCGCCGCCCCGGCACAGCCGGACGCCGCCCCGCAGCCTGCCGCCCAGCCGGCCGGCGACGCGAAGTAAGCGGAGAATTCCATGGCACGTTTTTTCATTGATCGACCCATCTTCGCGTGGGTGATCGCCATCATCATCATGCTGGCCGGTGCGCTGGCGGTGGTGAAGCTGCCGGTGTCGATGTATCCCGAGGTCGCCCCGCCGGCCGTCGAGATCAGCGCCACCTACCCGGGTGCATCGGCCAAGGTGGTCGAGGACTCGGTGACGCAGATCATCGAGCAGAACATGAAGGGCCTCGATGGCCTGATCTACTTCTCCTCCAACAGCTCGGCCAACGGCCAGGCCACCATCACCCTCACCTTCGAAGCGGGCACCAACCCGGACATCGCCCAGGTGCAGGTGCAGAACAAGCTGCAGCTGGCCATGCCGCTGCTGCCGCAGGAAGTGCAGCGGCAGGGCATCAACGTGGCCAAGTCCAGCAGCGGCTTCCTGCAGGTGCTCGGCTTCGTGTCCAACGACGGCAGCATGGATGCCAACGACATCGCCGACTACGTCGGCTCCAATGTCGTCGACACGCTGAGCCGCGTGCCGGGCGTGGGCAACATCCAGGTGTTTGGTGGCAAGTACGCCATGCGCATCTGGCTGGACCCGAACAAGCTGCACACCTACAAGCTGTCGGTCGATGAAGTGACCGCGGCGATCACCGCGCAGAACGCACAGGTGGCCATCGGCCAGCTGGGCGGTGCGCCGTCGGTGAAGGGCCAGCAGCTCAACGCCACCATCAACGCGCAGGACCGCCTGCAGACCCCGGAACAGTTCCGCAACATCCTGGTGCGTGGCGGTACCGATGGCAGCGAGCTGCGCCTGGGCGATGTCGCCCGCGTCGAGCTGGGTGCGGAGAGCTACGACTTCGTCACCCGCTACAACGGCAAGCCGTCCACCGGTATCGCCATCACCCTGGCCACCGGCGCCAACGCGCTGGCCACGGCCGAGGGCGTTCGCACCGCGCTGGACGAGATGAAGTCCAGCTTCCCGGCCGGCCTGGAAACCGTCGTGCCGTACGACACCACCCCGTTCGTGCAGGTCTCGATCAAGGGCGTCATCAAGACCCTGATCGAAGCGATCGTGCTGGTGTTCGTGGTGATGTACCTGTTCCTGCAGAACTTCCGCGCCACCCTGATCCCGACTATCGCTGTGCCGGTGGTGCTGCTGGGTACCTTCGGCGTGCTGGCCATGCTCGGCTTCTCGGTCAACATGCTGACCATGTTCGCCATGGTGCTGGCCATCGGCCTGCTGGTGGACGATGCCATCGTGGTGGTGGAGAACGTCGAGCGCATCATGTCCGAAGAGGGCCTGTCGCCGCTGGAAGCCACCCGCAAGTCGATGAGCCAGATCACCGGCGCGCTGGTGGGCATCGGCCTGGTGCTGTCGGCGGTGTTCGTGCCGATGGCCTTCATGAGCGGCTCGACCGGCATCATCTACCGCCAGTTCTCGGCCACGATCGTTTCGGCCATGGCGCTGTCGGTGCTGGTGGCCATCGTGCTGACCCCGGCGCTGTGCGCGACCATGCTCAAGCCGCTGAAGAAGGGCGAGCACCACGTCGCCCACAGCGGCCTGCTGGGCCGTTTCTTCAACGGCTTCAACCGTGGCTTCGACCGTTCCAGCGAAACCTACCAGCGCGGCGTGAAGGGCATCATCCATCGCCCGTGGCGCTTCATGGGCATCTTCGTCGCCCTGGCCGTGGTGATGGGCGTGCTGTTCGCGCGCCTGCCCAGCTCGTTCCTGCCCAATGAAGACCAGGGCATCATGATGGCGCTGGTGCAGACCCCGGTCGGCGCCACCCAGGAACGCACCCTGGAAGCGATGGCCAAGCTGGAAGACCACTTCCTGAAGAACGAGGCCGATGCGGTCGAGTCCATCTTCGCCGTGCAGGGCTTCAGCTTCGCCGGCATGGGCCAGAACGCGGGCATGGCCTTCGTCAAGCTGAAGGACTGGAAGGAGCGCGACGCCGACCACAGCGTGGGTGCGATCACCGGGCGTGCGATGGGCGCGCTGGGCCAGATCAAGGACGCCTTCATCTTCGCCTTCCCGCCGCCGGCCATGCCGGAGCTGGGTATCGGTTCGGGTTACACGTTCTTCCTGAAGGACACCAGCGGCAAGGGCCATGACGCCCTGCTGGCCGCGCGCAACCAGCTGCTGGGTGCGGCGGGGCAGAGCAAGCTGCTGGCCAACGTGCGCCCCAACGGCCAGGAAGACACCCCGCAGCTGCGCATCGACGTGGACGTGGAAAAGGCCAACGCCCTGGGCCTGTCGATCAGCTCGATCAACAACACCCTGGCCGCGGCATGGGGCAGCAGCTACATCGATGACTTCATCGACCGTGGCCGGGTCAAGCGCGTGTACGTGATGGCCGATGCACCGTTCCGCATGAACCCGGACGACTTCAACGTCTGGTCGGTGAAGAACGGGCAGGGTGAAATGGTGCCGTTCAGTGCCTTCGCCTCCAAGCGCTGGGACTACGGTTCGCCGCGCCTGGAACGCTACAACGGCGTGTCGGCGATGGAGATCCAGGGCGAGCCCGCCATGGGCGTGGCATCCGGTGATGCCATGGCCGAGATCGAACGCATCGCCAAGGATCTGCCGCCGGGCTTCGACATCGAATGGACCGCGCTGTCCTACCAGGAACGCCAGGCCGGTTCGCAGACGCCGCTGCTGTACACGCTGTCGCTGCTGATCGTGTTCCTGTGCCTTGCCGCGCTGTATGAAAGCTGGAGCGTGCCGACCTCGGTGCTGCTGGTGGCGCCGCTGGGTATTCTCGGCGCGGTGCTGGCCAACACCTTCCGCGGCATGGAACGCGACATCTACTTCCAGGTGGCGATGCTGACCACGGTGGGCCTGACCAGCAAGAACGCGATCCTGATCGTGGAATTCGCCAAGGAAAACCTGGAGAAGGGCGCGGGCCTGATCGAAGCGACGATGCATGCGGTCCGCGACCGCCTGCGTCCGATCATCATGACCTCGCTGGCGTTCGGCCTGGGCGTGCTGCCGCTGGCCATCGCCTCCGGTGCAGGTTCCGGTGCGCAGCGCGCCATCGGTACCGGCGTGCTGGGCGGCATGCTGGTGGGCACCGTGATGGGCGTGTTCTTCATCCCGCTGTTCTTCGTGGTGGTGCAGCGCGTGTTCAACCGCAACAAGGGCAACGGAGGTGGCACGCCGCCGGCTCCGCGCGATGACGCTGCCCATGGAGGTTCCCATGAATAAGACCCCTTTGCTGCTGGCGCTCGTCGCCAGCCTGGGCCTGGCCGGCTGCTCCACGCTGGTGCCGAAGAACACCGCCGTTGCCCCGGCCATTCCGTCGCAGTGGCCGGCCGAAGCCAGCCAGGGCGAAGTGACCGATGTCGCGGCACTGGGTTGGCGCGACTTCTTCACCGATGAGCGCCTGCAGCAGGTGATCGGCCAGGCGCTGGACAACAACCGCGACCTGCGCGTGGCGGTGTTGAACGTGGAAAAGGCACGCGGCCAGTACCGCGTGCAGCGCGCCGACCGCGTGCCCGGCCTGGCCGCCACCGGCCAGATGGAGCGGCAGGGCACCAATGCCGGTGTCACCGAGCAGTTCACCGCCGGCGTCGGCGTGGCCGACTTCGAGCTGGATCTGTTTGGCCGCGTGCGCAACCTCAGCGAGTCTGCCTTGCAGCAGTACTTCGCCGTGGCCGCCAACCGCCGCAACGCGCAGCTGAGCCTGGTGGCCGAGACCGCCACCGCGTGGCTGACCTACGGTGCCGACGCGCAGCAGCTGAAGATCTCCGAGGCCACGCTGAAGACCTACGAGGATTCGCTGCGCCTGGCCGAGGCCCGCCACGAACGCGGTGGCAGCTCCGGGCTGGAGCTGAGCCAGACCCGCACGCTGGTGGAAACCGCGCGTACCGATGCCGCCCGCCTGCGCGGGCAGCTGGCCCAGGACCGCAACGCGCTGGCCCTGCTGGCCGGTGGCCAGGTCGATGCGGACCTGCTGCCGGACAGCATCGAACCGCAGCTGCTGGCCCTGGCCCCGCCGCCGGCCGGCCTGCCCAGCGACGTGCTGCTGCAGCGCCCGGACATCATGGCCGCCGAACACCAGCTGCTGGCGGCCAACGCCAACATCGGTGCCGCGCGTGCCGCGTTCTTCCCCAGCATCACCCTGACCGGCAGCATCGGCAGTGGCTCGGGCGAACTGTCCAACCTGTTCGACAGCGGCACGCGCGTGTGGAGTTTCCTGCCGAAGATCACCTTGCCGATCTTCCAGGGCGGGAAGCTGCGCGCGAACCTGGCGGTGGCCAATGCGGATCGCGATATCGCCCTGGCGCAGTATGAAAAGGCGATCCAGAGCGGTTTCCGCGAAACCTCCGACGCGCTGGCGCTGAATGTCAGCCTGGACGAGCAGGTGAGCGCGCAGCAGCGCCTGGTGGATGCGGCCGAAACAGCCAACCGCTTGTCGCAGGCCCGCTATGACGCCGGCCTGGACAGCTTCGTGACCCTGCTGGACGCACGCCGCACCGCCTACAGCGCGCAGCAGACGCGCCTGCAGACCGAGCTGGCCCAGCAGACCAACCGCATCACCCTGTACAAGGTGCTGGGCGGCGGCTGGCACGAACGCGGGTAACCCCCGGTAGCGCCGGGCCATGCCCGGCGGCTTTTTTGGGGCGTGCGCGACATCAAACGCCGACCGCGCATGAAGGCGGAGGTAACATCGGTAGCGCCGGGCCATGCCCGGCGGCTTCTGCCGCAGGTCCAATCGCTATCGCATCGGCCATCGGCACCAAGCAAACGGGTATTCATCCAGTTCGGCAGCAAGCCCCGCACGGATCGGATTCCCCAGAATGTAGAGCGCATGACGTCTCAACGCATCTTCATTGCGAACAGCGTGGTCGAAGTAGCTCGGCTGCCACAGGGGCGTCTCCACACCGAACTGCTGCCCTATAAGGCGGCTGCTGCGTGATTTCAACGTTCCCATCAATCGGGCGAGCGTGCCGGCGCGCAACTGCATCAACCAATGAAGATGGTCGGGCATGACGACCCATGCGAATGAGCGACTCAGTCGCTCGCGCTCGACGAGGCGCAGTGTATCTACAAGGCATTCTGCGCAGCGAGGGTCTGCAAACACCGGGCGTCGCTTCAGCACCACGGTGGTCAATACGTAGTACCCGTCGATGCGGGATTCGCGGCCACGTTGGAGATGACGGCTGGACATTGGGCCAGTCTGGGAATGCGCTTTGAATCCACCTATCGGCGGATACCTTGGCCCCCTGTGAGGTTCTGCCGCGCGGCGCCGGGTCGGTAGCGCCGGGCCATGCCCGGCGGCTTCCTTCGGGCGTTCATGGGATCGGACACAGACCGCGCTGCCGCGCTCGCCGGGCAGGGCCCGGCGCTACCAGAGCGTGGGCGTTCATGAGACCGGACACAGGCCGCGCTTCGCGCTCGCCGGGCAGGGCCCGGCGCTACCAGAGCGTGGGCGTTCATGGGATCGGACACAGACCGCGCTTCGCGCTCGCCGGGCAGGGCCCGGCGCTACCGTCTGGTGTCAAACGGCCTCATCATCGCGCGGCGCCGCGCGGCAGGAGCGTACCCGGGCAAGGGCATCGCCGGCCTCGCGGGCCATGCGCTCGTACTCGGCGCGGATTTCCTCCAGCCGCTCTTCGTCCATTTCTTCCAGGTCCAGCAGCTCGTTGTTGGCCTCGGCCGTGGCGCGGATCAGCTCGTCCAGCTTGATCTGCATCGCTGCCGTATCCGAGTTCTGCGTGTGCTGGATCAGGAACACCATCAGGAAGGTGATGATGGTGGTGCCGGTATTGATCACCAGCTGCCAGGTATCGTTGAAGCCGAATACGGGGCCGCTGATGCCCCACACCACCACGATCGCCACTGCGGCCAGGAAGGTCCACGGCGAGCCGGTGGCGGCCGCGGCCTTCTTGGCGATCGTATTGAACAAAGTTCTGGCTTTCATCGTCGTCGTTCCACCCAGGTAACGACGATGATCGGCAGCCGCCCGTGCACGGGCCGTGCAGCCGCGGGGGAGCTCAGGTCAGGCGCGCAGGTCAGGCGCGCAGGCGCGGGGCGTCCTGCAGGCGCACGCGGCTGGTCTGGTAGACGTGCTGCCAGCAGCGGTCGACGAACTCGCGGGCCTGCGATTCGGTCAGGCGCGGCATGATCTGCAGGGCGTACTGGGTCTGGAACATTTCATCGCGCTCGGCGTTGCTGGCGCGCGGCTGGGTGATCAGCGAATCACAGGCGAATTTGATCCACGGCACGTAGGAGCCGAACGAGTTGTGCGGCAAGGCACCGTCGGCATGCTGCCGGCGCCAGTGATCGAGCTCCGCATCAACGTCGATGACCGGTGGGATGGCGGGGACTTCAGCGTGCATGGCATTCCAGTTCGGTTGGGGTGGCAGGGAGTGGGGGTTCATCGCAGTGTGCGTATGTGCCGGTGCATGCAGCGTCAGCGCGGTGTGCAGCCGGTGTTGCCATCGATCAGCTGTGCGTGTTCAACGGCGCCGAGGTCTTCGGCCATGTCGGCCATCGCGTTGCACAGGCGTACGCGGTCGCGCGGATGATCGCGGGTGATTTCCTGCTGCATGTCCTGGAAGGCTGCCCAGAACGGCGCGCCACGGCGATGCAGCGCGAACTGCTGCGTCAGGCGGTCGCGGATGCCGGCGAGGGCCGGGTCGGGCAGGGGATGTACGGCGTGCGCGCTCATGGGCTTGCTCCGCCGGGACAAGGGGCCCCGGTGATTCCACCCTAGGCGCGCCGTGCGAAGGGGGTGTTAGCAGCGCGTGTGCGGCTTATCCAGCTGACTGTGCGCCAGCGCACCTAAAGGTGCGCAGAGGCTCGCCGGCACAAGGCTGTGCCGGCTCTGAAGCGTTCATGTAGCTGTGCGCAGAACGGAAACGCGGCGCTTATTCGCCGATGTCTTCGTCCCAGATTTCCGGGTACTGCGCAATGAAGCCGCCCAGCAGGTCCACGCATTCCTGGCTGTCCAGGTCGATCACGTTGACGCCGTTTTCGCGCAGCCAGGCGATGCCGCCCTGGAAGGTGCGCGATTCGCCCACCACCACGGTGCCGATATTGAACTGGCGCACCAGGCCCGAGCAGTACCAGCACGGTGCCAGGGTGGTGACCATGATGGTGTCCTGGTAACGGCGCTGGCGGCCGGCCTTGCGGAAGGCATCGGTTTCGCCGTGCACGGACGGGTCGCCTTCCTGCACGCGGCGGTTGTGGCCGCAGCCGAGCAGGCGGCCATCGTTGTGGTACAACGCCGCGCCGATCGGCACGCCGCCCTCGGCCAGGCCCTGGCGGGCTTCGGCGATGGCGGTCTGCAGCAGGGCCTGGTAGTCGGGCGTGGTGATCATGCGGGGCTCCGGTGGGTCATGGGCCGCCATGATAAGGCGCGGTTACCCCGCAGCGGCCCCGGCGGTGCGATAATCAGCGGCATGAGCGAATCCCCCTACAAATCCGGTACCACCCATTTCGGGTTCCGCGACGTGGCCGCCAAGGACAAGCAGAAGCTTGTCGGCGAGGTGTTCACCTCGGTCGCGCGCAGCTACGACCTGATGAACGACCTGATGAGCCTCGGCGTGCACCGGGCCTGGAAGCGCTATTACGTGGCCACCGCGCAGGTGAAGCCGGGTGACCGCGTGCTCGACCTGGCCGGCGGCACCGGCGACATCGCCGCCCTGCTGAAGGAGCGCGTGGGCGCCGAAGGTTCGGTGGTGCTGGGCGACATCAACGCCGGCATGCTGTCGGTCGGCCGTGACCGCCTGACCAACCGCGGCCTGGTGCTCGGCCTGGACTACGTGCAGTGCAACGCCGAAGCCCTGCCGTTCCCGGACAACAGCTTCGACCTGGTGACCATTGCCTTCGGCCTGCGCAACGTGACCGACAAGGACGCCGGCCTGCGCGAGATGTACCGCGTGCTGAAGGTGGGCGGCCAGGCCCGCGTGCTGGAGTTCTCCGAAGTCACTGCCGACTGGTTCAAGCCGATCTACGACTTCCATTCGTTCAGGATCCTGCCGAAGCTGGGCAAGCTGTTCGCCAACGATTCGGACAGCTACCAGTACCTGGCCGAGAGCATCCGCAAGCACCCGCCGCAGGAAGAGCTGAAGGCGATGATGGGGCAGGCCGGTTTCGAGCGCTGCCACTACAAGAACCTGACCGGCGGCATCGTCTCGATCCACTCCGGCTACAAGCTGTAAAGCGTGTGGGGCCGCCGGGCATGGCCCGGCGCTACCAGGCAACGTCCCGGCACCCCCGGTAGCGCCGGGCCATGCCCGGCGGGCCGGCGCCCGGCCGGCCTTACCCCGCATCGCGCAACGCGTCCGGGGCGAGGGAGAGGTACCATTGGGGTTTGATCCCTGTAACGGTCCCGATTCATGCGTAATCCGCTGATGCTCCTTCCGCTGGCCGTGGCCCTGGCCGCCGGCTGCTCCCAGGAGGCGGCCGCGCCCGCCGCCGCCCCGACTGCCGAAAAGGCCCCCGCCGCCCCCGTGAACGCCGAGAACCGCAGCCACGACGAAAGCTCGTACGCCGAGCCGGACAAGGTCGTCATCAAGGACATCGCGCTGGATCTGAAGCTGGACTTCGACCAGAAGCAGATCGGCGGCACCGCGACCTACACCCTGGAATGGAAGCAGAAGGACGCCCAGCAGCTGGTGCTCGACACCCGTGAGCTGAGCGTGTCCAAGGTCGAGGCCATCGGCGCCGATGGCGCACGCAGCGAACTGAAGTTCGCCCTGGCCCCGGTCGACAAGGTGTTCGGCAGCAAGCTGACCATTGAAGCGCCGGAACAGCCGGCCAAGGTCGAAGTGACCTACCACACCGCACCGACCGCCTCGGGCCTGCAGTGGCTGGAGCCGTCGATGACCGAGGGCAAGAAGCTGCCCTTCATGTTCAGCCAGTCGCAGGCCATCCACGCCCGTTCCTGGGTGCCGCTGCAGGACACCCCCAGCGTGCGCTTCACCTACAGCGCGCACGTGACCTCGCGCCCGGACGTGATGGTGCTGATGAGCGCCGACAACGACCCGAAGGCCGCGCGTGACGGTGACTACACCTTCAAGATGCCGCAGCCGATCCCGTCCTACCTGCTGGCCATCGCTGCCGGTGACCTGGTGTTCGAGCCGATTTCCGGCCGCTCCGGCGTCTGGGCCGAGCCGACCATGGTCAACAAGGCTGCCAAGGAATTCGAAGACACCGAGAAGATGATCGGTGCCGCCGAAAAGCTGTACGGCGAATACCGCTGGGGCCGCTACGACATGCTGGTGCTGCCGCCGTCGTTCCCGTTCGGCGGCATGGAAAACCCGCGCCTGACCTTCGCCACCCCGACCGTGATCGTCGGCGACAAGTCGCTGGTCTCGCTGGTCGCCCACGAACTGGCGCACAGCTGGTCGGGCAACCTGGTGACCAACGCCAGCTGGAAGGACATCTGGCTCAATGAAGGCTTCACCACCTACGTCCAGGGCCGCATCACCGAAGCCCTGTACGGCAAGGAGATGGCCGAGATGGAGAAGCAGATCGACCAGACCGACCTGCTGGCCGAAGTGAAGGACATGAGCCCGGCCGACCAGGCCCTGGCCCTGCCGCCGCTGAACGAGCGTGACCCCGACGAAGCCCTGAGCCAGGTCGCCTACGTCAAGGGTTCGTGGTTCCTGGAGTTCCTGGAACAGCGCTTCGGCCGCGAGACCTTCGATCCGTTCCTGCGTGGCTGGTTCGATGACCATGCCTTCCAGAGCGCCAACACCGACCAGTTCGTCGACTACCTGAAGAAGAACCTGCTGCCGAAGAACCCCTCGGCGGTGAGCGAGGCCGAGCTGAAGGCATGGCTGGACGAGCCGGGCATCCCGTCGTTCGCCACCAAGGCACAGTCGCGCAACTTCAGCAGCGTCGATGCTGCGCGCATCGCGTTCTCCGGCGCGGGCAGCCTGCCGGCCAACCAGGTCACCGCCGAGTGGGGCACCCAGGAATGGGTCCGCTTCATCGACGGCCTGGGCACCACCCTGCCGCTGGACAAGCTGGCTGCGCTGGACAAGGCGTACCACTTCACCGGCACCGCCAACGGCGAAATCGCCATGCGCTGGTATCCGCTGGCCATCCGCAGCGGCTACGAGCAGGCCAATGACGCGGCGGCGGCGTTCATCGAGCGCGTCGGCCGTCGCAAGCTGATCATGCCGATCTACGCCGAACTGGTGAAGACCCCGAAGGGTCTGGAGCTGGCCAAGCAGGCCTTCGAGAAGGCCAAGCCGGGCTACCACCCGATCACCACCGCCTCGGTCCAGGATCTGCTGGCCAAGGCTGAAGCCAAGTAAGCGGTAGTGCCGGCCGCTGGCCGGCAACCAGGCACTGCGTCACCGGCAACGGCGGGGAAACCCGCCGTTGCTGTATCTGCCATCCGCCGCCGATAGAATCGGGGGGCACCCGCAAAGGACTTCCGCATGAAACGTCTGATCCTGATCACCGCCTGCGCCTTGGCCCTGGCCGCCTGCAGCAACCCCGAGGAAGAGCGCAAGGCGCAGGAAGCCGCTGCTGCCGCCGCCCAGGCGCAGAAGGAAGCCAAGGCCGAGGACGTCGCCAAGCAGTACGACGCAGCCGTGGCCTCGCAGGACTGGGAACGCGCGCGCATCCACGGTGGTTCGCTGCTGGACCAGTACAAGGACACCGCCGCGGCCGAGCGCATCGCCGCCGGCTTCGATGAAGTGAAGGCCAAGGGCGATGCCGCGCGCGACCTGCGCCGCATGCAGGCGCTGTGGCAGTACAACGAGATTCCGGTCGGCAGCAAGGGCAAGCAGGTCTCGGCCACCATCTACAGCAAGGAACGGGTGGACGTGGACGGCAGCGGCGCCAAGCCGGTGCAGCTGGTGTTCCGCGACCATCCCGAATGGAAGCGGCATGCCTATCTGGTGCTGCAGGCCGGTGATTTCCGCTGCCCGCAGTGCACGGTGAAGGTGACCGTGGACGATGGCAAACCGATCTCGATGGCGGCCTGGCGGCCGAAGACCGATGAGGCCATCGCCATGTTCATCACCGACCAGAAGGCGCTGTGGAAGCTGGCGCAGAAGGGCAAGTCGATCAGCATCGAATTCCCGGTGAAGGCCGGTGGCACCCGCACGGCCGTGTTCGAGACCGGTGGCGTGGACACCAGCCGCATGCCGCAGTGGTGGAAGTGACGGCCACCGCCGTGGACGCGCCGGCATTGTCGGCCGTGCGCCACTGGGTGTTCGACATGGATGGCACGCTGACCGTGGCCATGCATGATTTCGAGCGCATCAAGCGCGAGCTGGGCATCCCGCCCAGCGCGGACATCCTCGTGCACCTGGCGGGCCTGCCGGGTGCGGAGGCGGCGCGCAAGCACGCCTGGCTGCTGGCCCACGAGCATGACCTGGCCGAAGGCGCGCTGCCGGCGCCCGGCGCGGTCGAGCTGCTGCGCGCGCTGGCCGCAGCCGGTTGCCAGCTGGGCATCCTGACCCGCAACGACCATGCGCTGGCCAAGCTGACGCTGGATGCGATCGGGGTAGGGGATCTGTTTGACGATCGCTGCATCATCGGCCGCGATGAAGCGGTGCCGAAGCCGTCACCCGACGGCGTGCAGCAGCATCTGCGGCGTTGGGGCATCGGTGCCGACGCGGCGGTGATGGTGGGCGACCACGCCTACGACCTGGACTGCGGCCGCGCCGCCGGAGCGCGCACCGTGCTGGTCAACCTGCCCGACAACCCGTGGCCGGGCCGCGCGGATTGGCATTTCGCCGATTGCCGCGCGTTGTTGGCCGCCTGGCAACAGAACGGGTAGCGCCGGGCCATGCCCGGCGGGTAGTGCCGGCCGCTGGCCGGCAGTGTCGACCAAGGTCGACACCTACCAGGGCAGGTCGAGATAACGCGTCGGGTGGAGAGCCCCCTTGTTGTTCAAGGGGGCGCGCCGAAGGCGCGGGGATAAGGTGAAATGCGCGGGCAATTTGGTTACGCGCCGAGTGCGTAGCCAAATTGCTGCTTGAACTGGTCGTGGAACTCTTCAAACGTGAAGCGCTGGTTCTGCGTGCCCGGGTGCTCGACCTTCAGCGCGCCCATCAGGTTGGCCATGCGGCCGATGGTCAGCCAGTCGTAGCCCTTCTCGATGCCGTAGATCAGGCCGGCGCGGAAGGCGTCGCCACAACCGGTCGGGTCGACCACGCGGCGCTCGTGCGCCGGCGGGATGTCGTAGCTCTTTTCCGGGGTGTGGATGACCGCGCCCTTCGGGCCACGGGTGGTGATGTAGGCCTTCACCCGGCTCACGATCTGCTTCTCGTCCCAGCCGGTGCGTTCCTGCAGCAGGTTCGACTCGTAGTCGTTGACCACCACGTAGTCGGCCTGCTCGATGAAATCGCGCAGCTCCGGGCCGTTGAACAGCGGCAGCGCCTGGCCCGGGTCGAAGATGAAGGGGATGCCGCATTCCAGGAACTCGGCCGCGTTCTGGATCATGCCGTCACGGCCGTCCGGCGCAACGATGCCGAAAGTGACGCCCGGCACGTCCTTCACGTGGTTCTCGTGCGAACGCATCATCGCGCCCGGATGGAACGCGGTGATCTGGTTGTTGTCGTGGTCGGTGGTGATGAAGCACTGCGGGGTGAACATGTCTTCCAGCACGCGGACCTGGCTCAGGTCGATGTCCATGCGCTCGAAGTGCTCACGGTACGGAGCGAAATCCTGGCCGACGGTGCCCATTGGGATCGGGCTGCCGCCCAGCAGCTTCAGGTTGTAGGCGATGTTGCCGGCGCAGCCGCCCAGTTCGCGACGCATGCGCGGGACCAGGAAGGACACGTTCAGGATGTGCACCTTGTCCGGGAGGATGTGATTCTTGAACTGGTCCGGGAACACCATGATGGTGTCGAAGGCAAGAGAACCACAGATCAGAGCGGACATCGATGTAAGCCTATGCGGTGAATTTTGGGGGTGGCCAGCCGGCATCGGCCAGCAAGCAAATGGCGCCCTTGGGCGCCCGACGGCGCAAAGGTTACCTGCTGGTGCCGCTCAGGGCCAGAACCGGGTGATGGCCGATCCGGGCGAAAGCCTGTGAAGACGCGGGTTCAGCTAGTTTTTTCCTTGCTCGCCGGGGAGCGGGTTGCTAGGCTTGTCGGCCTCGAATTCTGCCCATTTTTTCGCCATCCCGCGGCGGGCACGACACCCCTCAGGACTCCTTCCTCAGATGTTCAAGAAACTCCGTGGCATGTTCTCCAACGACCTGTCCATCGACCTGGGCACGGCCAACACCCTTATTTACGTGCGTGGGCAGGGTATCGTTCTGAACGAGCCGTCGGTCGTGGCCGTGCGCCAGGACCGTGCCATCGGTGGCACCCGCTCGGTGGCAGCCGTAGGCGCCGAAGCCAAGCAGATGCTGGGCCGTACCCCGGGCCACATCACCACCATTCGCCCGATGAAGGACGGCGTCATCGCCGACTTCACCTACACCGAGGCGATGCTCAAGCACTTCATCAAGAAGGTGCACAAGTCGCGCGTGCTGCGCCCGAGCCCGCGCGTGCTGGTCTGCGTGCCGGCCGGTTCGACCCAGGTCGAGCGCCGCGCCATCCGTGAGTCGGCCGAGGAAGCCGGTGCCCGCGACGTGTTTCTGATCGAAGAGCCCATGGCCGCCGCGATCGGCGCCGGCATGCCGGTCACCGAGGCACGCGGTTCGATGGTCATCGACATCGGCGGCGGCACCACCGAAGTGGCGGTGATCTCGCTGAACGGCATCGTCTATTCGGCCTCGGTGCGCATCGGTGGCGACCGCTTCGACGAGTCGATCACCAACTACGTGCGCCGCAACCACGGCATGCTGATCGGCGAAGCCACCGCCGAGCGCATCAAGGTCGAGCTGGGCTGCGCCTACCCGCAGGCGGAAGTGATCGAGATGGAAATCTCCGGCCGCAACCTCGCCGAGGGCGTGCCGAAGATGATCAAGATCAGCTCCAACGAAGTGCTGGAGGCCCTGCACGAGCCGCTGTCGGGCATCGTCAGCGCGGTCAAGCTGGCCCTGGAGCAGACTCCGCCGGAACTGTGCGCCGACGTCGCCGAGCGCGGCATCGTGCTGACCGGTGGTGGCGCCCTGCTGCGCGACCTGGACCGCCTGATTTCCGAGGAAACCGGCCTGCACGTGCAGGTGGCCGACGACCCGCTGACCTGCGTGGCCCGCGGTGGCGGTCGTGCGCTGGAACTGGTCGACATGCACGGCAACGAGTTCTTTGCGCCGGACTGAGGCCTGCCGCCTGGTCGTTCCTGCAGCGCCCTTCCGGGGTGTGGCCCGCTGCTGCGGGCCAGCACCGGTGGGGCGCCGCCGTGTTTCCCCTTCGCCCTTTGCTGGTTGAACTGTTGCCGTGCCGCCTTACGCCGGTCCTCCCGTAGCCTCCCGATCCGGTGACGCCGCCAGTCCGCTGCGACTGCTCGCCTACCTGGCCATGGCCATCATCCTGATCGTGCTGGACGACCAGGCCGGTTGGCTGGCGCGCGTGCGCGCCCAGGCCGACACGCTGGTGCAGCCGGTGTGGGCGCTGGCCGGCCTGCCGGGCAAGCTCAGCAACCAGGTGCGCGACAACGCGGCCAGCCATGGCCAGCTGGTGGCCGAGACCCGCGAACTGCGCAACCAGCTGCTGCTGGCCAATGCGCGCCTGACCCGCCTGCAGACCGCCGCGCTGGACAACGCCCAGCTGCGCGAACTGCTGAACGTGGCCGAGCGCAGTGGCCTGGACGTGCAGCTGGCGCCGATCCTCGATATCGACCTGGACCCGGTCAAGCAGCGCCTGGTGCTCGATGCCGGCAGCCGCGACGGCGTGCACGTGGGCCAGGCGGTGATCGATGCCGGTGGCCTGATGGGGCAGGTGATCAGCACCACCGGTGGCACCTCCACCGTGCTGCTGCTGACCGACCCGGACCATGCGGTGCCGGTGACCGTGGCCCGCAACGGCGTGCGCCTGATCGTCTACGGCCGCGGCGACACCCTGCAGCTGCGCGACATTCCGTTGAGCGCGGGCGTGGAAGTGGGCGATGAGATCGTCACCTCCGGCCTGGGCGGGCGGTTCCCGCCGGGCTTCCCGGTCGGCACCATCACCGCGCTGCGCCCCGACGACACCCACGCCTTCCTGGTGGGCGAAATGAAGCCTGCCGCCCAGCTCGACCGCGGCCGCGACGTACTGCTGCTGCGCCCGGGTGCGGCAATTCGCTTGCCTGCGGCAGGCGAATTGCCTCAGCCAAGTTTGCCTTTGGCAAACCAGGCTGCCGGGGGGGCATCCCACCTTACCCCCGCGCCGTCGGCGCGCCCCCCTCAACAAGAGGGGGGCTCTGCCCCAGCCAGCTCCCCGGTAGTGCCGGCCGCTGGCCGGCAACCGCAACAACAACCGCAACCCACCCCGCAGGAGCCCGCACGATGAGCCGCGTGCGCGATAACCCCTGGGTGCTGCCGGCCAGCCTGGTCGTGGCCCTGCTGCTGGGCCTGCTGCCGCTGCCCGCGCTGCTGCAGCCGCTGCGCCCGTACTGGCTGGCGCTGGTGCTGGCGTACTGGGTCATCGAGGCCCCCGAGCGCGTGGGCCTGGGCATCGCCTTCACCAGCGGCGTCATCGCCGACCTGCTGTATGGCGGCGTGCTCGGCGAACAGGCCATGCGCCTGGTGATGCTGGCCTTCATCCTGCAGCGCTTCCGCGCCCGCATCCGTTTCTTCCCGATGTCGCAGCAGATGCTGGCCATCGGCGGCCTGCTGTTCAATGACCGCATCGTCAGCGCGCTGGTGCACATCCTGGTGGGTGAACCGACCCTGCCGTGGTCGTACTGGTGGGCACCGCTGCTGGGCATGGGCCTGTGGCCGCTGGTGTTCGTGCTGCTCGACGCCGTGCGTTTCGGCAAGCGCGGGCGCTGAGCCATGATCCCGCGTCGCCAGGTCAAGAACCCGCACGCCGAAGCCGAACAGTTCCGCCGCCGCGCGGCGCTGGGCTTCCTCGGCGTGCTGGTCTGCCTGCTGGGCCTGGGCGGCTGGTACTTCAAGCTGCAGGTGCTGGATCACGATATCTACGCCACGCGCTCGGAGGCCAACCGCATCAAGCCGCGGCCGGTCGTGCCCGGGCGCGGCATGATCTACGACCGCAACGGCCGCCTGCTGGCCGAGAACGTGCCGGCCTTCCGCCTGGACGTGACCCCGGACAAGGTCAAGGACATGGACGCCACCCTGGACGGGCTGGCGAAGATCATCAGCATCAGCCCTGAAGAGCTGGAAGCGTTCAACAAGTCGCGCAAGGCGCGCCGCAAGTTCCTGCCGGTCACCCTCAAGCTGCGCATGACCGATGAGGAAATGGCGCGCTTCGCCGTGGACCGTTGGCGTTTCCCGGGCGTGGAGCTGGAACCCTACCTGACCCGTCGCTATCCCTATGGCGACCTGTTCGCGCACATCATCGGCTACGTCGGCCGGGTCGATGACAAGGATCTGGAGATCCTCGGCGAGGGCAACGCGGCGCTCACCCACATCGGCAAATCGGGCCTGGAGCGCTATTACGAGCAGCAGCTGCGCGGCAAGGTCGGCTACGAGCAGGTCGAGACCAACGTGCAGGGCCGCGCCATCCGCACCATCGGCCGGGTGGCCGCGCAGTCCGGCGCCGACCTGCGCCTGTCCATCGATGCCGACCTGCAACGTGCGCTGGTAGCTGCCTTCGGCGACCAGGAAGGTTCGGCCGTGGCGATGGACCCGCGCACCGGTGAAGTGCTGGCGATGGTCAGCCTGCCGTCGTACGACCCCAACCTGTTCGTCAACGGCATCTCGCATGCCGATTTCAAGGCGCTGAACGACAACCCGTCGCGGCCGCAGTTCAACCGCCTGGTGCTGGGTGGCGTCGCCCCCGGTTCCACCCTGAAGCCGCTGATCGGCCTGGCTGGCCTCGATTCCGGTGTGCGCCGGCCGGAAGACAAGGTGCTGTCCACCGGCATGTTCTACCTGCCGGGCACGTCGCGCGGCTGGGGCGATTCGCACCGCGGCGGCCATGGCTGGACGGACCTGCGCAAATCCATCGCACAGTCGGTCAACACCTATTACTACAAGCTGGCGCTGGACCTGGGCATCGAGCGCTTCGACCATTACATGGAGTACTACGGCTTCGGCCAGCCGACCGGTATCGACCTGACCGGCGAGATCGGCGGCATCCTGCCGTCGCCGGCCTACAAGCGCAAAAGCCGCAAGGAAGCCTGGTACCCGGGCGACACCGTCAACATCAGCATCGGCCAGGGCGACTGGAAGGTCACCCCGCTGCAGCTGGCGCGCGGCGTCAGTGCGCTGGCCAATGGCCAGCTGCGCACCCCGCACCTGGTCATCCAGCAGCGCGCCGGTTTCGACCACGACTGGGTCGCCACCGAGCAGGGCCCGAGCAAGCCGGTCAGCCCCAACCCGAACAATGTGCAGGCCGTGCGCGAAGGCATGATGGCCACGATGCAGCCCGGCGGCAGCGCCGCGCGCATGGCCGTGGGCGCGCCGTACGTCATGGCCGGCAAGACCGGTACCGCGCAGGTGGTCAGCCGCAAGGGCACGGCCGCAGTGAACCCGAAGAGCCTGCCGATGCACCTGCGCCACCGCGCGCTGTTCGTCGGCTTCGCGCCGGTCGAGCAGCCGGTCATCGCCCTGGCCATCGCCGTCGAAGGCGGTGGCTACGGTGGTTCGGCCGCCGCGCCGATCGCGCGCAAGGTGTTCGACGCGTACCTGCTGGGCAAGATGCCCGAGGGCATGCAGCCGCTGGACGCCGAGCGCGGCACCACCGTCATCGGCGTGACCGCGTTCGACAATGAAGATGCCAACGCGCGTCCGGCCGGCGACACCGCCGCCGCGCAGCTGGGCGAACACCCGGTGCTGGTCGGCATGCCCGCGCCGGAACCGGCGCCCGCCCCGGGCCCGGGGGCACCTGCCGCACCCGCCGCCGCGTTGCCCGCCAGCCCCCGTTCGACCCCCGCGGAGCCTGCACGATGAGTGACTTCCTGCGCTGGGCCGGCGACATGCTGCGCCGCTTCTTCAGCACCCTGGACTGGGTGCTGTGCCTGGCCCTCGGCGCGCTGATGCTGATCGGCCTGGCCACGCTGAAGAGCGCCGGCGGCGACAGCCTGGTGATGGCGCAGGGCGCGCGTTTCGTGGTCGGCATGGCCGCCCTGTGGGGCATTTCGCGCGTGCCGATCCTGCGCATCCGCTCGGCGACCCCGCTCATCTACGCGATCTCGATGATCCCGCTGCTGGCGGTGTTCGTGCTGGGCACGGGCAAATACGGCCGGCAGTGGCTGGACCTGAAGTTCTTCTACCTGCAGCCGGCCGAGCTGCTGAAGGTCAGCCTGCCGATGATGGTGGCCTGGTACCTGCACCGCATGCCGCTGCCGCCGCGTTTCAATACCGTGCTGGTGGCGATGGTCATCATCGGCGTGCCGACCGGCCTGGTGATGCTGCAGCCGGACTTCGGTACCGGCGTGCTGATCGCCGCCAGTGGCGTGTTCGTGCTGCTGCTGGCCGGCCTGCCGTGGTGGTGGGTGGGCCTGGGCGTGGGCGGCGTGGCCGCGGTCGCGCCGCTGGCCTGGTTCTGGCTGCTACGGCCGTACCAGAAGGACCGCATCATGATGTTCCTCGACCCGGAGATGGACGCGCTGGGCGCGGGCTGGAACATCATCCAGTCGAAGATCGCGATCGGTTCGGGCGGCTTCGATGGCAAGGGCTGGGGCGAGGGCTCGCAGTCGCACCTGAACTTCATTCCCGAACAGACCACCGACTTCGCGTTCTCGGTGCTGAGCGAGGAATTCGGCTGGATGGGCGTGGCCCTGGTGCTGACCCTGTACCTGGTGGTGATCGGGCGCTGCCTGTGGATCGCCAGCCAGTCGCGCGATTCGTACTCGCGCCTGCTGGCCGGCGCCACCGGCCTGGCCTTCTTCGTCTACGTGCTGGTGAACGGCGGGATGATTTCCGGCCTGCTGCCGGTGGTGGGCGTGCCGATGCCGCTGATCAGCTACGGCGGCACCTCGGCGGTTTCGCTGCTGGCCGGCTTCGGCCTGGTGATGGCCGTCCGCAGCCACAACCCGGTGCACGGCGGCTACGGCTGACCACGGCTCCGCCGCCTTCGTAGAGTCGAGCTTGCTCGACTGCTCTGCGCGAAAAGCAGTCGAGCAAGCTCGACTCTACGGACAGCCAAAGCGTGCATCCGGCGGCATCGGAAAGCTTCGCGCAAGCGCCGCCCGCTACCCTGCCTGGGTGGAATGGAAACGTGTATTCGGCATCTGCCGCGAGGCGGTGCGTACGATCGATCTGCCGCTGCTGGTTGCGTTGCTGCTGTTGATGGCAGCCGGCTTGGCCGTGCTGCACAGCGTGTCGGGCCCGGTCACCGGGCAGGCCGCGCGCTTTGCCGGTGGGCTGGTGGCGATGTGGCTGCTGTCGCGGGTGTCACTGCTGCGCCTGCGCGCGTGGACCCCGGCCCTGTACGCGCTGTCGATGCTGCCATTGATGGCGGTGTACGTGATCGGGACCGGCAAGTACGGCCAACGCTGGCTCAACCTGGGCGTGTTCTACCTGCAACCGTCCGAGCTGCTCAAACTCAGCCTGCCGCTGATGATGGCCTGGTACCTGCATCGGCAGCCGCTGCCGCCGTCGCCACGCTCGGTGCTCACGGCCGCGGCGCTGATCGGCGTCCCCGCGGTGCTCATCCTGCTGCAGCCCAACCTGGGCACGGCCACCCTGGTGACAGCCAGCGGCGTGTTCGCGCTGCTGCTGGCCGGCCTGCACTGGGGCTGGGTGGCGACCGGCCTGGCCAGTGTGGCGATGGCCGCGCCGCTGGCCTGGTTCGGCCTGCTGCGGCAGTACCAGAAGGATCGCGTACTGACCTTCCTCGACCCCGCCGCCGATCCGCTCGGCACCGGCTGGAACATCCTGCAGTCACGCATCGCCATTGGTTCGGGCGGATGGGAAGGCCGCGGCTGGGGCAACGGCACGCAGGCCACCCTGGATTTCCTGCCCGAGTACACCACCGACTTCGCGTTCTCAGTGCTGAGCGAAGAGTTCGGCTGGATCGGCGTGGCGACGATGTTCGCGCTGTACCTGTTCGTGGTCGGGCGCTGCCTGTGGATTGCCGTGCACGCGCGCGACACGCATGCGCGCTTGCTGGCCGGCAGCCTGGGCCTGGCGTTCTTTGTCTATGTTCTGGTGAATGGCGGAATGATTTCCGGCCTGCTGCCGGTGGTGGGCATCCCGATGCCGCTGGTCAGCTACGGCGGCACTTCGGCGGTTTCGCTGCTGGCGGGGATCGGCCTGGTGATGGCAGTGCGCGTGCACAACCCGATACACGCTGGCTACGGCTGACCACGGAATCGGGGTCGGATCCCTCCTCGCAGAGGAGGGCTCTGACCCCATTGTGTGAAAAGCAGCCGAGCATGGGCTCGGCGCTACAGCAAAGCGCAGACGCGCACGCCACACACCACCAACCGAACCTCCCCGCCGACGAAGTTCCATAAAAAGTGCGTAACAATTCACACTTTGACGCAGCGTTGATCCGGATCAATGGACTTGTCGCAATCGGCCTGCACAATGGCGGCCCGTTCGGCACGGCGCGCCGTCTGAAGATGCAGCGCGAGGGGGCGTCGGGCGGGAAAGCTGTACTGATCCAACGGATACAGGGAGCGCGGGGCACTGTCACTGGGGAGCGACAGCCGCGCAGGTATCGACAGGATCCGGTCGCCGGTTGCGCCTGCGGGGATGGGGGCGCAACCGGCAACCTCTGCCTGAATGGGGCAGGGTGATCACGACGCCTTCACATTTCCCGCTGAACGCGGGCAAACCGTTGTGATTCATGGTGTTAGGGGTTTTAATTCATCCATGACCTGCTAACCTGCGACGATGATTCGACGCTCCCTGGCCTGCTTGCTCACCCTCGGTCTGGTCGCCTGCGCGACCCAGCCGACGTCCCCGCCGACTTCACCCCAGGCCAGCAGCACGCCGCGCCATCCGGCCGGCAAGCCCCAGCAGGGCCCGGCCGAAGCCGCCCCGGAAGCGACCGCGGCCACGGCGCCGCCGGTTGACCTGACCCCGGTGCCGTTCGAGACCGCCCGCGCCAACTTCATCGCCGATACCGCCAAGCGTTATGGCCTGGCGCCGGCCGAGATCGCCCGCGTGCTCGACCAGGCGCAGGTGCGCCAGCCGATCATCGCGGCCATGTCGCGGCCGGCCGAGCGGGTCAAGCCGTGGAACGAATACCGGCCGATGTTCATCAGCAAGGCGCGCATCGATGGTGGCCGCGCCTTCCTGGCCGAGCACCGCGCCGAACTGGACCGCGTGCAGCAGCGCACCGGTGTGCCGGCCGAAGTGATCGTGGCGATCATCGGCGTGGAAACCAGCTACGGAAAGAACGCCGGCAGCCACCGCGTGCTGGATGCGCTGTACACGCTGGCCTTCTATTACCCGCGCAGCGGCGATCCGGCCAAGCTGGAACGCGAAGTGCGCCGCGAGCTGTTCTTCCGCGATGAACTGGCCAAGCTGTTCGAGCTGGGCCGCGAAGAGAAACTGGACATCACCACCCTCAAGGGCAGCTATGCCGGCGCGATGGGCATGGGCCAGTTCATGCCCTCCAGCTATCTGGATTACGCCGTCGACGGCAACGGCGATGGCCGCCGCGATCTGTTCACCAGCTACGACGACGTGTTCTCGTCCATCGCCAACTACTTCGTGAAGAAGGGCGGCTGGGTGCGCGGCGGCCAGGTGGCAGTGCCGGCCACGCTGGCGCCGGGACGCGAGGAATTCAATCCGACCGAGTGGATGCCCACCTGGTCGCTGGCCGATCTGGCCCAGCGCGGCTACCAGCCCAGCGCGCCGGTGCAGCCGGGTGCCACCGCCACGCCGATCACGCTTGAAGGCAGTACCGGCAAGCAGTACTGGCTGGGCTTCCAGAACTACTACGCGATCACCCGCTACAACCTCTCGAAGATGTACGCGATGGCCGTGTTCCAGTTGTCGCAGGCCATTGCCGGACAGGAGCTGCCCCCGGCATGAACATCAGATGGCTGGTCCCCGGAATCGTCGTGCTGGCGCTGGCAGCCTGCAGCAGCGCACCGGACAAACCCAGTGCCGGCCATGGCGGCAAGGCGCCCAGCATGGTGGTGCAGGGCAAGGGCGGGCGCCCGGCGCACTGCCCGGACGGTTCGCCGTATGCGGCCGCGACCGAGGACCTCGCCACCCGCGGCAACTACACCGCCGGCGGCCTGTACAAGCCGGGGGTGAAGGACACCACGCCCAGCTACGTGCCGAACGTGGCCTGCATTCCCGAGCCGGAAGTGACTGCGGTCGAGCGCTCGGTCATCGGCAACAAATCGCCCTACGTGGTGCTGGGCAAGTCGTACAACGTGCTCGACGACACCCATGACTATGTCGAGCGCGGCACCGCCTCGTACTACGGCGCCAAGTTCCACGGCCGCCTGACCTCCAACCGCGAGGTCTACGACATGTACCAGTTCACCGCCGCGCACAAGACGCTGCCGCTGCCCAGCTTCGCCCGCGTGACCAACCTGGACAACGGCGAGTCGGTGATCGTGCGCGTCAACGATCGTGGCCCGTTCCACGATGGCCGCGTGGTAGACCTCAGCTACGCCGCCGCCGTGCGCCTGGGCATCACCCAGCGCGGCACCGGCAACGTTGAAGTGCGCGCGCTGCAGCCGGGCGAGGGCAACCTGCTGGCGCAGAAGCCGTCGCGCCGCGAGCGCCGTGCGGCCGAAGCCGCCGCAGCTGCCACGACCGTTGCGGCCGCACGCCCGGCCGCGGCTACGCGTGCCGCCGCGCCCAGCGATATCGACCGTCTGGTCCAGCGCCTGCCCGCCGATGGCACGCCGGCCCGCGGCCAGCCCGCCACCACCCAGGCCGCCAGCAGCGCCCTGCCCGAAGTGGCGGTCAGCAGCCTGCCGCCGAGTGCCGCGCCGGTGCGCAGCGCCGCCACCGCTCCGGTGGCCGTGGCCGCCGCCGCCCCGCGTGCCGGCACGCCGACGGTCCGCAGCACGCCGGCCGCCACCCCGTCGCCGACGCTGTCGCAGCAGGTGGTGGGCGCGGTCATGGTGCAGGTGGCCAGCTTCTCCAGCCGCGACAACGCCACCCGCGCGATGGGCCAGCTCAACGCCGCCGGCATCGTCGGCGCGACCATCAGCGACATCGCCGCCGGTGGCCGTACCCTGTTCCGCCTGCGCGTACCGGCCAGCGACCATGCCAGCGCCGCGGAACTTGTCGGCCGCATCGCAGGTCTCGGCCTGGGTTCGCCGCAGATCGTGAAGGATTGATCCGCCCGGGCCGGTGCTGCCGGCCCCTGTCACACCGGCCGTACAATGGTCGTTCGAACCACCCTCCATTCTGGCCGTCTCCTGGAGCCTGCAGTCCAATGAATTTCCGTTCCGCCGCCACCGCCCTGGCCGCCACCCTGGTGGTTGGCCTGGCTTCCGCCCAGACGCCGCTGCCGACCCCGGCCACCCCGGCGCCCGCTGCTGCCGCCGCCCCGGCGGTCGTCGCCACGCCGCCGGCCCCGGTGCCCAGCACGTCCAAGGCCTGGATCCTGATGGATTACGCCACCGGCCAGATGCTGGCGGGCGAGAACGTCCATGAACAGCTGGCCCCGGCCAGCATCACCAAGGTGATGACCTCCTATGTGGTCGCCGCCGAGGTCAAGAACGGCAAGGTCCGCGCCGACGACCAGGTGATGATGAGCGAGCGCGCCTGGCGCGAAGGCGGCGCCGGCACCGACGGCAGCTACAGCGGCTTCCCGGTCAACCAGACCGCGCGCCTGGAAGACATGGAAAAGGGCATGGCCATCCAGTCGGGCAACGACGCGGCCATTGCGCTGGCCGAGCACGTGGCCGGCAGCGAAGAGGCCTTCGCCTCGCTGATGAACAGCTACGCCGCCAAGCTGGGCATGAAGGATTCGCACTTCGTCAACGCCCACGGCCTGAGCGCCGAAGGCCACCACAGCACCGCCTACGACCTGGCGCTGCTGGGCCGCGCGATGGTGCGTGACTACCCGGAAACCTACGCCTACAACAAGGTGAAGGATTTCCAGGTCGGCAACATCAAGCAGCAGAACCGCAACCTGCTGCTGTGGCGCGATGGCAGCGTGGACGGCATCAAGACCGGCCACACCTCCGAAGCCGGCTACTGCCTGATGAGCTCGGCCCAGCGTGGCGACCAGCGCCTGATCGCCGTGGTGCTGGGTGGTTCGTCGGAAAAGCAGCGCGCCGATGACAGCCTGGCCCTGCTCAACTGGGGCTTCCGCTTCTTCGAAACCCACCGCCTGTACGAGCCGGGCAAGGCCGTGGCCGAGCACAAGGTGTGGAAGGGTGCCACCGACAAGGTGCAGCTGGGCGTGGCCCAGCCGATGCTGGTGAGTGTGCCGCGCGGTCGCTACAACGACCTGAAGCCGAGCATCGACGTGCCCAAGACCCTGGAAGCACCGTTCACCGCCGGCCAGCAGATCGGCACCGTCAAGGTGACCCTGGATGGCAAGGTCGTGGCCGAAGCCCCGCTGGTGGCCGTGGCCGCCGTCGAACAGGCCGGCTTCTTCAAGCGCCTGTGGGACAGCTTCTGGATGTGGTGGGAATCGGAATGATCCACGTCCCGGCGTGGTGAATGAAAAGGCCGGCGAAAGCCGGCCTTTTTGCTTTTTGTAGAGTCGAGCCATGCTCGACTGTCGTTGCGGTTCAACCGGTGTGCCGACCAACGGTCGGCACCTACCTACATCGAGCGGCTGATGGTGAAGCTGCCGAACACCGGTGCTTCGCGCTGGCCGTTGAACTCGCGGGTGCTGTGGTAGCGCGCCATCGCGAACTTCCAGCGGCCGCGCATCACCGCGATGCCGTAGCCGCCGTAGGCCACCACGTGGCGCTTGTCGACGCTGTGGCTGTCGCGGAAGGTGTTGCCGTCCAGGGTGATATCGCGGATCACCCACGCCGCATCGGTGGTGGCGAACAGGTGCCACGACCAGCCGCTGGGCTTGCCGCCGCGGGTCGGCGCGGTGTTTTCACCGGCCGGGCGCAGCGGGGTGCTGCCGAAGTCGTCGGGCAGCTTCCAGCCGAAGCGCACTTCACCACCGAAGTTGGCCTTGGTTTCCAGGTTGCCGATCGAGCCGCCGTAGTGGCTGATCGCATCCCAGCCCCAGCCACCGGCGTTGACGCTGGCATCGCCCGGCCAGCGGCGCATGCGCTCGTGGGTGTACATCACCACCGGCTCGTTGTGCAGCTGGTTGTCCCAGCCCTGGAATTTTTCGTCGCCCAGCAGGTCGTGCACCGCGTTCTGCACCTGCTTGCCCTGCGCCCATGGGCCGACCACGCCCAAGGTCAGCAGGGTGGTCTGCAGGCGGTCGCCACGGCGGGCGTTGTAGCCAAAGCTGGCCACCAGCACGCCGGCATACGGCCGGTCATCCTCGATCAGGTCCTTGCGGGTGAAGTCGGTGGGCGTATAGATGCCCTGGCCGAGGCTGAAGATCATGTTCTGCTGCTCGAACTCACCCGGGTGCAGGCGCTCGAGGTGGCGGTTCACCCAGCGGGCCAGCCGCGGCAGGCAGGGATCATCGGTGTAGTCCACCAGGTTGGGCGAGACCAGGGTCAGCTGGGCGCCGTTGGTATAGCCCTGGTCCTGGTCCTTGGCGCCGAACAGGTCGTTGTCGACACGGAAATTGACCTGCGGCGGGTGTTCGCGCATCGCATCCGGGCCGCACTGCTGGGCGGCATGGGCAGTGAGGGGCAGGGCGGCGGCCGCCAGCAGGCCGGTCAGGCCGAGGGTGACGGCTGTACGCATGGATGGAATGATCATCGGGTCGTTGGCGTGTGAAGGTCGGTTTATGCAACAACAGACTACTCCCGTCCCCGTGACGGAACGAGCCGTCCGCCTTCACTTGTCTGTTCCGTAAAACGCACTTGTCCTCCCAGCAAAACCGGTCGCCGCTCCGGCGCAGGCTGAACCGGTCCGCAGCCTGCAACGCAGCAGCCTGCCCGTGCGCCGTTTGACGTTGATGAATACTCTTGGGTTTGTTGCCCTGCGGCCCGATAATGGGTCCATGGAAATCAAGTCCGACAACCCCGAACACGGCTTCCAGTTCCCCGGTCAGTTCGAGCTCAGCGCGATGGGCCCGGCCAACCGCGGTCTGGAACAAGAACTCCCCCGCCTGCTGATCGCCGCTGGCGTCGACGTGGTGAACGAGCGCATCAGCTGGAAGCATTCGTCCAACGGCAAGTACGTCTCGGTGCGCCTGGTATTCCGGGCCGAGAACCGCGAGCAGTACGACGTGGCCCACCAGGCCCTGCGTGACCACCCGGAAGTGAAGTGGACGGTGTAGCCACCAGCTGCGCGGCCGAGCCTGCCCCCGGGCAGCGTCCGGCCCGCCCTGCGGTGGTGCGCGACCTCGGTCGCCAGGCCTATGAACCGGTCTGGCGCGCCATGCAGCGCTTCACCGATCAGCGTACCGACGACGACGCCGACGAACTGTGGGTGGTCGAACACGATCCGGTGTTCACCCTCGGCCAGGCCGGCAAGGACGAACACGTGCTGGCGCCGGGCGATATCCCGGTGCTGCACGTCGACCGCGGCGGCCAGGTGACCTATCACGGCCCGGGCCAGATCGTGGTCTACCCGCTGCTGCGCCTGCCGCGGCTGGGCATCGGTGTGCGCGACTATGTCTGCCGCATCGAACAGGCTCTGATCGACACCCTCGGCGAATGGAACATCGGTGCCGAGCGCCGTGACGGTGCGCCGGGCGTCTACGTGGGCGATGCGAAGATCGCCGCCCTCGGCATCCGCGTCCGCCGCGGCTGCACCTTCCACGGTCTGGCCTTCAATGTGTCGATGGACCTGGAACCCTTCCACCGCATCAACCCCTGTGGCTACCAGGGGCTGCAGGTGACCTCGGTGGTAGACTTGGGAGGCCCGTCCGGGATGGACGCCGTCAAGCCGGTGCTGCTGGACCATCTGGCCCGCCAGTTTGGCCTTCTGCTGCAGCCCACGCCCGAACTGCCCGATCTTTCTGCGGCCGCCTGACCGCCCCCCGGAACTGCCATGACTGAGACCACCGCCCGCACCATTCCCCTGCAGATCGTGCAGGCCGAGCTTCCGTCCGCCGCGCCGCTGCAGGTGGGCGTCAAGCAGATGGGCGGGGACAAGATCAACCGTTCGCCGGTGCAGTTCGCCGACGCACCGGTGCTGCGCAAGCCGTCCTGGATCCGCGTGCGCATTCCTTCGGGCAATGCCGTGCAGAACCTGAAGGCCAAGCTGCGCGAGAACCGCCTGGTGACCGTGTGCGAGGAAGCCAGCTGCCCGAACATCCACGAATGTTTCAGCCACGGCACCGCCACCTTCATGATCCTGGGCGAGGTCTGCACCCGTCGTTGCTCGTTCTGCGACGTGGCCCACGGCCGCCCGAAGCCGCCGGATGCCAACGAGCCGGCCACCCTCGGCCAGACCGTGGCCGACATGGGCCTGAAGTACGTGGTGGTGACCAGCGTCGACCGCGATGACCTGCGCGACGGCGGTGCCCAGCACTTCGTCGACTGCATCACCGCCATCCGCGAGAAGTCGCCGGGCACCCGCATCGAAGTGCTGACCCCGGACTTCCGTGGCAAGGGCCGCATGGAGCGCGCGCTGGAGATCCTGGCGCAGAACCCGCCGGACGTGTTCAACCACAACATCGAAACCGTACCGGACCTGTACCGCAACGTGCGCCCGGGTGCGGATTACCAGTGGTCGCTGACCCTGCTGAAGAACTTCAAGGCGCAGCACCCGTCGGTGCCGACCAAGAGCGGCATCATGCTGGGCCTGGGCGAGGAGTTCGAGCAGATCAAGGCCACCATGCGCGACCTGCGTGCGCACGACGTGGACATGATCACCATCGGCCAGTACCTGCAGCCGACCGCGCATCACCACCCGGTGCTGAAGTACTGGACCCCCGAGGACTACAAGGCGCTGGAAGACTACGGCTACGAGCTGGGCTTCAGCCACGTGGCCTCCGGCCCGATGGTGCGCTCGTCGTATCACGCCGACGTCCAGGCCAAGGGCGCCGGCGTCTCCTGACCGGTAGCGCCCTCTCCCATGGTGGGTGCGGACCGTTGGTCCGCACGCTTCCGCCGGGCATGGCCCGGCGCTACCAATGGATGCGGACCTCCTCACCGCTGGGTGCGGACCTCTTCCCCGGTGGGTGCGGACCGTTGGTCCGCACGCCTTGCCCTGCATTCACAATTTGCTACACCGGCCCCGCTAGGCTGGATTTCCACCGAACGCGGCCGGGTGACAAACACGGCAACTTTCGGCACTGTCGTGGTGTCTGAACACCCTGCAGTCTCCCCCTTGGCAAGGCGCCTTCGAGCACGTTCATGAAATTCAAAGCCCCCGCATTCCTGATGGCCCTGGCGCTGGTCGCGCCGTTGGCGCTGGCGGCCAAGGCCGACTCGCCGGCGCTGCCGGCGGCCGCGACCGCCGACCAGGTCACCACCTCCAAGCTGGTCTACGGCCTGCTGTCCGACAGCCGCTACGCCTACCGGCCGCGCGCGCTGGACGAGGCCACCTCCAAGGACGTGTTCAAGCGTTACCTGGAAACCCTCGACGGCGGCAAGCAGTACTTCACCCAGGCCGACGTGACCCGTTTCGCGCCGTTCCAGGCCGGCATCGCCAACGCCATCCGCGGCGGCGAGCTGGAGCCTGCCTTTGAAGTGTTCGCCGTCTACAAGCAGCGTGTCGGCGAGCGCGTCGGTTACGCGCGCAAGCTGCTGAAGCAGGAACCGGACTTCACCACCGACGAGCGCTTCGAGTACGACCGCAAGGACGTGCCATGGGCGGCCAGCAACGCCGAGCTCGATGAGCTGTGGCGCAAGTCGGTGAAGAACGACTGGCTGCGCCTGAAGCTGGCCGGCAAGAAGTCCGACGACATCCGCAAGACCCTGGACAAGCGTTACGCGACGCTGGAAAAGACCGTCAACGAGCTGAAGGGCGAGGACGTCTTCCAGTTCTTCATGAACGCCTACACCAGCGCCGTCGACCCGCACACCGACTACTTCACCCCGCGTACCGCCGAGAACTTCAACCAGGCGATGTCGCTGTCGCTGGAAGGCATCGGCGCGCAGCTGCAGCGCCAGGACGACATGGTGGTGATCCGCGAGATCATCGCCGGTGGTCCGGCCGCCGTGGACGGCACCCTGAAGCCGGGTGACCGCATCGTCGGCGTCGGCCAGGGCAAGTCCGGGCCGGTGGACGATGTGATCGGCTGGCGCATCGATGACGTGGTGGCCAAGATCCGTGGCGCCAAGGACACCCAGGTCCGCCTGGAGTTCATCTCCGCCGAGGACGGCGTGGACGGCAAGCACCACACCCTGCTGCTGACCCGTCAGAAGGTGCGCCTGGCCGAACAGGCCGCCAAGGGCGAGACCATGACCATCCCGGGCAAGGATGGCCAGCCCGAGCGCAAGGTGGGCGTGATCAAGCTGCCGACCTTCTACCAGGATTTCGAAGGCCGTCGCCGCAACGCCGCCGATTACGCCTCGGCCACCCGCGACGTCGCCAAGCTGCTGGCCGGCTTCAAGACCGACAAGCTGGACGGCGTGGTGCTGGACCTGCGCAACAACGGCGGTGGTTCGCTGGATGAAGCCATCGAACTGACCGGCCTGTTCATCGAGCAGGGCCCGGTGGTGCAGGTGCGCGAATCCGGTGGCCGCGTCACCGTCAACAGCGACCGCAACCAGGGTGTTGCCTGGGACGGCCCGCTGGCCGTGCTGATCAACCGTGGCTCGGCCTCGGCGTCGGAGATCTTCGCCGGTGCCATCCAGGATTACGGCCGTGGCCTGGTCATCGGTGAAACCAGCTTCGGCAAGGGCACCGTGCAGAACATCGTCGACCTGGACCGGTGGCCGAGTGGCGAGACCCAGCGCTTCGGCCAGGTGAAGCTGACCATCGCCCAGTTCTTCCGCATCAGCGGCAGCAGCACCCAGCACAAGGGCGTGGTGCCGGACCTGGCCTTCCCGGCCAGCGTCGACGCGACCGAATTCGGCGAAAGCACCTACGACAACGCGCTGCCGTGGACCCGCATCGCCGCCGTGCCGCACACCCAGTACGGCAACTTCGCGCCGCTGCTGCCGAAGCTGGAAACGCGCCACGAAGCCCGTATCGCCACCGACAAGGAATTCCAGTGGTGGAACGAGGACGTGCAGCAGTTCCGCACCGAGGCGGCCAAGAAGTACGTCTCGCTCAACGAAGCCACCCGTCTGGCCGAGCGTGAGCGCCAGGACAAGCAGCGCAAGGACCGCCAGGTCATCCGCAAGGAACTGGGCCTGGCCCTGGACCCGCTGGCCGATGACAGCAGCGATGACGGCCTGACCGGCAACGAGCGCGACATCGTCAAGGATGCCGCCCGCGAAAAGGCCGCCGAGAAGCGTCCGGACCCGCTGCTGCGTGAATCGGCCTCGATCCTGTCCGATGCGGTGAACCTGCTGGAGACCGACCGCCCGCTGTCGGCCCAGGTGCTGCCGCAGTCCACCGGCGCCGGCCGCTGGGCCGACTGACCCGCCGCTGACGTGAATTACCCCACGGGGCCGGCACTGCCGGCCCCGTTTGTTTTTCCGGTAGCGCCGGGCCATGCCCGGTGGGCGTCGATGAACCGGGAGCAACGGGGGCGGGGGCTTCGACCTGGCGCACACGGCCCCGGGTCTACCCTTGGGGCTTCCGTTCTCGCAGGAGTACCCATGCGGGCCTCCCGTCTTCCGCTGTCCCTGCTGGCCGTGGCCAGTACCTTGGTCCTGGCCGCTTGTGGTGGCCGTGCCGCCGACAACAGCCTGCTGCGCGAATCCTTCGATTCGGGCGACACCTTCTCGCGCACCGTCGATGGCCGCCCGGCCGAGGCCTGTGAAGCGGCACGCCGCACACTGCTCAGCCAGGGCTACGCGATCGCGCGTGCCGACGATGGGCAGGTGGAAGGCAACAAGAACTTCCAGGTACGCGAGGATGACCATGAGCAGCTGGTGCTGCGCATTTCCTGCGCACCCCGTGGCAGCGAGCAGGCGCTGGTGTTCGTCAGCGCCGTGCAGGACCGCTATGCGCTGAAGAAGAGCCCGACCTCGGCCAGCGTCGGCGTCGGTGCGCTGGGCTCGGTGTCGCTGCCGTTCGGCAGCAACGACGATTCACTGGTGAAGGTTGCCAGCAGCACGATCACCGATTCCGATTTCTACCGCCGCTTCTTCGACCGCCTGCACCAGTACCTGCCGGCGGCCGCAGCGGCGAAGCCCACGCCTTCGCCCGCCCCGCAACCGGCGGCGGTGCAGGAGCCGGCCCCAGCAGCTGTACCTGCGCCCGCGGCACCGGCCACCCCCAAGCCCGACGAGCCCGTCCCGCAACCTGCAGCCGAACAGGGCTGACGATGAGGGGCAGGGCGCTGGGGTTGGCCCTGCTGCTGGGCTGGCCCGTCGTTGGCAGCGCCGCCACCGGCGCTTGCGCGCAGGGCCTGCTGCAGCGGCTGGGCTGGCGCTTCGAAACTGCCACGATTGAAGCGCCGAGCATCCACGGCGGGCCGGTCTGCACGCGCGCGTCGCTGCAGGCTGCGCAGCGGGCCGGCGACCTGCAGGTGCGCTGGCCGGCATCGATGACCGACGACGCGCGGCAGGCCCTGTTGCAGCGTCTGCTCGACGACCCGGCCACGGTCTGCGCCTACACCTTCGAGCTGGGCGCAGCGGCGCAACGCGCGGCGCAGGCGCTGCAGGACAACCCCGGATTCCGCTTCAGCGGCCTGCAGCTGGGCTGGATAGGATTCGGCGCACGCGGCGCACCTGCGCAGGGCTGGCAGAACACCCGCAGCTTCGGACGTGGCTACACGCCGCTGGCCGGCAACAGCCGCGCGCTGGACGCGTTCTACACCGGCAACGTGCGCGCCGAATGTGGCGTGGGCCGCCAGGTCGCGCAGCTGGCCACCCAGCGTGAGCTGTACGGCGATGCCGCCTTCGATGCCGAATTCGCGCCCGCCGAGCTGTCGATCGGCACTTTGCTGGGGCTGCACGACACCGACAGCATCCTGCTCGGCGCGCAAGCCGGTGAGTTCTTCGCTGATGGCAAGGCGGTGCGCACCGCGGCGATGGGCCGCACGGCCTTCCTCGGCGTGCCGGGTTTCATCGAACACGTGGGCGACGTCGCCACGCTGGACGACCTGAGCAACCAGGCCGAGAATTTCATTGTCGTCGACGTGGGTGCAGATGCCGCACAGGCATTGGCCGCGCACGGCGGGCTGGCCTGGTACGACCAGCGCAACGCCGAGATCTGGAAGCTTGCGCAGGGCATTCCGCGGCTCGGCCGCCGTTACTTCGAACGCCTGTTGTACGAACGCGACCCCGGCCTGCGCGCGCAGCTGCAACCGCGTTTCCAGGCCACGCTGGCGCGCATGGACCAGCTGCTGGACGATCCGTTCTACCAGCAGTTCGTGATCTATGTGCACCCACGCGGTATACGTCCCATCGGTTACCACATCATCCGCCTGCTCGACCGCAACCCACGCACGTCGTTTTCCATCGACCTAGCGTTGCACAATCTGCATACCACGCTCTTTCGGCGTTGGCGCGAGGCGCAGCTGCGCCACTGCGCGGCGACCGGCCGGCCAGGCAGCCTGACCCTAGACCCCAACTGAAGGTGAAACAATGGACATTGCAATGATCGGCCTCGGCCGCATGGGCGCCAACATGGCCCAACGCCTGCATCGCGGCGGCCACCGCGTGGTCGGCTACGACCCGGGCGAAAGCGCCCGCCAGCGCGCCGCCGAAGCCGGCCTGGAGGTTGTCGATTCGCTGGCCGCGGCGGTTGCCGCGCTGCCGGTGCCGCGCGTAGTGTGGCTGATGGTGCCGGCCGGCGAGACTGTCGACCAGACCCTGGGCCAGCTGACCCCGCACCTGGCCGAGGGCGACATCGTCATCGACGGCGGCAACTCCAACTACCAGGACTCGATCCGCCGCGCCAAGGCGCTGGCCGAGGATGACCTGGGCTACGTCGACTGCGGCACCAGCGGTGGCGTCTGGGGCCTGCAGGAAGGCTACAGCCTGATGGTCGGTGGCGACGCGTCGGTGGTCGAACAGGTTGCGCCGCTGCTGCGCACCCTGGCCCCGGCCGAAGACCGCGGCTGGGGCCGTGTCGGCCCGTCCGGCGCCGGCCACTTCACGAAGATGGTCCACAACGGCATCGAGTACGGAATGATGCAGGCCTATGCCGAAGGCTTCGCGCTGATGGAGCGCAAGCAGGAAATGGAACTGGACCTGGCCCAGGTGGCCGAAGTCTGGCGCCACGGCAGCGTGGTGCGTTCTTGGCTGCTGGACCTGAGCACCGAAGCACTCAAGCGCAATCCGTCGCTGGATGGCATCGCCCCGTACGTCGAGGATTCCGGCGAAGGCCGCTGGACCGTCGCCGAAGCGATTGCCCTGGACGTGCCCGCGCCGGTGATCACCTTGTCGCTGCTGGAACGCCTGCGCTCGCGCGAATCCAATTCGTTCACCGACCGCCTGCTCTCGGCGATGCGCAACGAATTCGGCGGCCACGCCATCAAGAAGTCGTAAGCCTCAAAACGGGGTCGGATCCCTTTCCGCAGGAAAGGGCTCTGACCCCAGGAAGCCGCAGAAGCCCGTTCCGATCGTTTTCAGGACATCCACGCATGGCGTGGATCCAGCCGGTGCACGACGGGGTCAGAGCCCTTCGGCGTTGCCGAAGGGATCCGACCCCGTGCCGACCAACGGTCGGCACCCACCAACAGCACCCACCAACAGCACCCACCAACAGCACCCACCAACAGCACCCACCAACAGCACCCACCAACAGCACCCACCAACAGCACCCACCAACAGCACCCACCAACAGCACCTACCATCAGCACCCAACATCAGCACCCAACATCAGCACCCAACATCAGCAGCAGGTTCCAACAGCCCGCGGGAAACTGTCGAAGGCGGGGTGGGTCCGGTTGAGGGGGTGTGAGCGGCATGGATGCCGCGACCAAGCCCCCATGGACGGGTTTACGGCGTCCCCCTCAACCGGACCCACCCCGCCATCCCACGGATAGCCAGCTTTTGACGTTGAGGTTGCCGGCCAGCGGCCGGCACTACCGCAGGTGCAGGGCGCAGCCCTGCCGATCACCCCAACACCACCCGCCGTCCCTCGCGCGCACTCACCCTCCCCGCCTCCAGCAACCGCATCAGCTGCAGCGCCTGCTCCGCACTCACCGTCGGCTCGCCCTCGCCACGCATCGCCGCCGCGAACTGCGCATACAGCCGACGGTAGTCGCCCGGCTGGTTGTCCACCGTCGTGCGCTGCACGTTGTCCTCCGCATCACAGCTCAGCAGCTCGCCATGCCGCGGGTCGATGCCCCAGCCGGGCGCGCCCGGTGCCACGCCACGGCGCAGCTGCGCTTCCTGCACGTCCAGGCCGTGCTTGACCCAGCTGCCGTCGCGGCCATGCACCGCGAAATGCGGCGTCGGCGCCGCCACCATCGAACCGGCATGCACGATCGCGCGATGCCGTGGGTAATGCAGCACCGCATGGAAATAGTCGACGCCGCTGCCGCCTTCGCGCTGCACCGCCAGATCGGCGTCGATCGCCTGCGGCCATCCGAACAGCATCAGCATCTGGTCCAGCAGGTGCGGGCCGAGGTCGTACCACAGGCCGCTGCCGGGTCCTTCCTGTTCGCGCCAGCGATCGCGCACCTGCGGCCGGTAGCGGTCGAAATGCGCATGGCATTCGGCCACCTCGCCCAGCGTGCCCTCGGCCAGCAGCGCCTGCAGGGTGAGGAAATCCGCATCGAAGCGCCGGTTCTGGAACACCGTGGCGATGCGCCCGGCATCGCGCGCGGCGGCCAGCACCGTTTCCGCTTCGGCCACGTCCAGCGCGAACGGCTTGTCGACCAGCACGTGCTTGCCGGCGGCCAATGCGGCAATCGCCAGCGGCGCGTGCTGCTCGTTCGGCGTGGCGATCACCACCGCGTCCACGGCGGGGTCATCAAACACCTCCTGCGCGGTGGCGCGCACGTGCACATCGCTGAAGCTGCGCAGCAGCGTGTCGCGCTGCGAACTGACGATGCTGTGCAGGGCCAGCCCGGGCGTGTGCTGGATGAGCGGGGCGTGGAAGACACGGCCGGCCAGGCCGTAGCCGATCAGGGCCAGTTGCAGGTCGGGGCGCATGGACGGCTCCGCAGGGTGGGGGAGACAAAGCGTAGAACGTGGTTACGGGCGAGGCAAAACTGAACGGTTACCGTTGCCTTTCGCGGATTCACGGCAGCGTGACCCCGGCCCGACGCGTGCAACACAGGCACCTGTCCAGACTGGCAGCACATCCAGAAGGAGCACCGCACGATGAGCAACCTGACCCGTACCCTGATTGCTTCGTCCCTCACCCTGGGCCTGGCCCTGTCTTCTTCGGCCGTCATGGCCAAGGACCCGCCGAAGGCCGACCATGCTGCGATGACCCACGCCGATCGCCACGACTCCAACGAGCCGGTGACCGACAGCTGGATCACCACCAAGGTGAAGGCCGACCTGCTGGCCAGCAGCAATGTCCCGGGCACCGAAGTGAAGGTGGAAACGGTCAACGGTGTGGTCAGCCTCAGCGGCACCGTTGCCACCCAGGCCGAGAAGGACAAGGCCGTCACCACCGCCAAGGGCATCAAGGGCGTGACCCGCGTCGATTCGGCCGCGCTGAAGGTCAACGCCGCCGCCAAGCGCTGATCCCGGCGCTCGCTTGAAGTGGACAGGGGCGTCCCGCGAGGGGCGCCCTTGTCGTGCTGCCTCTGCCCGATTCTCCCGGAGTGAACGGCTGCGCTATATTGGCGGCATCGCTTCGTTGACGATGGATCATGGCGCTGGTGTTCAGTGATGACATCTGGGACCGTTGGCGGCTGCCTGCCCTGGCACTCGCTGCTGCTGCGATCATCATCGTCCCCTGGCTGACCCTGCGTCAGCTGCAGCAGGACAACGAACAGGCGATGGCCTGGGTCAGCCACACGCAGGCGGTCGGCGTGGCGCTGCAGCAGCTGCAGGCCGACGTGCGCGACGTCGAGTCGGCGGCGCTGACCCTGTCCAAGGGCGTGGATGCCCCCGGCCTGCGCGAGCGCATGGCCAAGGCCAATGACATCCCCGGGCGGCTGACCGAGCTGGCCCGGATGACCCGCGACAACCCCGACCAGCTGATCCGCATCGGCCGCATCGAGTCGATGCTGGAAGGGCGCATGGCGCTGGCCCGCCAGCTGGCGCGCTCGGAACCCAACACCGACCAGCGCGAGCTGGTGCAGGACCTGAGCACGCGCTACCCGATCCGTGGCCTGGTGGAAGAACTGCAGGCCAGCGAACAGAAGCTGCTGGCGGCGCGGGCCGAGACGGCGGCGCGCCAGCACAGGCAGACCGAACTGGTTTCGTGGAGCTCGCTGGTGGTGCAGCTGTGCCTGCTGGGCCTGGTGTTGTGGCTGCTGCAGCGGCAGATCGGCCGCCGCCTGCAGGCCGAGCGGCAGTCGCTGCGCGCGGCCGCGCGTGCCGCCTCGGTGCTGCAGACCGTGCGCGAGCCCATCGTGCTGCTCGACCGCGACCTGCGCGTGCAGCTGCACAACCCGGCGTTCGCCGAACTGTACGGGCTGCAGGACGAACGTGCCGACGGCACGCTGCTGGCCGATGTCGGCGAAGGCGCGTGGCAGGATCCGGTGGTGCGCCAGCGCCTGTCCGACGTGCTGCTGCGTGGGCGCGAACTGTGGGACTTCGAACACGAACAGCGCACCGACGGCACGGTGCGCTACATGCTCATCAACGCGCGGCGCATGCCGCTGCCCGACACCGATGATGAAGTGGTGTTGATGACGGTGAGCGACGTGACCGTGCAGCGCGCCGTGCAGTGGCGCGTGGAAGAACTGAACCGCCAGCTGGAAGGCAAGGTGGCCCAGGTCTCGGAGGTCAACCGCGAGCTGGAGGCCTTCAGCTATTCGGTATCGCACGACCTGCGCGCGCCGCTGCGCCACGTCGCCGGTTTCTCCGACAAGCTGTCGCGGCACCTGGGCGAGGGCGCCGACGAGAAGAGCCATCACTACCTGGACGTGATCTCCGGTTCGGCGCGGCGCATGGCGGCACTGATCGACGACCTGCTGGTCTACTCGCGGCTGGGGCGTGCGGCGATGCGCCAGCAGGCGGTGGACATGCAGACGCTGGTGGCCGACACGCGGGCCATGCTCGATGCCAACCTGAAGACCGATGCCGAAAGCAGCGGTGTGGCCCACCACGTGGAGTGGAACATCGCGCCGCTGCCGATCGTGGTGGCCGACGAGAACATGATGCGCCAGGTGTGGCTGAACCTGCTCGGCAACGCGGTGAAGTACTCGGGCAACCGTGACCCGGCGCAGATCCGCGTGGACTACCAGCAGCAGGCCGATGGCGGCCATCAGTTCACGGTCAGCGACAATGGTGCAGGCTTTGACATGGCCTACGCCGGCAAGCTGTTCGGCGTGTTCCAGCGCCTGCACAAGGCCAGTGACTACCCCGGCACCGGCATCGGTCTGGCCAGCGTCCGCCGCGTGCTGACCCGCCATGGCGGCCGCATCTGGGCCGAAGCCGCGCCCGACGCCGGCGCCACCTTCCATTTTTATCTGCCTCCGGCACTGGATGCAGTCAACCAAGGGTCTTCCGCATGACGACGCTGCGCACCATCCTCCTGGCCGAAGACAGCCCGGCCGACGCTGAAATGGCCATCGATGCGCTGCAGGAAGCCCGCCTGGCCAACCCCATCGTGCACGTCGAGGACGGCGTGGAAGTGATGGACTACCTGCTGCGCCGCGGCGCCTGGGCCGGCCGCGAAGAGGGCCTGCCGGCGGTGCTGCTGCTGGACATCAAGATGCCGCGCATGGATGGCCTGGAAGTGCTCCGGCAGATCCGCGAGCATGACGAACTGAAGCGGCTGCCGGTGGTCATCCTGTCGTCCTCGCGCGAGGAAAGCGACCTGGCGCGCAGCTGGGACATGGGCGTGAACGCCTACGTGGTGAAGCCGGTGGACGTGGACCAGTTCTTCGGCGCGGTGCAGACCCTGGGCAAGTTCTGGGCGCTGATCAACCAGGCACCGGACGTCGAGTAAGGCCATGCCCTTGACCGGTCCGGCCCTCGGGGCGCTGCGCATCCTGCTGGTGGAAGATTCAGCGGAAGATGCCGAGCTGATGTCCGAACAGATGCTCGACGCGGGCCTGGACGCCCGTTTCGAGCGCGTGGAGAGCGGCCCCGAGCTGCGCCAGGCGCTGGCCAGTTTCGCGCCGGACATCGTGCTCTCGGACCTGAGCATGCCGGGTTTCTCCGGTGACGAAGCGCTGCGCATCGTGCGCGAGGCCGCACCGGATGTTCCCTTCATCTTCGTCTCCGGCACGATGGGTGAGGAGAACGCGGTGGAGGCCCTGCAGAAGGGCGCCAACGACTACATCATCAAGCACCACCCGGCGCGCCTGCCGTCGGCGGTGGCGCGCGCGGTGCGTGATGCGCGCAGCGCGGTGGAGCGCACGCGCGTGGAAACCGAGCTGATGCGCGCGCAGCGGCTGGAGAGCCTCTCGCTGCTTGCCGCCGGCCTCAGCCACGACCTGCGCAACATCCTGCAGCCGCTGCTGATCATGCCGGACCTGCTGAAGGCGCGTACCGAAGACCCGCAGCTGCACCACCTGGCCGATGTCATCGCCGAGTGCGGCCGCCGTGGCCACGAGATGGCCGAATCGATGCTGTCCTTCGTGCGTGGCTCGCGCAATCCCAGCGAGCGCATTTTCATCGATGATCTGTTCCAGGCCGTGGCGCTGCTGTTGCGCAGCAACGTGCCCGAGGCGGTGAACCTCGAACTGGAGGTGCAGGACGAAGGGCTGGCGGTCGACGCCAATTACACCGAACTGCAGCAGGTGCTGCTGAACCTGGCGCTCAATGCGATCCAGGCGATGCCGCAGGGCGGGCGCCTGAGCCTGACCGCCGAACATGCCGGCGAACGCGAAGGCGTGGACTGGCTGCGCATCGTGGTCGACGACGAAGGCATCGGCATGGACGCCGACACGCTGTCGCACCTGTTCAATCCGTTCTTCACCACCAAGGCCGACGGCACCGGGCTGGGCCTGATTTCCTGCAAGCGCATCGTCGAAGGTGCCGGTGGCAGCATCCATGTCAGCAGCCAGCTGGGGCAGGGCACGCGGTTCGAACTGCGGCTGCCGATGCATGAGCTGGCCGAGGGCGGTGAACCGGTCGAACAGCTGGTGGCGCTGGGCAGTGGCCAGTCGATCCTGGTGGTCGATGGCGAAGCCACGCGCCTGTCGCTGCTGGGCAATGCGCTGTCGAGCCAGGGCTACCAGCTGCAGCTGGCTTCCGACGGCCCGGCCGCGCTGCGCTGGATGCAGCAGGAAGCCATGCCGGCGCTGGTCATTGCCGATGCCGGCTCGCGGCTGCTGCCGGCCAGCCAGCTGCTGGGCGAGATGGCCACGCTGGGCTACGCCGGCCCGGCGCTGGTACTGGAAGAGGCCGCGGTGCAGCTGGACACCAGCGCCTTCCCGGCGGGCATCGACGTGCATGTGCTGCGCAAGCCGCTGCAGATGCAGCAGGTATTCCGCGCGGTGGCTGAAGCACTGGGTTGAAGGGGCTGCCGGCCAGCGGCCGGCACTACCGTCACCGTGACCCGGTAGCGCCGGGCCATGCCCGGCGGCTTTTACTGGTCGGTGCCGGGCGCTTCCCACGGGAACCGCGGCAGGCTTGCCACTGCCTGCTCCAGCCGCCGTGACCAGTTGTTGTGGATGTCGGCATACAGCGGCGAATCGGCGGTGAAGCGCAGCTGCTGGCCCACCTGCAGTTCGCCCTTGCGCAGCATCACCATGTCGATCGGCAGGCCCACCGACAGGTTGGAACGGATGGTCGAGTCCAGCGACAGCAGCGCCGTGCGCGCGGCATCTTCCAGCCGCGTGGCCGGGCCGAGGATGCGGTCGAGGATAGGCTTGCCGTACTTGGATTCACCGATCTGCAGGTACGGCGTCTCCGGTGAGGCGGCAATGGCATTCCCCAGCGGGTAGACCATGTACAGGCCCGGCTGCTCGCCGGCGATCTGCCCGCCGAAGATCAGCGTGGCCTGCGTGTTGACGCCGTCGTGGCCGTGTTCGGTGTGCTGGCACTTCACCTGGCTGTCCACCAGCAGCCCACCCACGTAGGCGGCGGCTTCGAACAGGTGGGTCATCTGCTGCAGGTTGGGCGTGCGCGCTTCGGCGGCATCACGCTGCAGGCGCGAGACCAGCAGCTGGGTGGTGGCCAGGTTGCCGGCGGCCATCAATACGAAGGTCGCCTCGCCGGGGTACTCGAACACGTGCAGCTTGCGGTGCACGCGGACATCGTCCAGGGCGGCATTGGTCCGGGTGTCGGCGGCGAAGACCAGGCCTTCGTCCACCTCGATTCCAACGCAATAGGTCATGTGGGTGTCCTATCATGTGCGTCCCGGATTGTAGGCAGGCCGCCGTGACGATGGCATGCCCACCCCACCCCCTGAACGCCGTCACCGGAACCGCATGACCACCGTGCTCCTGAGCCTGGGCAGCAACGTCCAGCCGCGCCGCTACCTCCACGCCGCGGTGACGGCCCTGCGCGAGCGTTTCGGCGCGCTGCGGGTATCACCGGCCTACCGCACGGCCGCGGTCGGCTTCGATGGCCCGGCCTTCCTCAACAACGGCGTGGCGATCGAGACCGATCTGCCGCTGCAGGAACTGGACGACTGGCTGCACGCGCTGGAAGACGCGCACGGCCGCGACCGCAGCGGGCCGCGCTTCTCCGACCGTACGCTGGATATCGACGTGGTGTTCTACGGCGACCTGGTGGTGGAGGGCCCCGGCCACCTGCGCATCCCGCGACCGGAGCTGAAGCATGCCTTCGTACTGAAGCCGCTGGCGGACATCGCCCCGGACTTCATCGATCCGGTGAGCGGCCAGGATCTGGCCACGCTGTGGCGTGCGCACAAGCAGCATGGCGAAGCGTTCGAGGTCGTGGACCTGGAATGAAGGGTTGCCGGCCAGCGGCCGGCACTACCGGTAGTGCCGGCCGCTGGCCGGCAACATTTCAGCTGACCGTACGCCCGCCATCCACGCGCAGGGTGTGGCCGGTGACGAAGCTGGCCTCGGCCACCAGCCAGTACACCGCCTCGGCAATCTCCTCGACGGTGCCGATGCGGGCCAGCGGCGTGCGCGCCAGCAGCGCCTCGCGGGCGAAATCATCCTTGCCCTGTTCCGGCCACAGGATCGCGCCCGGCGCCACGGCATTCACCCGCACCTTCGGCGCCAGCTCCAGCGCCAGCGAACGGGTGGCCATCTCCAGTGCGGCCTTGGCCATGGCGTAGGCGACGTGGTCCCGCATCGGGTCGGTGCCATGCAGGTCGGTCAGGTTGACGATGCAGCCCTGCTGGCGGCGCAGGTAGGGCGCGGCCGCCTGTGACAGCAGCAGCGGAGCCCGGGCGTTGACCGCGTAGAGCTCGTCCATGGCCTCGGCGGTGACCTGGCCGAACGGGGTGGGGAAGAAATTGGAGGCGTTATTGACCAGCGCATCCAGACGGCCGAAGTGGGCCACGGCCTGTTCGACCAGGTCGGGCAGGGCATCGGCGTCGCGCAGGTCGGCCTGCAGAGCCAGCACGCTGCCCGGGCGGATGTTCTCCAGATCGAACGCGGCCTGCTGCAGCTCGGCGCTGGATGTATGGGCGTGCAGCACCACCGACCAGCCACAGGCGTGGAACTGGCGGGCGATGGCCGCACCGATCCGGCGGGCGCTGCCGGTGATCAGGGCCACGGGGGCGGTGTCGCTCATGAGGGTCCTCCAAGGCTCGGCTATCCTGTGCACCATTGTCACCGCATTCGAAGACACCATGCAGCCCACCTTCCTCCTGCCTGAAGCCGACGCCCTGGCCCACAGCGACCAGCTGGCGGCCGCCCTGCGTGCCGAAATCCTTGCGCAGGGCGGGGCGATCCCGTTCTCGCGTTTCATGGAGCTGTGCCTGTACGCCCCCGGCTGGGGCTATTACAGCGCTGGCGCCAGCAAGTTCGGCGGCAGTGGTGATTTCACCACCGCGCCCGAGCTCGGCAGCCTGTTCGCCGGCAGCGTGGCCAACGCGCTGGCCCCGGTGTTCGCCCAGCTGGACGCGCACGCGCGCATGCTGGAGCTGGGCGGCGGCACCGGCGCCTTTGCCGAGGCCGTGCTGCTGCGCCTGGCCGAACTGAACGCGCTGCCGGCACGCTACGCCATCCTCGAGCCCAGCGCGGACCTGCGCCAGCGCCAGCAGCAGCGCCTGCAGCAGAACCTGCCGGCCGAGCTGGCCAACCGCGTGGAATGGGTCGACCGCCCGTTCGATGATGACTGGGACGGCGTGGTGTTCGCCAACGAGGTGATCGACGCGCTGCCGACCCCGCGCTTCCTGATCAAGGACGGCGAGGTCTACGAGGAAACCGTCGAGCTGGATGGCGAGGGCAACTTCATGCGCGGCGCGCAGCCGGCCGACGTGCTGCTCAACGGCGCGGTGCGCCACCTCGAGCGCTACCTGGAAAAACCCTTCGCCGATGGCTACCGCTCCGAAGTGCTGCCGCAGCTGCCGTACTGGCTGCAGGCGGTGGCCGGTGGCCTGCAGCGTGGCGCGATGCTGTTCGTCGATTACGGCTACAACCGTGGCGAGTTCTACCAGCACGACCGCGACGACGGCACCGTGCGCGCGTTCTACCGCCACCACGTGCACAACGAGGTGTACCGCTGGCCGGGCCTGCAGGACATCACCGCGTCGGTGGATTTCACCGCCATGGCCGAGGCCGGCCTGCACGGTGGCTTCGAACTGGCCGGTTACTGCAGCCAGTCCAGTTTCCTGCTCGGCAATGGCCTGGACCAGGTGCTGGTGCTGGCCGAAGAGCGCACCGATGAAGTGGGCCGCATCCAGCTGCGCGACCAGGTGAAGAAGCTGACCCTGCCGACCGAGATGGGCGAACGCTTCCAGGTGATCGGCCTGCAGCGCGAGGTGGATTTCGAACCGGCCTTCGAGCTGGGTGACCTGAGCTGGCGCCTGTGAGCGCAGGGTTGCCGGTGATCAAGCCGCTGCGTCGGCCGCGGCTGTGGACCGCGCTGTGGCTGCTGGCGGTACTGGTGGTGATCGTGGTCTGCCTGATCCCGCCGCCGCCGATCGACCTGCCGGAGAACGGCGACAAGGTCGAGCACTTCCTGGCCTATTTCATCCTGTCCGGCAGCGCGGTGCAGTTGTTCCGGCGAGGCACGCCGCTGCTGTGGGCGGGCGTGGGCCTGGTGCTGATGGGCGTGGGCATCGAGTTCGCGCAGGGCGCGCTGACCAGCAACCGCAGTGCCGATCCGATGGATGCGCTGGCCAACACGGTGGGGGTGCTGTCGGGCCTGGCGACCGCGCTGACCCCGCTGCGCGACATCCTGCTGCGCTGGCGCGGTTGAGGTAACCGCGCTCGGGGTCAGAGCCCTTTCCTGCGGAAAGGGATCCGACCCCGGGCCATGCCCCGCATCACTTCTGCAGCGTCACCTCATCCAGCACCCACATCGCCGGGCGCGTATCGCCGGTGAAGTTGATGCACAGATCGTCCGTACCCGATACGCCCTTCGGCAGCGCCGCGCGCAGGGTGACGAAGCCATCGGCATCGGTGCTGGCCGGCAGCGGCACCTGGGCCACGACCTTGCCGGTGCAATCGCCACGGCGGATCAGCATTTCGCCGTTGCGGCTCTTGGCCTTCTCGAACTTGCGCGCCGGCTCGTCGTGGGCCAGCTGGAAGTAGTACGGAATGCGCCCGGCACGTACTTCCACACTGCCGATGCCATCGAGCTGCGCGGCCGGCCAGCGCCAGCACGGCTGGAAGATGTCCACGGTGAACACCTTGCGCGCACCTTCGCGCGGGCCATCGTCTTCCAGGCGCAGCACCAGGCCCTTCTCGCCCACGCAGCTGCGCAGTTCCTCGCTGTGGCGGCTGAGCAGCGACTGTGCGGTGTAGGACGCCACGGTCGGTGCGGCCGCCAGCGGCTGGCCCTGGAAGAACGCAGCGGCCTGCACGGTGGCCGGCAGCGGCTGGGTCAGCGGCTGCTGGTACAGCGGCGAGCTGGCGGTCACCGGCGTGCCATCGGTGCTGTAGCGCACTTCATAGCCCAGCGGATTGGCCAGCGACACCGTCACCGTGTTCGCGGCGCGGTCGTCGGTATGGCCCACGCCCACTTCGAACGGGGTCTGCGCATAGGCCAGGCCCCAGGCGCGGTAGCGCTGCAGCTGCGCCGGCAGGCGGGCGACGAAATCGCGGAAATCGCGATGCTCCGGCGCGCTCCAGCCGGTTTCGGCCACCGCGGCCAGGCGCGGGAACAGGTTGTGCTGCAGGCGTGCGTAGGTGCGGGTGTGCTCGGTGAACATGTTCGCCTGCAGGCCGAGGATGTGCCCGCGCTTGTCGGCGGCCAGCTCGGCCGGCACCGGCTCGAAGTTGTACAGCTTGGCCAGGTTGACCTGGGCCGGGCGGCCCGGCGGCTCGTTCGGCGAACCGGTCTGCAGGTAGTCCAGGTACAGGTGGCTGACCGGCGACATCACCACGTCATGGCCACTGCTGGCCGCGGCCAGGCCGCCTTCGGTGCCGCGCCAGGACATCACCGTGGCCTGCGGCGGCAGGCCGCCTTCGAGGATCTCGTCCCAGCCGATCAGGCGGCGGTCGTGCTCTTCCAGGAAGGTTTCCAGGCGCTTGATGATGTGGCTCTGCATGGCCATCTCATCCTTGATGCCCAGCTCGCGCATGCGCTTCTGCACCTGCTTCGAGGCGATCCACTGGTCCTTGACCGCTTCGTCGCCACCCACGTGCACGTACTTCGCCGGGAACAGCTGGATCACTTCCTCCAGCACGTTCTCCAGGAAGGTGACCGTGCCGTCCTCGACGTTGAACAGGTTGGGGAACACGCCCCATTCGCTGATCGGCTTCAGCGGCGTGCTGATCGAGCCCAGTTCCGGGTAGGCGGCGATCGCGGCCGTGGCGTGGCCGGGCACGTCGATTTCCGGAATCACCTGGATGTGCAGCTTGGCCGCATAGGCGATCACTTCGCGGATCTGGTCCTGCGTATAGAAACCGCAGTACGGGTATTCCTGCTTCGTCACCGGATCGAGGCCGCCATCGCCGGCCGGCAGGCGGCAGCTGCCGACCTCGGTCAGCTTCGGGTAGCGCTTGATCTCCATGCGCCAGCCCTGGTCATCGGTCAGGTGCCAATGGAAGGTGTTGAGCTTGTGCGCGGACATCGCATCGAGCACCCGCTTGATCTCGTCCAGGCTCTGGAAGTGGCGCGCCGAGTCGAGCATGAAGCCGCGCCAGCTGAAACGCGGCGCATCCTGGATCTGCACAGCCGGCAGCGTGCCCTGGCTGCCGCCGGTGGCCAGCTGGGCCAGCGTGGTGGCGCCGTAGAACAGGCCGGTCTCGTTGCCGGCCTGTACCAGCACGCCCTGCGCGGTGCTCTCCAGCGTGTAGCCCTCGCCGGTATCGCGGAAGGTGGGAATGATCTGGAAGCGGATGCCGCCGGCCTTGGCCGCGGCCTTGCCGGTAGCCAGCGCCAGGCGCGGGCCGCCACTGCGGGCGAGCAGATCGGCGAACTGGCCCGCCACGCGCTGCTCGGCTTCGCTGTCGGCGCGCAGGGCTGTGCCTGCGGCCACGGTGATGCCGCTGCCATTGCCGCGCTGCACCTTGGCCGGTGCGGGGATCAGCATCAGGCTGCCGGCGCGCAGCTGCGGGCCGGGGCCGGTATCCAGTGCCGGGGCATCGGCGGCGCGGGCGGCGGCGGGAAGCATCGCCAGGCCCAACAGCATGCTGGCAAGGGGGAAGGGTCGCATCATCTCACTCCTGTGGTGGGCGGCTCGCTGTGCCGCGCGTGGCCGCCGCGCAGGCGGCGATTCCGGTCTCCCATCGTACGACGGGCCCGGAAATCCGGGCCCGTCGCGATGTGCAGCTGGGTGCAGTCTTAGAACTTGAAATGCAGGGTGGCCATGTAGCGGCGGCCGCTCTTGTACTTGCCAGCCAGGTGTTCCTTGTCGCCCAGGTACTGGAAGTAGGTCTCGTCCAGCAGGTTCTGCGCGTCCACCGTCAGCGACCAGTTGTCGTTGAAGGTGTAGCCGAAGCTGGCACCCAGTTCCGCGTAGTCGTCCACGCTGGACGGGGCGGCACCGGCCACGTAGCCGCCGGCCAGGTAGCTGTCACGCCAGTTGTAGGTCAGGCGCGCATTGATCGGGCCCTTCTCGTAGTACGGGCTGAAGGCGATGGCATTGCGCGACTGGTACGGCAGCGGATCACCGGTGTTGTTCTCACCGTTGGCGTAGGTGTAGTTGGCGGTCAGGCCGAAGCCGCTTTCGCCGAAGGGCTGCTGGAAGCTGATGTTGAAGCCCTTGACGTGGCCGCTGCCGGCGTTGCGCGGCCGCTGGATGCTGTAATCGCAGTAGCCGTCGGCGGTGCAGCCGTTGGTACCGACGAGGTTCGCCCAGGTGGCCGGCGAGGTATCGCGGATCGAGTTGTACTGGCGCTCGATGGTGGCCGAGGTATCGATGTAGTTGTCGATCTTCTTGTAGAACACCGACCAGGCCACCACGGCCTGCGGCGCGTAGTAGTACTCGGCCGAGGCGTTGAAGTTCCACGACTCATACGGCGACAGATCGGCGTTGCCGCCCGAACCGGTCAGGGTGGTGTCGTTGAGGAAGGTGTTGTTGACCATCTGGTTGTACGGCGCCCAGGCGATCACCTTGGCTGCGGCGAAGCGGAACACCCAGTCGTTGTCGGTGTCCCACGCGACGTTCAACGACGGCAGCACGAAGTCTTCCTTCTTGGTGCGGGTCTGCCACTTGCTGTCCAGGTCGGTCAGGGTCGGCGTGCCGCCGTAGACGAAGCCGCTGCCTTCGGTCTTGGAACCGACGTAGCGCACGCCCAGGTTGCCGCGCAGCGGGCCGTTGGAGAAGTTCAACTGCGCGTAGGCCGCGTTGTTGGTCTGGGTCAGCGCCCAGCTGTTGTTGAGGTAGCTGGCCGGATCGGGGTTGCTGTAGTCGATCGGGCTGTTGCGCACCCAGTTCAGCACGTTGTTGCGGCCGGCCTGCACGTGGCGGCCCTGGTCGTTGGTGAAGCCCTGGATGTCGGTCAGGCCGATGGTGCCGACGTCGGCCAGGGTGCCCGGGGTGACGCCGCCGTACACGTTGAGGGTGAAGGCTTCATCGTGCTTGCCGTGGCGCACGCCGAACTGCAGCTGGTTGAAGATGCTGTCGAACTGGACGTTGAAGTCGAGCTGGGCGTAGGTGTCCTTGCTCTCGGTGGAGAACACGCCGTTGTTGCCGAACCAGCCGCCGGCCGAACCCCAGTTGGCCGGGTCGCGGGCGCCTGCCGGGTCATCGAAGGTGATGCCCTTGTCCATGTTCCAGCTGAAGCCGCCGTTGTAGAACGGCTCGATGAAGTACTGGGCCAGGTTCTTGTTGTCGGACTTGCTCTGGCCGGCCTGGCCGGTCACGCCCCAGCTTTCGCCCTTCCAGGCGCCGCGCAGGTCCACGCCCTTGGTGACCACTTCGGACAGACGCACGTTGTTGTCATAGATCAGCGTGCCGCTGTTGGCGATGGCGCTGGCATTGGAGTGGCCGCTGGTGGCCACGCCGTTGCGCACGTCGCCGAGCTGGTTGACGGCGTTGACGGTGCCCGGGTTCCAGGTCAGGAAGGAATAGAGCGACTGGTTGTAGTTGTCGAACTTTTCCTTGATGTACATGCCGCTCAGGTTGAACTCGAGCTCATCGGTCGGCTTGAACTGCAGGTTGACCACGGCGCTGTCGCGCTTGCGTTCCTGCTGGAACCAGGCGGCGTTGAACGAGTTCGGCACGTCCACGTCGGCAGCCACGCCGGTGGCATTGGGGAAGGTGCTGGCCTTGGTGTAGCCGAACACTTCCTTGCCCTGGCGGTCGACGGCTTCTTCGTAGTGCTGGGCCGAGACGGCCACGCCGAAGGTCTCGTCGTTGTTCTTCCAGCTGTACAGCACGGCCGCGTTCGGCTTGCCTTCGCTGGCCTGCTGGCTGTAGCTGTAGCCCACCGAGGCGGCCACTTCGTTCTGCTTCAGGTCCAGCGGCTGGCGGGTGTGCATCAGCACGGTGCCGCCGAGGCTGCCTTCGGTCAGTCGCGCTTCGGACGACTTGATGATCTCCGCGCGGCCCAGGATCTGCGGGGCCAGCAGCGTGTAGTCGAAGCCGCGGTTGGGCTGTTCGCCGTACAGCCAGATGGCCTGCGCCACCGGGTGGTTGTCCAGGAAGGACAGGTTGAGGCTGGGGTCGGTGCCGTCGATGCTGACGCGCTCGCCCTGGCCGAAGCGGCGGTCCAGGGTCACGCCCGGGATCTGCGACAGCGCTTCAGCAACGTTGGTGCTGGGGAACTTGCCGATGTCCTCGGCGGTGATCGCTTCGGACACACCGACGTTGTTGCGCTTGGTGTCCAGCGATTTTTCCAGGCTGGCGCGGATGCCCACCACCTGCACGGTGTCCAGGTCCTGCGGGGTAGCCTGCTGGGCGTGCGCCGAGAAGGCGAGGCAGCCGACGATGGCTGCCGAAAGCAGAGTCTTGCGGGTGTTCATGATGTCTCTCCTCATCACTGATGTGCGTTGTCGGCGGCGAACGAATGGCAGGTCATGCCTGGCGCCAGCAGGGGCTGCCGGGCGCGATGGTGCGATTCCAGTGCGTCGTGCGTACTGCGGTGCTGCGTACTGCTTGCTGCGTACTGCGGTTCAGGCGTTGGCGTGGAGCAGGAACCAGCTGGCGGCGCCGATGACGCCCAGCTGCCCGTGCTCGACCACCTTCACCGGGATGCGTGCCAGCGCTTCGCCCATCGGCCCCTTCTGCAGGTAGCGTTCGACGAAGGTGCTGGCATGCAGGTATTCGCGGATCTGCGGCAGGATGCCGCCGGCCAGGTAGACACCACCCTGCGCGCCGTAGAAAAGCGCCATGTCGCCGATGGTGCTGCCGAGCAGGCCGCAGAACACATCCAGCGCCTGGCGGGCGAGGGCATCGGTACCGGCCATGGCTGCGGCGGTCACCGCATCCGGGCTGGCCAGCACCGGGGTCTGCCCCTGCAGGGCGCAGATGGCGTGGTACAGGTTCATCAGGCCGGGGCCGGACAGCGCATGTTCGATCGACACGTGCGCGCGGTCGCGCTGCATGTGGCGGACGATGGCCATTTCCAGTTCGGTGCTTGCGGCCAGCGTCGGCTGGCCGGCTTCGGTGGGCAGGACCACCGGGCCGTGCGGAGTGGGGATCCACAGCGCGGCGCCCAGGCCGGTACCGGGGCCGACCACCAGGGTCGGGCCGCGCGGCGCGGTCTCGGGGCCGCACAGGTGCAGCACGCCGCTTGCGTCAACCTGCGCCGCGGCATAGGCCACCGCTTCGAAGTCGTTGACGATGTGCACGTGCTGCAGGCCGACCTCGGCTTCCACCTGGCGGGCCGACAGCGGCCACGGCAGGTTGGCGGTGATCACCGTGCCGTCCTCGCGGGCGAAGCCGGCGGTGGCGACCACGCACTGGCTGGGCCGCGCGCTGTCACCGAGGAAGTCGGTGAGGATCGCACTCAGGCCGGCATAGTCCGCATTGCGGTACTTGCGGTATTCCAGCAGCTGCACCGGATGGGCCTCGTCGCCGCTGGCCTGTGCCCTTGCCACGCGCACATGGGTACCGCCGACGTCGGCGGCCAGGAACGAGGGCGCGACGCGGGACAGGACATGGGCCGGGGCGGGATGGCTGGCGGTCACGCGGGCTCCTGCTGCAGGTGGGAAGCGGACCCACGAAAGGCCCGTCGATGGGGCGGAGTCTGTAACTGCGTTGACAACGATGTCAACGAGTTCGTGACACTTTCGTTGCTGCGCCGCAACGAATGAGAGACACCGTAAACGTTTACATCGTCTTGACCAGGCATTGACCCGCAAGCCTTTGCGCCATGGGCTTCTAGGGGCAGAGCGCATTCAGCGCGGAGCGCGGTGGTGCTGTTGCGCAGTGCAGCACGGCCGCTTCGGGCCTGTGCAATCAAGTTGACAAACGGCGGTGCTCCACCGAAAGAATGTGACAACGTTGTTCCCAGCCACTCTCCGACACCGCCTTCTGCGGTCGTCGCCGCAGGAGCCCACCTGATGTCCGCCGTCACTGCTGCAAGCGCGCGTCCAAACGTTGCCGCCTCCATCGCCATCGTCGGCGTGCTGTTCTTCCTGATCGGCTTCTTCACCTGGCTCAACGGGCCGTTGATCACCTTCGTCAAGCTGGCGTTCGAGCTCAGCGAAGTCGGCGCCTTCCTGGTGCTGATGGTGTTCTACCTGTCCTACTTCTTCCTCGCCCTGCCGTCGTCGTGGATCCTGCGCCGCACCGGCATGAAGAAGGGCCTCAGCCTGAGCCTGCTGGTGATGGCCGGGGGCGCGGCACTGTTCGGCGAGTTCGCTACGCAGCGCTGGTATCCGGGTGCGCTCGGCGGCCTGTTCGTGATCGGCAGCGGCCTGGCCCTGCTGCAGACCGCGATCAACCCCTACATCTCCATCCTCGGCCCGATCGAAACGGCCGCGCGCCGCATCGCGCTGATGGGCATCTGCAACAAGATCGCCGGCATGCTGGCACCGGTGCTGATCGGCACGCTGGTGCTGCACGGCATCGGCGACCTGTCGGCCAGCGTGGCTGCTGCCGATGAAGCAACCAAGGCGCAGCTGCTCAACGAATTCGCCGCCAAGATCCACGCGCCGTACCTGGCCATGGCCGGTGTGCTGGTGGTGCTGGCGGTGGCGGTGCTGTTCTCGCCGCTGCCGGAAATCAAACCGTCCGAAGCCAACGCCACGCCGACTGCAGCGGGTGCCGCCGAGCGCCGCAGCATCTTCCAGTTCCCGCACCTGTGGCTGGGCGTGCTGTGCCTGTTCGTCTACGTCGGCGTGGAAGTGATGGCCGGCGATGCCATCGGTACCTACGGCCACGGCTTCGACCTGCCGCTGGACCAGACCAAGATGTTCACCTCGCTGACCCTGTTCGCCATGCTCATCGGCTACGTGGTCGGCCTGGCGCTGATTCCGAAGGTGGTCTCGCAGTCGCGCTACCTCACCGTTTCGGCGGTGCTGGGCGTGCTGTTCTGCCTGGGCGCGTGGGCCACCCACGGCTATGTGTCGGTGGCCTTCGTGGCGCTGCTGGGCTTCGCCAACGCCATGATGTGGCCCGCCATCTTCCCGCTGGCCATCCGCGGCCTGGGTCGTTTCACCGAAACCGGCTCGGCCCTGCTGGTGATGGGCATCGCCGGCGGCGCGATCATTCCGCAGCTGTTCGCCGTGCTCAAGCAGCACATCGACTTCCAGCTGGTGTTCGTCCTGCTGATGGTGCCGTGCTACCTCTACATCCTGTTCTACTCGGTGATCGGCCATCGCGCCGGCCTGCCGCAGGACAAGGCCTGATCGGCGATGATGGACGGCAGCCAACCCCAGGAAAAGCCGATGCGCAGAGCGACCATCAAGGACGTTGCCGAAAAGGCCAAGGTCTCGCTGAAGACGGTGTCGCGGGTCATCAACAACGAGCCGTCGGTGATGCAGGCCACCCGTGCGCGGGTGCTGCGTGCCATCGCCGAGCTCGACTACGAACCCGATCCGTCGGCGCGCAACCTGCGCAGCGGCACCACGTTCGTGATCGGGCTGGTGTACGACAACCCCAACCCGTACCACATCATCGGCGTGCAGAACGGCGTGCTCGCCGCCTGCCGCGAAACCGGCTTCGGTCTGCAGATCCATCCCTGCGATTCGAGCTCGCCGATGCTGGCCGATGAGCTGGCCGACTGGGTGCAGCGTTCGCGTCTGGCCGGGCTGGTGCTGACCGCGCCGATGTCCGAACGCCGCGACCTGATCCAGACGCTGACCGCGCGCGGCATCAAGCTGGTGCGCATCATTGCTGCCACCGAGGATCCGGCCGACGGTGCCTGCGTGTTCGTCGATGACCGCGAGGCCGCCTACGAAGTCACCGAGCACCTGATCCAGCTCGGCCACCAGCGCATCGGTTTCCTCTGGGGTGGTTCCTCGCACCGTTCCTCGGGCGAACGCTACGCCGGTTACGAGGCCGCGCTGAAGGACTACGGCATGACCGTGGACAAGCATCTGGTGGTGCAGGGCGACTACACCTTCGACGATGGCTTCCGCGGCGCGCGTCGCCTGCTGGCACTGCGCGAACCGCCCACCGCCATCTTCGGCTCCAACGACGAAATCGCCGCCGGCGTGCTGGCGGCCGCGAAGTCGGCCGGCATGAACGTGCCATACGACCTCTCCATCGCCGGCTTCGAGGACAGCCCGTTCTCGCGCCAGTCGTGGCCGCCGCTGACCACCGCCAAGCAGGCCACCGAGGACATCGCCCGCCACGCCGCGCGCCTGCTGATCGCGCAGCTGCGCAGCGATGCCTACGACGATGCACCGGCCGCCCTGCAGAACCAGGGCTTCGTGCCGCAGCTGGTGGTGCGCGGCTCCACCGCACCGATGCGCCCGGCCGGCGTGCGCCCTCTTCCTTCCGAACCCGCCTGAGTCCGCCATGTCGCCGTCTGACCCCACCGCCACCCTGATGTTCGCCGAGGCTGCTGAAGCGGCCGACGTGGTTGCCCGCCAGTTCGCCCGCAACCACGCCACCATGGAAGCGCTGGCCGCCAGCCTGCGTGCGGCACCGCCGCCGTTCGTGGTGACCTGCGCACGCGGCAGCTCCGACCATGCCGCCACCTACGGCAAGTACCTGCTGGAAACCCAGCTGGGCCTGGTGGTCGCCTCGGCCTCGCCGTCGGTGGGTTCGGTGTATGCCGCCCCGCTGCAGCTGCGTGGTGCGTTGTTCATCGTCATCTCGCAGTCGGGCAAGAGCCCGGACCTGCTGCGCAATGCCGAGGCCGCCAAGGCCGCCGGTGCGCGCGTGGTCGCCCTGGTCAACGTCGAGGATTCGCCGCTGGCGCAGCTGGCCGACACGGTCATCCCGCTGCATGCCGGTGCTGAAAAGAGCGTGGCCGCGACCAAGAGCTACCTGGCCTCGCTGGCCGCGCTGCTGCAGCTGGCCGCCTACTGGAAGCAGGACAGCAGCCTGCGCAATGTGCTGGACCTGCTGCCCGATGCGCTGCGTGCGGCGTGGCAGTGCGACTGGAGTGCAGTCTCCGACGGCCTGGTCGATGCCAGCAACCTGTTCGTGCTCGGCCGTGGCCTCGGTCTCGGCGCCGCGCAGGAGGCCGCGCTGAAGTTCAAGGAAACCTGCAGCCTGCACGCCGAGGCCTACAGCTCGGCCGAGGTCAAGCACGGCCCGATGGCGCTGGTCGGCCGCGGCTTCCCGGTGCTGGCCTTTGCCCAGCCCGATGAAACCGGTGCCGGCACCCGTGCGGTGGTCGAGGAATTCAGTGCGCGCGGCGCCCAGGTGTGGATGGCCGGCGCCGGTGGCAACCTGCCGGTGGCGGTCGCGCCGCACCCGCTGTGCGCACCGCTGCTGACCGTGCAGAGCTTCTACCGCGCGATCAACGCACTGGCGATCCGCCGTGGCTTCAATCCCGACCTGCCGCCGCACCTGAACAAGGTCACGGAGACGGTCTGATGGCCACGGTCCTGCGCAACGCCCGCATCCTCACCGGCGATGATTTCCGCGACGACCTGGCGGTGGTGATCGAAGACGGCCGCATCATCGCGCTGCTGCCCGACGCCGCGCCGCAGCTGGGCCAGGCCGACGAACAGGTGGACCTGGGCGGTGGCTGGCTGCTGCCAGGCTTCATCGACGTGCAGGTCAACGGCGGTGGTGGTGCGCTGTTCAACAACACGCCGGATGTCGCCTCGCTGCGCACCATCGCGCAGGCCCACCGGCGCTTCGGCACCACTGCGATGTTGCCGACCCTGATCAGCGACGACGTGGACGTGATGCGCGAGGCGATCGGTGCGATGCGCGAGGCGATCGCGCAGCAGGTGCCGGGCATCATCGGCATCCACCTGGAAGGCCCGTACATCGCGCCGGCGCGCAAGGGCACCCACGATGCCAGCAAGTTCCGCGTGCCCGATGCCGAGGAAATCGCGCTGGCCGCGTCGCTGGACAACGGCGTGACCCTGCTGACCCTGGCGCCTGAGCGCGTGCCGCTGGAGACGATCCGCGCGCTGGTCGAGCGCGGCGTGATCGTGGCGGCCGGGCATACCGCCGGCACCTACGAAGAAATCCGCGACGGCCTGGATGCCGGCGTGCGCGGCTTCACCCATCTGTACAACGCGATGTCACCGCTGCAGGGGCGTGAGCCTGGTGCCGTGGGTGCAGCGCTGGAAGACCGCGACAGCTGGATCGGCATCATCGTCGATGGCGTGCACGTGCACCCGGCCAGCCTGCGCGTGGCGCTGGCCGCCAAGCCACGCGGCCGCCTGCTGCTGGTGACCGACGCGATGCCACCGGTCGGTGCCGATGATCCCAGCTACGTGCTGTACGGCGAGACCATCACCGCCGTCGATGGCGTGGTGCGCAATGCGGCCGGTGCGTTGGCCGGTTCGGCGCTGGACATGGCCACGGCCGTGCGCAACACCGTGCAGCTGCTCGGCCAGCCGCTGGCCGAGGCGGCGCGCATGGCGTCCACCTATCCAGCGGAATTCCTCAACGTGGATGACCGCCTGGGCCACATCGCCGAGGGCTACCAGGCCGACCTGGTGCTGCTGGATGATGCCCTGCAGGTGCGTGGCACCTGGATTGCCGGACAGTACGAGGCGGCATGATGGACGCAGCGCCGCCACGTCGGCTGGGCTCGATCGATGCCCTGCGCGGCCTCACCGTGGCGGCGATGCTGCTGGTCAACAACCCCGGTGACTGGAGCGCGGTGTTCGCACCGCTGCGCCATGCGGACTGGCATGGCTGCACGCCCACTGACCTGGTGTTCCCGTTCTTCCTGTTCCTGGTCGGCGTGTCGATGGCCTTCAGCGTGGCGCCGCGCGCGCACGACGCCGCCGCGCGCCCGGCACTGGCCCGTGGCGTGCTGCAACGCGCGCTGCGCATCGCCCTCGCCGGTGTGCTGCTGCACCTGCTGGTGTGGTGGGCGCTGCACACGCATCACTTCCGCATCTGGGGTGTCCTGCAGCGCATCGCGCTGTGTGCGGCCGTGGTTGGCGTGGTGGCGGTGTACGTGCGGCCGCGCACCCAGGTCGCGCTGCTGGTCGCGCTGCTGGTGGGCTACACGGTGCTGCTGCTGGGCATCGGCGATCTGGCGCCGTGGACCAATCCGGCCAGCCGCCTGGATACCCGCCTGTTCGCGCCCTTCATCTACCAGTGGCAGGCCGACACCGGCCTCGGCCACGATCCGGAAGGCCTGTTGAGCAGCCTCGGCGCGCTCGCCAGCACCGTGCTCGGCCTGCTGGCCGGTGGCCTGCTGCGCCACGGGCGCGCGTCCGCACTGGCCGGTCTGGGCGTGGCGACCGCCGTGCTGGGTCTGCTGCTGGCCACGGTGCTGCCGCTCAACAAACAGCTGTGGACGCCGAGCTACGTGCTGTGGACCGGCGGGCTGGCGGCGCTGGCGCTGTGGCTCGGACACCTGCTGATCGACCGCAGGGGCTGGCCCGCGCTGGGCCGCCGCTTCGGCGTCAATGCCATCACCGCCTACCTCGGCGCCTCGGTGATGTCGGTGGTGCTGCTGGCCACCGGCGTCTGGGGTTGGGTGTGGCAGCAGCTGGCCACGGCGATGCCGGGCGCACTGGAACTGGCCTCGATGCTGCAGGCGATCGCCTTTGTTGCGCTGTGGTGGGGCGTGGCGTGGTGGCTGGACCAGCGTCGCATCTACCTGAAGATCTGACTGCTACCCGGACGATCTGGTATCCACGCATGGCATGGATCTACTGGCGCGCGCTTCATGCGCGGATGTACGGGCCCACGCTTCAGTAGAGCCACGCCATGCGTGGATGCTCTTCGCCATGACGTGTGAAAAACATGAACGCTTTCATGCACATGCACGCCACGTGATGCATGCATTACTTCACACCCCAAGCGTGATGCATCCGGCATAACGTCAGACCCGAATGCCTCACGGCGCCCCCGCGGCGCCAGCACTGTCCATATCCGCAATTCCTGAATCCCCCGACCCCAGGAGTGCCATATGTCCGTTGCCGCCATGCGCGCACCGCGCCATCACCGCCTGACCCGCTGCCTGCTGCAGGCGCTCGCCATTCCCGCCGCACTGGCTGCCACCGTGCCCATCGCGTGGGCGGGCTGTGACAACGTCGCGCCGCTTGCCGGGCAGACCGTCACCTGCAGTGCGGCAGCCCCCAACCCGCAGACCGTACCCGTCAGCGCCAACGGTGAGGTCGGCATCACCCTCAACGTTGCCAGTGGCGCACAGCTGCAGCAGAGCGGTGGCGGCAGCGTCGTCAGCCTGGTCGGCGCAGGCGGTCACCAGCTCGGCAACCAGGGCGCAATCACCTCGGTGGGCGGCATCGCCGTGCAGCTGGGTGGCGGCAGCCGCGTCGACAACCTCGGCAGCATCAGCACCGGCAACAACACGGCGCTGCAGTTCGTTGGTGCCGGCGACAGCGTGCTGGTCAACCGCGGCACCATCAGCGGGCGCACCGGCGTGCAGTTCGATGCCGGCAACGATCGCCTGGAGATGCTGGACGGCAGCATCAGCGGCGGCGTGCTGCAGGGCGATGGCAACGACGTGCTGCTGATCACTGGCGGCACGCTCGACAGCGTCGACCAGGGCAACGGCGATGACCAGATGACGGTCAGCGGCGGCACCATCACCGGCCTGGTGACGCAGGGCAGCGGCCCCGATGATTTCGTCATGACCGGCGGCACCATCGGCGCGCTGCAGCAGGGCGACAACATCGACACCTTCCGCATGAGCGGCGGCCGCATCATCGGTGCCTTCGAGGATGGCGACCAGGCGTGGATGACCGGCGGCCGCATCGGCCGGGTCAACATGAAGCTGGACAAGAACCTGTGGGACCAGTCCGGCGGCACGGTCGACGGCAACGTGGTCACCGGCTTCGACACCGATACCATCATCATCTCCGGCACTGCCTACATCGGCGGCAACATCAGCGTCAGCGGCGGCAATGACAGCGTGACCATCACCGATGGCACCGTGCGCGGGCAGGTGCTGCTGAGCACCGGCAACGACACCTTCAACTGGAATGGCGGTGGCATCGTCTACGGCGCCATTGATGGCGGGCCGGACAATGACGTGGCCAACCTCAGCAACCTCAACCAGGCCAACCTGGGTGCAGTGCCGCTGTTTGACGGTGGCAGCGGCAATGACCGGCTCAACTTCAACAACGTCAAAACCACCGGCGTGGGCCGCTTCCAGAACTGGGAGGCGATCAGCCTGGCCAGCAGCACCGAGCTGACCTTCGACGGCGACGTCGTGCTCGGCGACAGCGGTACGGGCACCGGCACGCTCACCCTGGACGACACCAGCACGCTCTACGCCGGCAACGGCGCGCATGCGGTGCGACCGTTCGCTGCGGGCGCACGGGTGGATGTGTTCAACGCCGGCCGCATCGACCTGACCGGCACGGGAGCCGGTGATGTGTTCACGATCCGCGGCAATTACCGCGGTGACGGCGGTGGGCTGTACCTGCGCACAGTGCTGGCGGGTGATGGCTCCAGCAGCGATCGCCTGGTCATTGATGGCGGCACGGCCAGCGGCACGACCGGCATCGGCATCCTCAACGCCGGCGGTGGTGGCGCGGCGACGCTGGCCGACGGCATCCTGGTGGTGCAGGCGTTGAATGGCGGTACCACCGCGGCGAATGCGTTTTCGCTGTTCGCACCGGTATCGGCCGGTGCCTATGAGTACTTCCTGTTCAAGGGCGGCGTCAGCGCCGGCACCGGCGAGAACTGGTACCTGCGTTCGACCCTGGTCGCGGGCCCGACGCCGGCACCGAATGGCAGCGTCAACGCCACGCCGCCGCCGCCCACCCCGGACGTCGCACCGCCGCCGCCGATCACGCCGGCACCGCCACCGCCGCCGGAGGATCCGGTTGATCCCGACCTGACCGCCGGCGAGACCGCACCGCCGCCGCCACCGCCGGAGCCGGCACCCGTGGCCCCGCCCAGCGACCCGGCCGTACCCGATGTGCCGGTGGCCGGCAGCAGCCTGCCCGGTGCAGGCTCGACCCCGCCCAGCCCGGGTGCACGACCGGCGCAGGGTGACGTGGTGCCCCTGTATCGCCTGGAAACCGCCGCCTACGCGGTGGTGCCGCCCCTGCTGCGCGAGACCTCGCTGGCCAGCCTCGGTACCTTCCACGAGCGTCAGGGCGAACAGCGCCTGCTCTACAGCAACGGCGCCTTCCGCACCGCCTGGGGGCGACTGGTGGGGCAGAGCAGCGAGATCCACTGGAGGGGCGACGCACAGCCGGGCTTCGATGGCGATGTGATGGGCGTGCAGGCCGGTCTGGATGTGTGGGCCGCCGCCGCTGACGACCATCGCAACCAGGTGGGCGTGTTTGTCGGCCGCACGCGCGCGCAGGGCAGGACCACCGGTCTGGCGCTGGGCTGGGAGAACGTGCAGGTCGGCCAGAGCCGGCTGGATGACAAGCATGTGGGCCTGTACTGGACCCTGACTGGCAGCGAGGGCGGTTACCTCGATGCGGTGGCCCTGCAGAGCCGCTACGACGGCCGTGTGCGTTCCTCGCGCGGGCTCGGCATCGACGTGAAGGGCGATGGCACCACGTTGTCGCTGGAAGCGGGCAAGCCGCTGCTGCAGTTCGGGCAGTCCTCATGGTGGCTGGAACCGCAGGTGCAGGTGATCTGGCAGCGCAGTTCGCTGGATGACCGGCGCGACGTGGCGTCTGCGGTGCGCTTCGACAGTGACAACGCCTGGACCGGCCGCGTCGGCCTGCGCCTGGCCGGTGATTACCAGCTGGCCGACAACGGCTGGCAGCCGTATTTCAAGGTGAACTACTGGCACGGCCGCGCGGGCGAGGACCGCATCCAGTTCGACAGTGACACGATCCTCAATGCGCAGCGCTCGCGCGCGCTGGAAGCGGGCGTAGGCGTGGTCGCGCGCTTCAACCGCAGCATCAGCGCGTACGCCGTGGCCGACTACACGCGTGAGCTGGGCGGTGACCGCAACGAGAAGCGCCGCACCATCGAAGGCAACATCGGCCTGCGCGCGGACTGGTAGCGCCGGGCCGTGCCCGGCGAGGTGGCCCACCGACGTGACGATCCTCCGCATGCCGACGCCAATACACCGCGCCAGACGCAGGCGCGTATGCTGCATCTGTTACCCGCGACGAAGGAACGTCGAATGCACGTCGATCTACGCATCACAGCGGCGGCACTGTTCTGCGCCACGGCAGTTGCGGCCCCCGCTGCGGCCATCGAACTGCCCACCGCACAGGCACGCATCGAGCTGCTGGACACGCTGGAACGTGAGGCGCTGTACCGCGACCGGGTGGACTGGCCAGAGATGCGTGCGCGCTTGAGTGCCGCACAGGGCAACCCGGAAAAGATCCGCGACGTGCTGAAGGAGGCCATCGGCCGCAGCTCGGGAGGGCACGGTGCCTGGCTCAGCGTGGAGCGGATGCGCTCGGAGGGCAAGCGGCTGGGGCGCGCCAATGCTGGGGTTGCGGCTGGTGCATCCGAAGGTGCTGCAGCTGCCGATGCACCGGCGCTGGACCCGCGCATCGGCCAGGTGGACATCGGCGGCTTCTCCTCCGTTCCCGGCCCGGCTGCGAAACAGCAGATGCAGGAGCGCGCAGCACGCTGGCAGGCGATCATCCGCGACCAGGACACTGGCAAGCGCTGCGGTTGGATCGTGGACCTGCGCGGCAACACCGGTGGCAACATGTGGCCCATGCTGCTCGGCATGGCGCCGCTGCTGCGGATCACGAAGGACGGCGAGGAAACGGTCGGCTCCTTCGCTACCGCCGAGGGTCCATCGCCCTGGCAGTCGACCCCTTCCGGCGTGCGCCTGGACACGCGCGTGGTGGTCGATCTCGGCGCGCCCGGCTACCGCCTGAAGCACGTGGGCGCACCGGTGGCGGTGCTGACCGGACCGCGCACCGCCAGCGCTGGCGAGGCGACGGTATTGGCCCTGCGTGGTCGGCCGCAGACACGCAGTTTCGGTGAGCCGACGGCGGGCGTGTCCACCGCCAACGTGGTGCGTCCGCTGGTTGATGGCAGTTCACTCGTGCTGACCACCAGCGTGATGCAGGACCGCACCGGCAAGGGTGATGGGCTGAAGATCACGCCGGACCAGCGCACTCACAGCGACACGGCCACTGTAGCGGCCGCCCAGGCCTGGCTGCTGGCCCAGCCTGCGTGCACTGGGCGCTGATGCCGTTCGTCGCTATGCTGCTGTGCTGGACACTGACAAGGATGCGTCAATGAACTCTCGTCTTCCCGCGCGCGCGATCCTGGGCGCAGCATTGCTGGTGGCCTGTGGCAGCCCGGCATCGGCAGCTCCCGCTGCGGCCGTGGAGCTGCCGTCTGCCGAAGCGCTCGAACAGATGCTGCATCTGCTGGAAACCCAGTCGCTGTATCGCGATCGCGTCGACTGGAGCGATGCGCGCGCGCGGCTGGCCGCCGCAGGCGATGATCGTGCTCAGCAGCGCCGCGTGCTGGATGATGCGGCCACGCGCAGCAGCGGTGGACATGGTCGGTGGATATCGCCCAGCCAGCAGCGCGAACGCTCCGGTCGCGCCCAGCATCTGAATGCCGGGCAGCGCGCTGCGTTGGCGGAGTCCCCGAAAGTCGATGCCCGCATTGGCGTGCTGAAGGTCGGCCCCTTCGTGGAGGATCTGCAACGCAGCGAACAGCAGCGCTACAACGCGCGCAAGGCCTACGCGTTGGCGCTGCAGCAGCGCATCGTCGATCTGGACGACGGCACGCGCTGCGCCTGGGTGGTCGACGTGAGCAGCAATGGCGGCGGCAACATGTGGCCCATGCTGCTCGGGCTGTTGCCGTTGCTGCAGGGGACTCCAGACGCACAGGGGTCACTGATCGGCGCCTTTCGCAGTGCCGATGGCCTGCAGTGGTGGCGACAAGGGGAAGGTGAGGTGAGGCAGGACGGCACGCAGGGGCTGCGCTCACGACAGGCCGCCTATCACCTGCGTGCGGGTAGGGCACCGGTCGCGGTGCTGATGGGGGCGCGCACCGCGAGTTCGGGTGAAGCCGTCGCGTTGGCATTCCGCGGGCAGGCGGGCAGCCGCAGTTTCGGCCAACCCAGCGCAGGTTTCTCAACCGGTAATCGGCCCGTGACACTGGTGGATGGCACCACCCTGCTGTTGACCCACAACGTCATGGCTGACCGCAACGGGCGGGGCGACGGTGCCAGGTTGCAGCCGGACGAGGCCACCGCCAGTGGGCCGGGCACTCTGGCCACCGCCCAGGCCTGGCTGCTGGCCCAGCCTGCCTGCACGGGCGGCTGACCGGTGATGATGATGATGATCGGCCAGCAGGTGCGGGTGATCGTGGTTGGCCCGGCCGAGGCCCATCACTGCCTGCGCTGCGGGACCGAAACCGACTTCGCCCCGCAGCTGCGCTACCGCATGGCGCGCATCGACCTGCTGTTCGGCTTCGTCTACCAGCGCCGTTACGAGCTGGCCTGCACCGGCTGCGAGCATGGCTGGGTGTTGGACACCGACACCATGGACCAGCAGCTGGGCGGGGTGCCGATCCCGTTCCGGCACCGCTTTGGCCTGCCGCTGATGCTGGTGGTGGTGGCCGGGCTGGCGGTGGCGGGGTGGATGTGGCGGCAAGGGCATCTGGGCTGAGGCCGCAGCCTGCTAAAGTGACACCCTGCAATCACGTACCGGAACCGACCATGGATCACGACACGCCGTTCGAACCCCTCAACGACCTGGAGGTCCGCCTGCTGCAGGCACAGGACGGTACGCTGACTGCCTCGCAGTTCCTCGATGGCCTGCTGACCGCGCCGGTGTTCGTGCTGCTGGACAAGGCCATCGGCGAGGATGGCGCCTGGGACGAGAGCATTTCGCCGCTGGTGCTGACCAGCGAGGGCGGCGAGCCGATGTTTGCGGTGTTCACCGCGCCCGAGCGCGCCGGTCTCTGGCACGAGCAGCTGCCGCAGTTCGCCCATGCCATGCCGATTGCCGTGCACGCGTTGCTGGCGGGCATCGGCGAGGGCGTCGGCCTGGTGCTGAACCCGGGCCTGGACGTGGGCATGGAGATGATCCCCGACGCCGTGGCCCAGCTGAAGGATCGCGCCGCCGCGATCACCCGCGGCATGGCGCACTGATTCCAGGGGTTCTGGGATTGCCGGCCAGCGGCCGGCACTACCTTCGACAGTCCGCGTGTGGCCGGTACGACGCTTGAGGATCAGCGCGCGGCCGCGATCGCCTTCACCCGTGCCCTGGCCAGCGCCTCGCCAACGGCGGGGCCCTTCAGATGGGTCAGGTCCAGATCCCGCGCCTGTACCGACAGCGCCGCCTGGTGCAGGCGCTTGAGCGTTTCACCCTGCGGATAGTCGCCTTCTTCAAAGCCGAGCCGGCCGCGCTTGTCGGCCTCGCAGCACAGGGCAATGCGGGCCACGCGCTCGGGGCGGCGCAGGGCATCGCACCGGCCCAGCAGGTCCAGCACGGTGGCATCACGCAGCTCGTCGATGCGGTGCACGTTCAAGTGCTCGCGGCAGACCGCTTCGGCCAGCTGCTGGTGCTCGGTGGGAATCTTCAGGCGCGCACACAGCTCCTTGAGCGGCTTCAGGCCACGCTGCTCGTGCATGATGTGGCGCGGCCATTCGTCCGGCGGCGTCAGGCCCTTGCCAAGGTCGTGGGTGAGCGCGGCGAAGCCGACCAGGTCATCGCCCGGTGCCAGCCGGGCGGCCATGTCGCTGACCATCTCCTGATGAATGCCGGTATCCACTTCCGGGTGGAATTCGGCGCGCTGCGGCACGCCATACAACGCTTCCAGTTCCGGCAGGATCGGGCCGAGCGCATGCGCGTCATGCAGGGTGCGCAGGAAGGCCGATGGCCGTTCGCAGACCAGCGCCTTGCGCAGTTCCTGCCACACGCGTTCGGGCACCAGTGCGTCCAGCTCGCCACTGGCGGCGACCTCGCGCATCAGCGCCATGGTTTCCTCGGCGACGGTGAAGCCCAGCGGTGCGAAGCGGGCCATGAAGCGCGCAGCACGCAGCACGCGCAGCGGGTCTTCAACGAAGGCGGGACCGACATGGCGCAGCACGCGCTGCTGGATGTCGCGCGCACCGCCGTAAGGATCGACCAGGGTGCCATCGGCCTCATCGCAGGCGATGGCATTGATGGTGAAATCGCGGCGCTGCAGGTCTTCTTCCAGGGTGACCCCCGGATCGGCATCGACCACGAAGCCGCGGTAGCCGCGGCCGGATTTGCGCTCGGTGCGCGCCAGCGCGTATTCCTCGCCGGTCTTCGGGTGCAGGAACACCGGGAAATCTCGGCCCACGGCGGTGTAGCCCTGCGCTTCCATCTGCGCGGGGGTGGCACCGACCACCACCCAGTCACGGTCGCCGGCGGGGCGCTGCAGCAGGCGGTCGCGTACGGCGCCGCCGACAAGATAGATCTTCATGGCGGGGATGATCGCACGGGCGTGTGTCGCCGCGCTGCGTGCTCGCCGGGCATGGCCCGGCGCTACCGGATCGGACGGCATTGCGGGGTAGCGCCGGGCCAGGCCCGGCGGCACTTCCCGCGTCGATCAATCCCCGCCCTGGTCGGCGTCCGCCGCACAGGTGAACGCATTGCGCTTGTCCACCAGGCGGCCCATCAGGCGGTCGCTCAGCGGCAGCGCATTGCCGTTGAGGCGCCAGTCGTAGATCACGCTGAAGGCCAGCACGCGGGCGACATACTCGCGCGTTTCCTTGTAGCTGATCGTCTCGATCCACAGGTCCGGGTCGAAGCCCGGGCGCTGGCTCTGCCAGCGTGCGGTCGGGGTCGGGCCGGCGTTGTAGGCGGCGATGGTGACGTAGGGCAGGCCGTCGTACTTGTTCATCAGCTGGCGCAGGTAGGCGGTGCCGATGGCGATATTGGTGTCCGGGTCGTACAGGCTGTCGGCGCCGCCGTAGGCCGTCAGGCCGATGTTCTTCGCCACGCCCGCGCCGGTCGCCGGCAGCACCTGCATCAGGCCCATGGCGTTGGCAGGTGAGCGCGCGCGCGGGGTGAAGGTGCTCTCGGCGCGGATTTCCGCGGCCACCCAGGCCGGGTCGATGGCGTTGCGCGAGGATTCGCGGCGGATGGTGCTGTCGTGGTGCAGCGGGAAGCGCAGGTCGTACAGGCGCTGTTCCTGCGGCTGCTTGCCGAGTGCGAACACGGCGCGGTCGAACCAGCCGTTGTCCTGCGCTACGCGCACCGCCAGGCGGCGCTGGGTGTCATCGAAACGGGACAGCGCGCTGTTCCATTCGGCCACGGCCCAGCCGTTGCGATCGATCTGGTACAGCGCCATCGCGCGCTGGATGGCCGGGTCGCGGGCGACGGCGGCCTGCGCCTGCGCACTGTCGTTGGGCTTCCACGGGCACAGCGTGTAGTTCTGCTGCAGTTTGTCGGCGGCCAGGAAGCCGTGGAAGGTCGGCGCACGCGCGGCGCTGCGGAACAGCGGCTGGGCCTGCTGCGCCTGCCCGGTCTTTTCCAGCATGCGGCCTTCGAAATAGGCCCAGCGCGAATCGTTGCGCTGCTTGCTGCCCATCTTGCGGATGGCGGTCAGCGCGGCTGCCCAGTCACCGCGCGACATCGCCTCACGCACGCGCCATTCGTGCAGGCGCTCGTCGTAGGCCGATTCGGGTACGGCATTGAGCCGGCGCGCGGAGTCGGGCAGGTAGGAGGCCACCGTCCACAGCGCGATCTGGTAGCGCACCTGGGCCTGCTGGTCGGCGCTCAGGCCCAGCGCCTGCGCGTACTGCGGCAGCTGCTGTTCGGTGGCACCGGGGTCGGCCTTGGCCAGCTTTTCCAGGCCGTCGGTGGCGATGCGGCGGCTGCGCTCGTTGCGCGGCCAGTTCAGTGCGCTGGCATTGGGCTTGTCGACGAAGGCGGCATAGGTGTTGGCCAGCGCCAGGTCGGCCGCGGGCAGGCCGCGCGCGGCGCTGCGCATCACCGCCGGCTGCTGTGCATCGGCGGCGGCGTCGACGCGTTCCCAGCGCAGGGCATCACTCATCCCACCCTGCGCCTGCAGCACGGCGAACACCGCGTCACAGGCATCGGGCAGCGACTTGCCGTTCTTGCGCCACAGGTCCTGTGCCTCGCTGATCCACTGCGGGTCGACCTTGCCGGTGGCCTGGCGCGCCGTCAGCTGGGCGCAGCGCAGGCCGAGGTTGTCGGTGGGTGCCCAGTTGGCCAGCAGGGTGGTCCAATCCTGGCGGCGGGCCACCGAGGGCAGCCAGACGCTGCGGAAACTGTTGGCCACGGCCTGGCCGTCATAGCGCTTGAGGAAGGCCTGGGCCTGGCCGGTATCGACGGTATCGATGTTGCGGCGAAGCTGGGCGAACTCGACCCAGCCATAGGCCGGGTGGCGGCTGAGTGCGGCGGCCTGGCGCGGATCGAGCTGGCCGCGTTCGGCCGCATCGATGGCGGCCTTGAGCTGGCCGCTCTGGGCGTCGAGTGACTGGGCGCTGGCGCAGCCGATCAGCAGCGATGCGGACAGCGGGAGCAGGGACAGGGCGGTCGAAGAGCGTCGGGTCATGGGCCCAGCATAGCGGGCGCTGGCTGAATTCAGTTTCGCATCGCGTGCACGGATCGCGCCGGGCAACGACAGCTGAATGCTCCGCGCGCAGACACTGCCGCCAGCCTGCACCGGCGACGTACTGTCGGCGTGGGCGAACGGCCCGGGTGCAAGGAGTGGCACATGGCGTTCAGTAGCGCAGGAAGAAGCGGCCCCTTGGCGGAGATCAATGTCACGCCGCTGGTGGATGTGATGCTGGTGTTGTTGATCATCTTCATCGTGACCGCGCCGATGCTGTCGCGGCCCATCGCGGTGCAGCTGCCACAGGCAACGGACCGGGTGGTCGATCGTCCCGATCCACCGCCGCCGATCGAGCTGCGCCTGGATGCGTCCAGCCAGCTGAGCTGGAACGGCCAGCCGATGGCCATCAATGATCTGCAGGCGCGCCTGCGCACCCAGGCCAGCGAGCATGCTGGCAACCTGCCGGAGCTGCGCATCGCCACCGATCCGTCTGCCGAGTACGAAGGCATGGCGAAGATCCTGGCAGCTGCCGAGGCCACGGGGATGGAGCGGATCGCCTTCGTGCGATGACGCGATGTGGCGCCGTTGAGGGGGCTGTGCTCCCTCAACGGCGGTCAGGGACGGGGCACGTCGGGATGGGCGCCGGACATCTGCTGATGGAGCGGGCGCGTATCAGGCAGCGTTGATTCCACGACCCGCAGAAATGCCGCCTCGATCTGGGCTGGAACGGGTGTTGCGTCTGCCCGCCAACGTCCCTGCGCGTGATCGTATTGAACGTTGAATGCCGTCAGCTGCGCATTCTCGAAGTCCACAATGACCGTCAGGCCCGGCCCGGACTGAAGTGCCATGTCTCTGGGCGATGCGCAGTTGTTGCATTCAATCACGCCACCGGCATGGGCGTGCCCCGCAAGGATCAGTGCCAGTGGCGCGAGGATCATTGTGTGGAATGCGACATTATTTTCCCTCATCACGAGCACCTCATCGGCCGGTCGGGAATGACAGTTTTCCCCTGATTTCAGTCTCGATGTGTGGTTTTCCGGCAATTTCGGATTGTTCCTAGAGCATGGGATTCCGCTCTGCATTTTCAGTAATGGATGCAGATGTTTCATTCATCAGAACGGCGTGAAAGGGTGTCGCAGGTCACGCCAATGTTTTTACATCTTGTTTACAAAGGAGACGCTGCCGCCACGCAGGGGGGAGCGCGGCAGCCCATGTCCCGACATTCCTTTGGAGAGAGAGCGAATGAATCACCTGCATTACCGCCCCTTGGCGGTCGCTGTCGCGCTGTGCGTGACGGCCCTGGCACCGCTGGGGGCAATGGCCCAGACGGCTACCACCCTGGATGCCGTCGAAGTGACCGGCACGCGCATCAAGCGTGCTGAAGTGGAAGGCCAGGTGCCGATCCAGACGCTGAGCCGGGGCGACATCGAACGCACCGGCCTGAGCTCGATCGGCGAAGTGCTGCAGCAGCTCACCGGTTCCGGTTCGGCGCTGAATGCCAAGTTCAATTCGTCCGGCAATTTCGGCTTCCCGCCGGATGGCAGTGGTGTCGGTGCCGGTTCGGCACAGGTCGACCTGCGCCACCTGGGTGCCAAGCGCGTGCTGGTGCTGGTCGATGGCATCCGCTGGGTCAATGAATCCTCGGCGTCGGGCGTGGGCGCGGCCACCGACCTCAATACCATTCCGCTGGCGATTGTCGAACGCATCGAAGTGCTGGAAGACGGTGCCTCGTCGCTGTACGGCTCCGATGCGATCGCCGGCGTGGTCAACATCATCACCCGCCGCGATTTCGATGGCGGGCAGGTCACCCTGAACTACGGTGAATACAGCAAGGGCGACGGCACGCAGAAGGGCGTGGACCTGGCCTGGGGCACCAGCGGCGATCGCTACAGCCTGTTCCTTGGCGCGAGCTGGACCAGGCAGGACGCGGTGTATGCGCGCGACCGCGAACAGTCGCGCTTCCCGATTCCCGGCACCGGCCTGGCCTTCGGCAGCGGCGGCATCCCGCAGGGGCGCTTCGCCTTCGTCGATCCCAACACCGGCGCCGAGCAGGACATCGTGCCCAACACCGGCGTGAGCAACCCGCGCTATGACGGCAGTGCCGGCTGCAACCGCAGCGACGACTACCACTGCTTCACCAGCGCCGACCGATTCAACTTCGCCGAATACAACATGGTGCTGACCCCGTCCGAGCGCAAAGGCGTGTTCGGCCAGTTCCGCTTCGACATCACCGACGACGTGCAGTGGTACGTGAAGGCGCTGGGCAATCGCCGCGAATCGACCAACCAGGCCGGCCCGGAACCGCTGTTCTTCGGGCCTGACGGTGCCACCGGCAATCCGCTGGCCGACAACATCGTGGTGTCGGCGCTGAACCCGTACAACCCGTTCGGCTTCGACCTGGTGTCCGGCGACAACATGAGCCTGATCGGTCGCCGCCCGGTGGAAGGCGGCGCGCGCGTGTTCGAGCAGGAGGTCAACACCACGTACTTCGCCACCGGCCTGGTGGGCAGCTTCCAGGCGGCGAACCGCAGCTGGTACTGGGACGTCAACGGCATGTACAGCAAGAACAAGGCCGAACAGACCAACTACGGCAGCTACAACATCTACAACGTGAACCTGGCGCTGGGCGATCCGGCGTTGTGCGCGGCCACGCCGGGCTGCGTGCCGCTGAACATCTTCGGTGGCGTCGGCTCGATCACCCCGGACATGCTGCGCTGGATCCAGCCGGTGGTGCGCGACCGCAGCCAGAACGAGCTGAGCCTGGTCACCGCCAACCTGTCCAGCGATCTGTTCACCCTGCCGGCCGGCCCGGTCTCCTTCGCCACCGGCCTGGAACACCGCCGCTATGAAGGCTGGTACCAGCCCGATCCGCTGACGGTGATCGGCCACTACAACGGCGTGCCTTCGCAGCCGACGTCCGGTTCCTACGACGTCAACGAGGCCTACCTGGAGCTGAGCGTTCCGATCTTCGCCGACTCGTCGCTGGGCAAGAAGCTGGACCTGAGCCTGGCCGGGCGCTATTCGGATTACTCGACCTTCGGTGGCGAGTTCACCCCCAAGTACGGCCTGCGCTGGCAGGTGACCGATGACTTCGTGCTGCGCACCACCTATGCCGAGGGTTTCCGTGCACCGTCCATCGGCGAGCTGTACGGCTCGGCCGCACGTGCCGACCTGCAGCTGTTCGATCCGTGCTCGGTGGGCCTGGGCGGCACCGCGCCGCGCGGCAATCCTGCCAACTGCGCCGCGCTGGGCGTGCCGACCGGCTTCCAGCAGGCGAACTCGCAGATCTCGGTGACCACCGGCGGCAACCGCGAACTGGAGCCGGAGCGCTCGCGCAGCTTCAGCGCCGGCTTCGTGTGGAGCCCGTGGTTCGGCAACAACGCCACCTGGTCCGAACGCTTCGACGTGGAGGTGACCTTCTACCGCCATAACATCGACGGTGCGATCCAGGCGATCAATGCGCAGACCCAGCTGGACCTGTGCGTGGACACGCTGGACCCGATCTACTGCGATGGCATCACCCGCGCCAGCACCGGTGCGGTCAACAGCTTCAACAACCGCCTGACCAACCTGGGTTCGATCAAGACCGATGGCTGGGACGTGGACATGTTCTGGACGCTGCCGCAGAGCGACATCGGCCAGTTCAAGCTGGGCTGGAAGAACACCTTCGTCGGCCGCTACGAGGCCACCGGTGCGGCCGGCCAGCGGCAGCCGCAGAAGCCGGGCGTGGAGGTGGCCGACAGCTCGATTCCGGAGTGGACGAGCAACGCCAGCATCGGCTGGACGCTGGACAACTGGAGCGCCAACTGGACGGTGCGCCACATTTCCGAGCTGACCGAGGACTGCGGTGATGCAGTGGCCTTCCCGGTGTGCAGCAACCAGGCCGCCGGCACCAACAAGTTGGCCGCCACCACCTACCACGACCTGCAGGTGGGCTACAAAATCGACTGGATGAAGGGGCTGCAGCTGACCGCGGGCCTGAACAACGTGTTCGACAAGGATCCGCCGATCTGCCTGTCGTGCTCGTTGAACGGCTACGACGCCTCGACCTACGACATCCCGCGTGGCCGCTACTGGTACATGCGCGCGGACCTGCGGTTCTAGGTTGACCGGCAGGTGCCAGGGAACGGCACCTGCTTTTCACCGGTAGCGCCGGGCCATGCCCGGCGGCTTTTCGCGGTCATGTAGAGCCAAGCCATGCTCGGCTGCTTCATGCCTTTGTAGAGCCGAGCCCATGCTCGGCTGCTCTTTGCGAAAGCCAGTCGAGCATGGCTCGACTCTACAACGACCCACGGCGCCGGGGGCTGCCCGGCGCCGTCTGCATCAGAACGACCAGGTGAATGTCAGCGAGCCATTGCGGCCGTCGCCGAACGCACCGTAGCCGTTGATCTGCGAGTAGTACTTCTTGTCCAGCAGATTGTTGAGGTTGGCCTGCACGCTGAACTCCGGCGAGATGCGGTAACGCACGAAGGCGCTGACCAGCGCGTAGCCATCCTGTTCGATGCGGCCGTACGCCGGCACCGCGTAGTAGATGCGGTTCTGCCAGTTGGCACCACCGCCAACGGTCAGGTCCTGCAGCGACTGCGGGGTGTAGCTGGTGAACAGCTTCAGCGTGGTCTGCGGCAGGTTGGTGTTGATGTCCGCATCGTTGATGTCCTTGGCCACGTAGCGCGAGGCGCCGAAGGTGGCATTCCAGCCCGGTGCCAGTTCGCCGTTCAGCTCGAACTCGAAGCCGCGGCTGACCGTGCCGCGTGCGGCGATGTAGGCGGTTTCGCCGCCGGTTCCGCCGATCACCGGTTCACCGGTCGACTGGCCGACGTTGTCCTGCTCGATGCGGAACACGGCCACCGAGGCATTCAGGCGGTTGTCGAACCACGCGCCCTTGACGCCCACTTCGTAGCTCTTGCCGTCGACCGGATCGAGGTAGCTGCCGTTGCGGTCCTTCAGCATCTGCGGCTGGAAGATCTCGGTATACGAGGCGTAGGTCGAGTAGGTGTCATTGATGTCGAACACCAGGCCGGCATACGGCGTGGTCACCTTGTGCGAACGATCGGCGCCTTCGCCTTCACTCTTCCAGTCGGTGTAGCGCGCACCGATGATCAGCTTCAGCGGATCAGCCAGCGACAGGCGCGTGGCTGCATAGCCGGCCTTCTGGGTGATGGTGCCTTCGCTGGCCAGGCTTAGCGGGTTCCAGTTCGGTTCGCTGATGTTGCCGTTCCAGTTCAGGTAGCTGGAGAAGGGGTCCCACGCGAGGCCGGCACCACCGACCTGGTAGTCGCCGTAGTTGGCGTAGTCGCGCTTGTTGTAGCTCAGGCCTGCCATGAACTGGTGTTCGCGGCCGAACAGCTGGAACGGACCGTCGACGAAGCCATCGATCGCGTCGACCTTGCGCTCGGTGTTGTAGAAGCCGGCCGACGGCGAGATGCCGGCACCGGTGTTCTTGTCGAAGTACGAGGCGCCGGTGACCCAGTCGTTGTAGGCCGGGTAGAACAGCTTGTCGTCGGCCTTGGTCTCGTCATGCGTGGCGCCGATCTTGAACTTCCAGCCGTTGGCGAAGCCGTGCTCCAGGGTGGCGAAGGCGCGCTTGCTGGTGGTGTCCCAGTAGGTCCAGTTCGGGCTGGCGTTGAACGACTCGTCGTAGCCGGTGCTGGTGCCATCGGAGAACAGCATCGGGAAGCCGCCCCAGGTCGCGCCGTTGGCGCGCTTCTGCTGGTAGTCGTAGCCCACGCTCAGCTGCGTATCGGGGGTCAGGTCGGCATCGATGACCATGTAGCCCAGCGTCTTGTGCTGGTTGTAGCGGTCCATCTGCGCATCGGTGTCCAGATAGCTGCCGATGACGCGACCACGCACGGTGCCGCTGGCATTCAGCGCGCTGCCCACGTCCACGGTGGTGCGGGTGCGGCCCCAGCTGCCGACGTTGACCGAGACGCTGCCGGCCAGTTCGGCGCTGTCGGCGTGCTTGCGGATCAGGTTCACCGAAGCGGACGGGTTGCCGGCGCCGCTGAGCAGGCCTGTGGCACCGCGCACCACTTCCACGCGGTCGTACAGGGCCAGGTCCAGGCCGGAGTCACCGTAGCTCCAGTTCTGCACCATCTGCGTCGGCAGGCCATCGAACTGGTAGCTGTCGATGTAGAAACCGCGCGCGTAGAACTCGGTGCGCTCGGTGTCGGACTGGGTGCTGCTCACGCCGGTGGTGTTGCCCAGCACGTCGATGATGTCGTCGAGGTTCTGGTCCTCGATGCGCTGGTGGCTGATGATGCTGATCGACTGCGGGATCTCGCGCGGGGCCAGGTCGAAGCGGGTACCGGCGGAGGTCTTGCGCACCGAATAGCCTTCGGCGCGCTCACCCTTCACCACGACTTTGTCGAGGGTGGTCGGGTCGGCGGCGGTTTCGGCGAAGGCGGCCGGCGCGGCGGCCAGGCACAGGGCGGAGAGCACCGCCGCGGACAAGCGGTGCGGCAGCAGAGCAGGGGTCGAGCGGATCATGTGGGTTCCTGGACGGGCACGTGCGTGCGTCCGACCGGCTTCCCGGATGGTCTGGCGCCGCGGCTGGTGGGGGTCTCACGCCGCTGGCGGGGCCCTGCGCTGCAGGACGGTGGCTGGGCAATGCGAGGAGGGCGAACCGTCCTGGCTGCCCGGAAAACGCAAATATGGTAATGCGAATTGTTTCTATTTACAAATGGCGCCGGGGCGTGCCGGTCCCTTCGCCGCCTCAGTCGTCCAGCGGGGTGCGCTCGGCCTGGATCTTCATGTGCGGCAATTGGCCCTCGATGCCATCGGCGTACTCGACGGTGACCATCACGTCTTCATTGATCATGGGCGCGCCGTACACCTCCACCTTGCCGGTGATGTACACCGGGGTGCTGCGCAGACGCCCGGCATGGATGGCCGTTGGATCCAGGCAGGCCAGCGTGTGGCGAATATTGGCCGAGGCGAATTCGGTCGAGGTGTTGGGGATCAGCCAGTGGCAGAACTGCTTGCCCGCGTCGCTGCCATCGTCCTCGCAGCGCTTGCTCCAGCGGCTCCAGTCGGTCACCAGTTCAATCGATCGCGGGGCATCGACCTGTGCGGTGTTGGCGTAGGCCGCCAGTTGCCTGCACCACGGGTCGCGCTGTGCCTGCAGGGTGCTGCAGCCGGTGGCCAGGATCACGGTAGCGATCAACAGCGGGGTGGCGCGAAGCTGGGTCATCGGCGTGCTCTCCCTGTCACTGCGGTTGATGATGCGGCGGGCCCGTCGTGGTGTCGAGCCGCAGCGTCACTGCGATCAACGCAGCAGCGGCAACGGGTCGCGGGCGCCGTCCTTGCCGTAGATGCCCCAGTGCAGGTGCGGCGGCGTGCCCTTGGCGTTGCCGCTGTCGCCGACATGGCCCAGCAGCTGCCCGGCCTGCACCACCTGGCCTCGCGCCAGGCCCTCGGCCCAGTCTTCCAGGTGCGCGTAGTAGTAGCGCTCGCGGCCGGGCCCGATCACCCAGACCTGGCGCCCGCCGAGCCCGCGTTCGCCCACATCGGCGACGACGCCTGCGGTAGCGCTGCGCACGGGCGTGCCGCGCTTGCCGAAGATGTCGATGCCGGCATGCGTGCGGTTACTGCCGCGGGGTGCACCGAAGGTGTCGGCGATCTGCCGCGGGCGCACGCCGTCCACGGGCACGGGCAGCTCGGTGGCCGGTGGCATGCGTCCCAGCGCCCACAGCATCTTCGGTGCCGCCGCCCACGGGCTGTTCCACAGCGAGAGCACGGCGATGCCGGCGGCCAGCAGCAGGGCGCCGGACAGCAGCCAGCGGCGCAGGCGTCGGGCAGGGGAGGGCGGCGGGGTCATGCCAGCGGCACCGAGAAGCTGCGCTTCAACGTGCCCAGCGCCACCGAGGTGCGGAAGCGCTCGATGTTGTCATCGCCGCCGAACAGGCGCTCGGTGATCGCTTCGTACTCTTCCATCGAGGCCGCCGAAAGCAGCAGCAGGAAATCGCCGTCGCCGGTGATCGAGTAGCACTGCTGCACGGCCGGATCGTCCTGCACGCGGCGGCGGAACGGGGCGACCTTTTCGCGCTGCTCGCTGACCACCCGCACCTCGACGATGATGGTCAGCGGTCGCCCGACCTTGGCCGCGTCGAGCACGGCCACGTTGGCGGCGATCACGCCGCTGTCCTGCAGGCGCTTGATGCGCCGCTGCACGGCGGGGGTGGACAGGTGCACGGCCTCGGCGATCTGCCGCTGCGGCAGGGCGTTGTCCTGCTGCAGCAGGTCGAGGATGGCGTGGTCGAAGCTGTCCAGCACGGGGGCGGTGGCCATGGCGAGCAGAAATTGCGCGGACGGGCCGTCAATTGAGCCAAGTGCTCGCCGCCAGCGCAATAGACTGTGCGCATGCAGACTTCCCGATTCGCGCCGATGTTGCCGGCGCTGGCGGTGCTCGGCTCGGTTACCGCGCTGGCCATCGGCACCTCCTACGCAAAACACCTGTTTCCGCTGGTCGGCGCGCAGGGCACCAGCGCCCTGCGCGTGGGCTTCTCGGCGCTGTTGCTGCTGCTGTTCTGGCGGCCGTGGCGCTGGAAGACCAGCCGCGTGGATGCGATGACCATCCTCCGCTACGGGCTGACCCTGGGCCTGATGAACCTGCTGTTCTACATGGCCATCCGCACCATTCCCTTCGGCATCGCCGTGGCCATCGAGTTCACCGGCCCGCTTACGGTGGCGATGCTGTCCTCGCGGCGGCCGATCGACTTCCTCTGGGTGGGCTGCGCGCTGGTCGGCCTGTTGCTGCTGCTGCCGCTGGGCGGCGGCCCGGCGCTGGACCCGGCCGGCGTGCTCTATGCGATGGGGGCGGCCGCGTGCTGGGGCCTGTACATCGTGTTCGGCAAGCGCGCCGGCCACCTGCATGCCGGCCACACGGTTTCACTGGGGCTGCTGGCGGCCTCGCTGGTGGTGGTGCCGGTGGGCGTGGCCCATGCCGGCATGGCGCTGCTGGAGCCGAAGATCCTGCTGGCGGGCCTGCTGGTGGCGCTGGTGTCCAGTGCGATCCCGATGTCGCTGGAGATGATGGCGCTCAAGCGCCTGCCGAAAGAGACCTTTGGCATCCTGATCAGCATGGAACCGGCGGTGGCCGCGCTGTGGGCGATGCTGCTGCTGCACGAGCACCTGGAGGGCGTGCAGTGGCTGGCGATCGGCTGCACGGTGGTGGCCTCGGTGGGCAGCACGATGACCGCACGGCGGCTGAGGAACCCGGTGGTGCAGGCCGGGTAGCGCCGGGCCATGCCCGGCGGAGAGCCGTGCGGACCAACGGTCCGCACCCACCAGAGCAGCAGGTCCGCACCCACCAGAGCAGCAGGTCCGCACCTACCAGAGCAGCAGGTCCGCACCCACCAGAGCAGCAGGTCCGCACCCACCAGAGCAGCAGGTCCGCACCCACCAGAGCAGCAGGTCCGCACCTACCAGAGCAGCAGGTCCGCACCCACCAGAGCAGCAGGTCCGCACCTACCGGAACGGTGGGTCAGCGCAGGGCTTCGGCCGGTACGTCGATGGCCATGGCCAGGGCCAGGTGGTCGGAGAACGCGGCCGGTACGGCTTCCACGCTGCGGGTCTGCAGGCTGCTGCTGACCAGGATGTGGTCGATGGCCCGGTCCGGGCGCCAGCTGGGGAAGGTCGGCACCACGCAGCCTGGCGGCTGCAGCCGGGTTTTCTGGTACAGCACCTGCATTTCCGGGCGCTCGGCCAGGCAGTTGAAATCGCCCATCAGCACCGCGTTCGGGTGGTCGGACAGCAGCTCGGCGATGAAGCCGAGCTGCGACATCCGCGAACCCGCGCCCAGCGACAGGTGGGCCACGGCCACGGCCAGGCCGTCCTCGCCATCGCCGAACTTGGCCAGCAGCACGCCGCGCCCGCCGATGCGGCCGGGCAGGGCGTGGTCCTGTACTTCCACCGGTTCCAGCTTGCTCAGCAGCCCGTTGGCGCTGGACGCCACTCCGCCCATGCGCCGGTTCGGCTGGTGGCTCCAGTAATTGAAGCCGGCACGCTGGGCCAGGTAGTGGGTCTGGTTGGTGAAGCCCGACCGCAGGCTGCCCGGGTCGGCCTCCTGCAGGCCGACGATGTCATGGCCGCGCGCCAGGGTGGCGATCGCGTCCAGGCTGCTGCGCTTGCGTCCCGCCGGCAGCGCATGTGACCAGCTGCGGGTCACATAGTCGCTGTAGCGGCGGGTGCTTGAGCCGGCCTGGATGTTGGCCGTCAGCAAGCGCAGGGTCCGTGTGTGGGGGGAAGTCACGGCCGGTAATGCTTTCTCTTGGATCAGTGAGCCTGGGCCGCACCGCGTTCGCGGGCGATCAGGTGGTCGGCGATGCGCAGCATGTCCGGGAAGCTCTTGCCCTTCACCAGGTACTTGCCGTTGATGATGATCGACGGGGTGCCGCTGATCGCGCTGCGCTGGGCGAACTGCTTGGCCGAGTTGGTCTTGGCGTTCACCGCGAAGCTGCCCATGGTGGCGGCGAACTGCTTCGGATCCACGCCGTAGCCGGCGTAGAACTTGGCGATGTCGTCGACCGAGTCGGCGCCGCGCTCACCCTTCAGGGTCTGCTGCGAGTGGATGGCGGCGTACAGCGCTTCGTGGGTCTTCTCCTGCACGCCCAGGGTCTGCGCGGCGTAGAAGGCACGGGCGTAGTTGTCCCAGGTGCCGCCGAACATGGCCGGCACGTAGACGAAGTTCACGTCGCTCGGCAGGCCGGCCTTCCACGGGCCAACCAGCGGCTGGAAGGCGGCGCAGGCCGGGCAGACGTAGCCGAAGATCTCGACCACTTCGACCTTGCCGGCGGCCGGCTGGAACGGCTGGCCATTGCTGATCACCTGGTAGTCGCTGCCTTCCACCGGGGCCGGGCCGGTCAGCGCGGTGGTGGTCGGGGCCGGTGCGGCGGCCGGAGCGGCTTCGGTGGCGGCCGGGGCAGCGCCTTCGGTGGCGGCAGCCGGCTCGGCGGCGGGGGCCGCGGCAGGCTCGGTGGCAGCCGGGGTGGCGGCCGCTTCAGCCGGGGCGGTGGTGTTGGTGGTGCCGTCGTCGGCCTTGCAGGCCGCCAGGATCGGCAGCAGGGCTGCAAGTGCGAAAGCAGCGATACGGGTCTTCATTGAAACGTCTCCAGCATCTGGAAAGGTGGGGCCAGCGGCGGGCGCCGGCCAGGGGGAAATGATGACATGCGGCGGCGACAGCGCCGTGTCGATGGTCGGGATTGGTTCAGCGGCCGCGGGCGCGGGCTTCGGAGATCAGCTTGGACGCGATGCGCAGCTGGTCGTCGAAGCTGTTGCCACGCACCAGATACTGGCCGTTGATGATGATGGCCGGAGTGCCCGGCACCTGGGTGCGCTGGGCGAAGGCACGGGCTTCGGCGACCTTCTTCTGCACCGCATCGCCACGCAGGGCCTGCTTGTAGCGGTCGGCGCTCACGCCATAGGCGGTATAGAAGGTGGCGAGCTCATCGGCCGAGACGTTCTGCATCGGCAGCGAGCCGTCCTCATGCAGGGCCTTGAACACGGCGGCGTGGCTGCGCTTGGCAACGCCCACTTCATCGGCCGCGTAATAGGCCAGGGCCCAGGCATCCCAGGCACCGCCGAAGGCGGCCGGGACCGGGGTGAAGCGCACGTCGGCCGGCAGCTTGGCGGCCCAGGCTTCCAGCTGCGGCTCGAAGTGAGCGCAGTGCGGGCAGGTGTAGCCGAACACTTCAACGACTTCGATCTTGCCGGCCAGCGGCTGGAACGGGCCGGACTTGGCGATGCGCTCGTAGTCTTTGCCTTCAACCAGCGGGGCATTGGCGGGGGTGGCGGCGCAGGCGGCCAGCGGCAGCATCACCAGCAGGGACAGCAGAAGGCGGGGAATCAACCTCATCGACACGCATCTCCATTGAAAATAACAACGCCGGCGCAGCCGCCGGCGTGAAGGAAACATACCGCAGCCGCGGGCCGCAGTGGCGACCCGGGCCGACCAGTGGTGGTCAGGGGGCGGCGGCCGGTTGCGTGGCGGTGGCCTCGGCGGCGATGTCATCGGCCTTGTTGTGCAGGCCCTGCAGGTAGCTGGAGAGCGCCTGGACTTCCTGCTCGCTCAGCTTCTGGGCGACGGCGGCCATGATCTGGAAGTGCGCCTTGTCGGTCTCGTTGGTCTGCCCGGCCTGGTATTCCTGCAGGCGGCGGGCGACGTAGCTGGCGTGCTGGCCGCCGATGTGCGGGTAGGCCGGGCCGGGGTTGCCGGCGCCGCTGGGGCCGTGGCAGGCCATGCAGGCGGGCAGGCCGCGCGTGGCGTCGCCACCGCGGTACAGCTGCTGGCCGATCTCGTAGAACTTCATGCCCTTGTAGGGGCCGTCGGCCACGGCGGTATCGTCGGCGATGCCGGCGGTGGCCTTCTGGGTGGCGAAGAACGCGCCGATATCGCGCATGTCCTGCGGGGTGAGGTTCTGCACGAAGGGCACCATCGCCACCGACGCGCCGGAACTGCGCTGGCCGTTGGCGATCAGGGCCATCTGCTGGGCCACGTAGCGTTCGCTCTGGCCGGCGATGGACGGGTACATCTCCACCGTGGAATTGCCGTCGGCCCCATGGCAGGCCGCGCAGGCCGAGGCCTTGGTCTGGCCGGCCTTGGCGTCGCCCCAGGTGGTCTTGCTGAAATCCACTTCCAGCGAGGCGGTGCGGATCGGCCCGTTGTCGGGCAGCGGGGTCAGCGTGGTCTGCGCGAACGCAGCGGCGGCAACAACGACGGCGGTGGCAAGAGCGGATACGGCAAGAACGCGAGCGTGGCGCATGCTAAAGCTCCGTATGGACCGGGCCGGGGCGTGGCCGCCGGCATCGCCCGGATTATCAACGCCGTTTCCGCGCACGGTCAACGCAGCAGTGCAGCATTTTCCCGGCCCGCGGCCCCCGGCACGGGCGCGCGGCGCCGCAACATGCGATCCTAGTGGCATGTCATTGCTCATCGAACGCGCCCGTTACCACCTCTCGGCCCACAACGTGCGGCAGCTGCCGCCCGATGAAGGGGCCGAAGTGGCCTTCGCCGGCCGCTCCAACGCCGGCAAATCCAGCGCCCTCAACGCGCTGACCCGGCAGAACTCCCTGGCCCGCGTGTCCAAGACCCCCGGCCGCACCCAGCAGCTGGTGTTCTTCCAGATCACCCCGGAAGCGCACCTGGTCGACCTGCCCGGTTACGGCTACGCCAAGGTGCCGCTGGACCTGCAGGCGCACTGGCAGGCCTTCATCGACCGGTATTTCCGCACCCGCGAAGCGCTCAAGGGCCTGGTGGTGGTGATGGACATCCGCCACCCACTGAAGGACTACGACCGGCAGATGCTGTCCTATGCCGTGCAGCGTGGCATGCCCGCGCACGCGCTGCTGACCAAGGCCGACAAGCTCAGCCGCAGCCAGCAGATGCAGACCCTGCAGAAGGTCCGCAAGGAACTGCATTCGGCCTATGGCGACAGCGTCAGCGTGCAGGTGTTCTCCGGTGAGGACCGCACCGGCGTGGACGAAGCCCGCGGCGTGATCGGCGGCTGGCTGGGGCTGGCGTAAGGCGTCTCCGCTGCGCTCGCCGGGCATGGCCCGGCGCTACCCGATGTTGCCGCGACCGGGGACCGGTAGCGCGGGGCCATGCCCGGCGGCACCTCATTTCAACGGCGAATACTCCGCCGGCACCCACGCGTAAGCCTCGCCCTCGCGGCGCACATGGCCCAGGCCGGGGAACGGCAGGTGCGCACCGGCCACCCACCAGCCCTTGGCGGTGGCCTGCTCAAGCAGCCCGCGACGGCTGGCGATGGCCGCCTTGCGGTCGGCATCGGCCTCGAAGGCCGCTTCCGGGTGCGCGAACTGCACCGCGTGGAAGTGCAGCACATCGCCCCACACCAGCAACGACTGGCCCTGGCTGTCGAACCGGTAGGAGACATGGCCGGGGGTATGGCCGTGGGTGTCCATCGCCACCGCGCCGCCGGGCAGGGCATCACCGGGCTTGAACGTGCGCAGCCTGCCGTGGGCCTGGTACGGCGCCACCGCGTTGCGGGCCAGCGGGAAGGCGAAACGCACGCCCTCCGGCGCACCGGCTTCGCTGGCCGGGTCCAGCCAGTAGTCGGCATCGGCCTTGGACAGCCACACCGTGGCATTGGGGTAGGCCGGCTGGCCCTGCGCGTCGAGCACGCCGCACATGTGGTCCGGGTGGGCGTGGGTGAGCAGGATGTCGTCCACCTCGGCCGGATCGACGCCGGCGGCGCGCAGGTTGCCCAGCACCTGGCCCAGGCCGGGTCCGAAGCACTGCGCGGTGCCGGTATCGACCAGGGTCAGGTGGTTGCCCTGGCGGACCAGGAAGGCGTTGACCGCGGTCTGCAGGCCCTTCTTGTCCTCGGGCACGTAGCGGCCGTCGAGCAGGCGGGTGACCAGGGTGGGCGAGACATCGACCACTTGCTGGCGGCCGAGCGCGACGACGCCATCGAAGAGGGCGGTGACCTGCAGGGCGCCGACGCGCTGGTGGTAGACGCCCGGCACCTGCTGGGTGGGGGCGGGCGAGGTGGCTTCGGCCAGGGCGGCCAGCGGCAGGGAGGACAGGGCGAGCAGCAGGGCGCCGCGCAGGGGCAGGTGACGCAGGGTCATGAGGTGGGGCTCGGTAAGGCGGGATATTCCGTCGCTGTGCAGCGTGCCGGGTGGCGTGCGCGCGATGCGCTCAAACCACTGCGTGGAATGCTCAGGGGGTTTTGTTCGGCAGGGCTTGCAGCCCTGCACCTGCTCAATGCAACGGCAACGGCCGAAGCAACGTCAAAGGCAGGTTTCCTGAGGGTAGGCGGGGTGGGTCCGGTTGAGGGGGACGCTGCAAGTACGTCCCTGTAAGCTCGGTCGCCGCATCCATGCGGCTCACGCCCCCTCAACCGGACCCACCCCGCCTTCGACAGTTCTCCGCGATCTGTCAGAACGGCGCTCTGCTTTGGTGGGTGCCGACCGTTGGTCGGCACGGGGTCGGATATCGATGTCTGACAGATGTGCCGACCAACCGTCGGCACATACCAAAAGCCGCCGTTACCAGTAGATCCACGCCATGCGTGGATGATTTATCCGATATTTGACAGATGTGCCGACCAACGGTCGACACCTACCAAAAGTCGCCGTTATCAGTCGATCCACGCCATGCGTGGATGAATTCATTCGATATCCGACGGATGTGCCGACCAACGGTCGGCACCCACCATCAGCAGTTCCCAACAGCCGCGTGAACCTGTCGAAGGTGGGGCACTGTGGGTTTGCGGGGTGTGAGCCGCATGGATGCGGCGACCAAGCCCCCATGGGTGAGGGCGCTTTGCTTGCGAAGCACTGCTTCGCGAGCGCCCGAACGCACAGCCGCCAGCGGCTGGGCCGGACCCCGGAGGGGGGGTTACGGCGTCCCCGCAAACCCACAGTGCCCCGCCATCCCACGGAATGCCGCTCCGGCTTTGGACGTTGCCGTTGCCGCGGCTTGAAGCAGGTGCAGGGCTGCAAGCCCTGCCAGACAACCCCACCCCTTAGATGTCCGTCGGAGCCAGCCCGTACTGCTCGGCGAAGCGCTTGCTGAAACTCGCCGCCGAGCGATACCCCGCGCGGGCGGCCACCGTCTTCAGCGGTAGATCGGTCGTGTACAGCAGTGTCATGCCGTGTGCCAGCCGCGCCTCGGTCAGCAGCTGGCGAAGGCTGGTGCGTTCTGCGGCGAGGCGCCGGCGCAGGGTCGCGCCGCTCAGCGCGAACTGGTCTTCCACATCGCGCGACTGCCAATCACGCGCTGGCTCGGCGGCGATGCGGTCGCGGATCTGCTCGCCCAAGCTCGGGGCCTGCGGCAACAGCAGGTTGCCGTGGCCCTGCCGGCACCAGGCCAGCACCAGTTCGGCCAAGGCCAACCGTGCTTCGCTGTAATGCCCGTCCTGCAATGCCTGGCGCCAGCGCCGCAGCACCGTGCCGTGGTCGACCAGCCGCGGCTGCGCGATCGCATCGCCGGGCGCAGGCAGTGCTTCGCTCCACAGCGTGCGCGCCGCACTCAGTACTTCCGCGCACAGCGGCACGATGGCGCCGAGGTAGCGGCCGGTGCCTGCGTCGGGGGTGTTGACCACATCGATCCGGCAGCGCTGGGTGAACAGCAGCATGTCACCGGCGTGGGCGGTCAGCGACTGGTGCGCGGTGCGTACCTGCTTGCTGCCTTCCAGCAGGATGACGAACTGCGGCTGCGGTATCTCCACCGAACTGGCACCGTGCTCGCGGCGCGCGGTGATGCAGGCATAGCCTTCGGCACGGTCGCAGCCGGCCAGGCTGGCCATCTCGGCCAGCAGGGCAATGTCAGGCGGCAGCATCGTGGTCATGACAGGTGGGCCCCCAGCAGTTTGCCGATGCCCGCGGCGGCGGCCATCGCCAGTGCGCCCCAGAACATCACCCGCACCGCGCCGCGCAGCGGCGGCGCGCCACCTGCACGGGCGGCCATCGCGCCGGTCAGGCACAGGCCGATCAGGGTGCTGGCGGTGGTCGCCACGGTGACTTGCGCCGCGCTGGAGAACAGGGCGGTCAGCACCGGCAGTGCGGCGCCGCAGGTAAACGCACCGGCCGAGGCCAGGGCAGCCTGCAGGGGGCGTGCGCGCAGGGTGTCGGTGATGCCGAGCTCGTCGCGTGCGTGTGCGCCCAGCGCATCGTGTGCGGTCAGCTGCTCGGCCACGTGCCGGGCCAGTGCCGGCTGCAGGCCGCGATGGCGATAGATCGCGGTCAGCTCGTCCAGCTCGCTGTGCGGGTCTTCGTGCAGCTCGCGCATTTCCACGGCCAGGTCGGCCGCTTCGGTGTCGGCCTGGGTCTGCACCGAAACGTATTCTCCGGCGGCCATCGACATCGCGCCGGCCACGGTGCCGGCCACGCCGGTGGCCAGGATCGTGCTGGCCGAGGCACCGCTGGCGGCCACGCCGACCACCAGGCCGGCGACCGAGACGATGCCGTCGTTGGCCCCCAGCACGGCGGCGCGCAGCCAGCCGACGCGGTCGGCGCGGTGCAGTTCCGGGTGTCGTGAATGGCGGCTCATGGCCTGAGTGTACGGGGGTCAAGAGGTCGTCGGTAGGATGCTGAAACCCGTCACCGTCGCATGCTGCGAAGGGCCGCCACGCTATAGTGCGCCCTTGCGATGGAAGGCCCCCAGCCCCACATCCCCTGCCACTGTCCAGCGAGTCCTCCCCTTGTCGAGCCCCAGCCACGTCGCCGATACGCCCATTACCGACCGCTCGGAGCTGGTCGAGGTGCTTGCCTCCGGCGAAAAGCCCCGTGCGCAGTGGCGCATCGGTACCGAACACGAGAAGTTCGGGTTCCGCCTGGACGATCTTCGCCCGCCGACCTTCGAAGGCGAGCGCGGCATCGAAGCCCTGCTCAACGGCCTGACCCGCTTCGGCTGGGAGCCGGTGCAGGAGAACGGCAACACCATCGCCCTGCTGCGTGACAACGCCTCGGTGACGCTGGAGCCGGCCGGCCAGCTGGAGCTGTCCGGTGCGGCGCTGGAAACCATCCACCAGACCTGCGTGGAAACCGGCACCCACTTGAACGAAGTGGCGCAGGTGGCCGGCGAACTGCAGCTCGGCTTCCTCGGCATGGGCTTCCAGCCGAAGTGGACGCGCGATGAAATGCCGTGGATGCCCAAGGGCCGCTACAAGATCATGCGTTCCTACATGCCCAAGGTCGGTTCGCTCGGCCTGGACATGATGACCCGCACCTCCACCGTGCAGGTCAACCTGGATTACGCCACCGAAGCGGACATGGTGAAGAAGTTCCGCGTGTCGCTGGCGCTGCAGCCGATCGCCACCGCGCTGTTCGCCGATTCGCCGTTCACCGAAGGCAAGCCGAACGGCTACCTGAGCTACCGCTCGCACATCTGGACCGACACCGACGCCGACCGTACCGGGATGCTCGACTTCGTGTTCGAGGATGGCTTCGGTTACGAGCGCTATGTCGATTACCTGCTCGACGTGCCGATGTACTTCTCCTACCGCGATGGCATCTACCACGATGCCAGCGGGCAGAGCTTCCGCGATTTCATGCAGGGCAAGCTGCCGGTGCTGCCGGGTGCGCTGCCGACGCTGCGCGACTGGTCGGACCACATGACCACCGCCTTCCCGGAAGTGCGCCTGAAGAAGTACCTGGAAATGCGCGGTGCCGACGGTGGCCCGTGGAGCCGCCTGTGCGCGCTGCCGGCGTTCTGGGTCGGCCTGCTGTACGACGACACCGCGCTGGATGCGGCCTGGGACCTGGTGCGTGATTTCAGCCTGGCCGAGCGCCACGCGCTGCGCGACGGCGTGCCGAAGTACGCGATGGGCCTGCCGTTCCGCAACGGCACCGTGCGCGACCTGGCCCGCGAAGCGGTGAAGATTTCCGTGGAAGGCCTCAAGCGCCGCGGTGCACGCAATGCCGATGGCCAGGACGAAAGCAAGTTCCTGGACGTGCTGCAGGAGATCGTCGAATCGGGCCTGACCCCGGCCGAGCGCAAGCTGGCGCTGTTCCATGGCCGCTGGCATGGCGATGTCGATCCGGTGTTCAAAGAATTCGCGTACTGACCGTCTCGCGGTAGTGCCGGCCGCTGGCCGGCAGCTGTACGGAGTTGCCGGCCAGCGGCCGGCACTACCTAAAGAAAAAACCCCGGCAATGCCGGGGTTTTTTCGTTCCATCACTGCAGCGATCAGGCCTTGATGGTGGCCATGTCGATCACGAAGCGGTAGCGCACATCGTTCTTCGCCATGCGCTCCCAGGCCTGGTTCACGTCCTTGATGTTGATCACTTCAACATCGCTGACGATGCCGTGCTCGGCGCAGAAGTCCATCATCTCCTGGGTTTCGGCCATGCCGCCGATGGCCGAGCCGGTGACGTGCTTGCGGCCGAAGATGACCGTGCCACCCATCAGCGGCGGGTCGAGTTCGGTGATGACGCCGACCAGGCACATGGTGGCATCGCGCTTGAGCAGGCTCATGTACGGGTTGGTGTCATGGCTGACCGGCACCGTGTTGAGCAGGAAGTCGAAGCTGTTGGCGTGGGCCTTCATCTGCTCCGCGTCGCGCGAGACCAGCACTTCGTCGGCACCCAGGCGCTTGGCGTCGGCACCCTTTTCCGGGGTGGTGGTGATCATCACCACGGTGGCGCCCATCGCCTTGGCGAACTTCACGCCCATGTGGCCGAGGCCACCCAGACCGATCACGCCCACCTTCTGGCCCGGGCCGACCTTCCAGTGGCGCAGCGGCGAGTAGGTGGTGATGCCGGCGCACAGCAGCGGCGCGGCGGCCTTCAGGTCCAGCTTTTCAGAGACCTTCACCACGAACCGCTGCTCGACCACGATGTGGTCGGAGTAGCCACCCATGGTCAGCTCGCCGGTGTTCCGGTCGTGGCTGTTGTAGGTGTAGGTCGGGCCCTTTTCGCAGTACTGCTCCAGGTCGTGGTCGCAGGCATCGCAATGGCGGCAGGAATCGACCATGCAGCCGACGCCGGCGAAATCGCCGACCTTCAGGGTGGTGACGGACGGGCCGACTTCGACCACGCGGCCGATGATCTCGTGGCCCGGCACCATCGGGTACTCGGCGCCGCCCCAATCGTCGCGGGCCTGGTGCAGGTCGGAATGGCAGATGCCGCTGTACAGCACTTCGATGCGGATGTCGTTGGCGCCGACGGCGCGACGTTCGAAGGTGAAGGGCTCGAGCGGGGCGGTGTTGGTGCGTACCGCATAACCATGGGCGAGGGACATGGGGAATCCTTGGCGGGGTTTGTCGAAAGGCGCTTTACAATACGCCCCTAGTACCGGCCTACAAAGCCTGGATATCGGCATGATTCATCAAGGCAGACTGCATAATGGCCTCTGACAATCTCTCCCACCTGGCCGCCTTCGCCGCCGTGGCCCGCCACCGCAGCTTCCGCAAGGCCGGCGGCGAGCTGACCCTGTCGACCTCGGCGGTGAGCTATGCGATCCGCGCGCTGGAAGAACGGCTGGGCGTGGGCCTGTTCCACCGCACCACCCGCAGCGTGGCCCTGACCGAGGCCGGGCAGCGCCTGCTGGACCGGCTGCAGCCAGCGTTGGGCCAGGTGCACGACGCGCTGGAAGAAATGAACCAGTTCAGGGACAGCCCGACCGGCCTGCTGCGCATCAACGCGGCGCGTGCGGCGGTGCCGACCCAGCTCGGTCCGCGGCTGACCCGCTTCCTGCGCGCGCACCCGGATGTGCGGCTGGAGCTGACAGAGAACGATGGCCTGGTCGACATCGTCGCCGATGGCTTCGATGCCGGCGTGCGCCTGCATGAGTTCGTGCCCGAGGACATGGTGGCGGTGCCGCTGGGGCCGGCGCTGCACGGCATGATCGTGGCCTCGCCGGAGTACCTGCGGCAGCACCCGGCGCCGCAGCACCCGCGCGACCTGCTGCAGCACGAATGCATCCGTTTCCGTTTCGCCAGCGGGCACCTGTACAAGTGGCAGTTCGACCGCGATGGGCAGTCGCTGGAAATCGACGTGCGCGGGCGGCTGACGCTGAGCGAGCAGACCACCATCATGCGCGCGGTGCTGGATGGTTTCGGCCTGGCCTATGTGCTGGAAGATGCCGCGCGCCCGCATATCGAGGCCGGGACGATGGTGGCGGTGCTGCAGGACTGGAGTGAACCCTTTCCCGGCTTCGTGCTGTATTACCCGAAGCAGCGGCAGATGTCGTCGGCGCTGCGCGCGTTCGTGGACATGTTGCGGGAGTGAGGCGGGATGCCGTGCCGACCACCGGTCGGCACCCACCGCATCAGGCAGTAGATCCACGCCATGCGTGGATGCAGTAGATCCACGCCATGCGTGGATGGCAGGCCCCGATCACTCCACCAGCGCGTCATACCCCAACCCAACGAACTGGATCAGGCAGAACCCATGCCCGAACGGGTCGGCCAGCACCGCCAGCCGCCCCCAGCGGCGTTCGCTCACCGGCAGTTCGATCACCGCGCCGGCGGCCACCGCGCGTGACAGCGCGACATTGATGTCTTCTACCACCCAGTCCAGGTGCAGCGGCGTCCAATGCCGCTCGTAATCGCGCACGTCGCCCTCGTCGGTGGCCACGCTGCCCGCATCACTCTGCAGCAGGTACAGCGGGGTGGAACCACCGAGCAGTTCAAGCGCGCCGGTCCCCAGCCGGCGGCCGACGCGCAGGCCGAAGGCTGCAACGTAGAACGCTTCGGCAGCGGCCAGATCGGGCACATCGATGTTGACGATGAAGGTGCGGGCGGGGGAGTCCATGGCAGGGATCTGCGGGGGCCGGTTGCGTGCAGTCTAGACCTGCTGGAGCAGGCTGCGGGTTCATCTGCCGGGTGAATTCAGGCAAGGTAGGTGGCTCCCCATGACAAGGACATCCATGAGCAGATTGAGCGACATCGAACAGGCGACCGGCCAGGCATTCCCGCCGCTGTTCCAGCAGCTGCATGACGCAGGTCGGTTGAGCTGGGGCGGCAGCCATCCGCAGTGGTCCAAAACGGTGTTCCCCACGCTGCAGGACGACCCGCCGGTACTGCTGTATGCCCAGGACTACGAGCCGCTGGAGCACGACGAGCTGCTGGAGGCGTGGCAGGAGCTCACGGCTGAAGATCACTACAATCCCCTGCGCGCGGACCTGCAGCTGCTGCCGTTCGCACGCACCGGGGCAGGTGACAGCTACTGCTTCTGGACCAATGCCCCCGGCTTCGACGAGCCGCCGGTCGTGCTGGTGTGGCATGACGATGACCGTGCCGATGTGCTGGCCGCCAACTACCAGGACTTCGTGTTCCGCAAGATGGTTGAAGCGGTGGCCGAATATGAGCGGCCGTATACGCTGTTGTCGCATGGCGAGCTGGCCGTGAACCTGCAGCGCTGGTTGCAGAACCACCAGCCGGTTCTGCGCGCCGACCAGTACGCGGCAGTGGCGGCGCTGTTCGCGCGCGAGAGCGAAATTGCTGAAGGCGACATCACCGATGACGAGGCACAGGCGCTGGTACAGCAGGTGATCGGCTTCCCGCGGCTGGACGAGTCGTTCGCCTACGTGCGCGAGGACGCTTGAACGCATGGGGTCGGATCCGCGCCTGGCGCGGCTCTGACCCCATGCCCGGTCAGCCCGCGACCGGGTAATCCAGATAGCCCTCGCGGCCACCACCGTAGTAGGTGTCGCGATCCGGCGCGGCCAGCGCGATGTCCTGCTGCAGGCGCTCGACCAGATCCGGGTTGGCGATGAACGGCTGGCCGAAGGCGGCGATGTCGATCGTGCCTTCATCGACCAGGCGCAGCGCGTACTCACGGGTCATGCCGCCGGCCAGCAGCACGGTGCCGCCGTAGGCCTGCTTGAAGGCCTTCAGGAAGTCTTCGCCGATCGCGCGCTCGCCATGCAGGTAGTTGTCATTCAGATGCACGTAGGCCAGCCCGCGCTTGCCCAGTTCTTCGGCCAGGTACAGGTAGCTGGCTTCGTTCTCGGCATAGGCCGGCATGTCGAAGACCTGGCTGTTCGGTGCCAGGCGCACGCCGACGCGATGCGCGCCGATGCTTGCGGCCAGTGCATCGACGGTATCCAGGATCAGTCGTGCGCGGTTGCGCAGCGAGCCGCCGTAGAGGTCCTGCCGATCGTTGGTGAGCGGGTTGAGGAACTGCTCGAACAGGTAGCCGTTGGCGGCGTGCAGTTCGATGCCGTCGAAGCCGGCGGCGATGGCATTTTCCGCGCCATGCACGAAGTCGCTGACGATTCCCGGTACTTCATCGGTGCGCAGGGCGCGCGGCGGGGTCGGATCGACGCGGCCGCGGCTGCCGTCATCCAGGTACACGAAGGCGAAGTTGCGCGGGTCGCTGCCCACGGCACGCGTACCGGCGCTGACCGGCTGGCCGCCGTCGGGCTGCAGCGAGCTGTGCGACATGCGGCCGACGTGCCACAGCTGGGCGAAGATCGTGCCCTGCGCGGCGTGCACCGCGTCGGTCACCAGGTTCCAGCCCGCCACCTGTTCGGCCGACCAGATGCCCGGCACGTCGATGTAGCCCTGGCCCTGCGGCGAGACCGGCGTGCCTTCGCTGATGATCAGGCCGGCGCTGGCGCGCTGCCGGTAGTACTGCGCGGTCAGCTCGTTGGCCACGGCGCCCGGGTTGCGGGCACGGGTCATTGGCGCCATGGCAATGCGGTTGTGCAGCGGGGTTCCCGCCAGGTCGAAGGGGCGGAACAGCAGGTCGGTCATCTCGGTCATCTCGGTGTGGGGGAGGGCGCCCGTGGCGCCATGCACACAGGATGGAGTTGACACCAAGGCACATAAAGAGCTTCGATTTCCCTCTTGGCGGGACATCGTGTCCCCAATGGAGGCTGCCGATGCTGCCCGTGGAATCCTTGAATGGCCTGGTGACCTTCGTCACCACGGCGCGCGCCGGCACCTTCACCGAGGCGGCCGAAGCGCTGGGCATCTCGCGCTCGGCGGTGGGCAAGGCCATCGCCCGGCTGGAGGCGCGGCTCGGTGTGCGCCTGTTCCACCGCACCACCCGACGCATCTCGCTGACCACCGACGGCGAGGCCTACTACGCCTCGTGCGCGGCCGCGCTGGATGAGATCTCCGCCGCCGAGGCCTGCCTGGGCTCGGCCGCGCACCTGCCCAGCGGACGCCTGCGCATCGACATGCCCTCGTCTTTCGGCCGCCTGGTGGTGATGCCGGTGCTGCTGAAGCTGTGCCAGCAGTACCCCGACCTGCAGCTGACCGTGACCTTCAACGACCACTTCGTCGACCCGATCGAGGAAGGCATCGACCTGCTGATCCGCTTTGGTGGCCTGCAGCAGGCCGAGCACCTGGTGGCACGCCGGCTGGGCAGCCAGCGCCTGGTCACCTGCGCCGCGCCGTCGTACCTGCAGGCGCACGGCGTGCCGCGCAGCGTGGACGAGCTGCGCCAGCACCGCAGCATCGTCGGCTACCGCCACGGCCAGCCGATGGCGTGGCGGATTGGCCCGGACGGCGAGGGCGGCACCTTCATTCCGCAGGCCACCCACCAGCTCAACGATGGCGATGCGGTGATCGACGGTGCCATCGCCGGGCTCGGCATCTGCCAGATGCCGGTCTCGCTGGTCCGTCGGCACCTGCAGTCCGGCGCCCTGCAATCGGTGCTGGACGAGTGCATGCAGCGGCACATCGAGATCCACGCACTGTGGCCGCCGACCCGCCACCTGCGGCCGAAAGTGCGCTTCGTGGTGGATGAACTGACCCGGCTGGCCGCGGCGGGCGCGTTCGACTGAACGCCCTGGATCGCCCTGCGGATTGAGCCCCAGCGTCGCCTGTGTATACTATCCCCCAGTATAGTTCCGCAGGTGGCTCGCCATGCCGCATTCCCCCGAAGAAAAGAAGAAGGTCCTGGCCCGCGTGCGCCGCATCCGCGGCCAGTGCGATGCGCTGGACCGCGCGCTGGAGGCGGGCGCCGACTGCGGGCCGGTGCTGCAGCAGATCGCGGCCATCCGTGGCGCGGTCAACGGGCTGATGTCCGAGGTGATGGAAGCCCACCTGCGCGAGGAATTCGGCCAGCCGGCCACCTCCGATGAACAACGCGCCGAACGCGTGCGCGAGATGAGCGGGCTGATCCGCTCATACCTGAAATAAACAACGGCGCAACATAGCGCCGCCCATCCTGTTACTGCCTGTCTTTTGGAGAGTCCGCCATGAAATCCCGTGCCGCCGTCGCCTTTGGTCCCGGCCAGCCGCTGCAGATCGTCGAGATCGACGTCGCCCCGCCGAAGGCCGGCGAAGTGCTGGTCAAGATCACCCACACCGGTGTCTGCCACACCGATGCGTTCACCCTGTCCGGCGATGATCCGGAAGGCCTGTTCCCGGTGGTGCTGGGCCATGAAGGCGCCGGCATCGTGGTGGAAGTGGGCGAGGGCGTGACCAGCGTCAAGCCGGGCGACCACGTGATTCCGCTGTACACCGCCGAGTGCGGCGAGTGCCTGTTCTGCAAGAGCGGCAAGACCAACCTGTGCGTGTCGGTGCGTGCCACCCAGGGCAAGGGCGTGATGCCCGACGGCACCAGCCGCTTCAGCTACAACGGCGAGCCGATCTACCACTACATGGGCTGCTCGACCTTCAGCGAGTACACCGTGGTGGCCGACGTGTCGCTGGCCAAGATCAATCCGGAAGCGAACCCGGAACACGTCTGCCTGCTCGGCTGCGGCGTCACCACCGGCATCGGCGCGGTGCACAACACCGCCAAGGTGCAGGAAGGCGACAGCGTGGCCGTGTTCGGCCTGGGCGGCATCGGCCTGGCGGTCATCCAGGGTGCGCGCCAGGCCAAGGCCGGCCGCATCATCGCGGTGGACACCAACCCGTCCAAGTTCGAGCTGGCCCGCGAATTCGGTGCCACCGACTGCATCAATCCGAAGGACTTCGACAAGCCGATCCAGCAGGTCATCGTTGAAATGACCACCTGGGGCGTGGACCACAGCTTCGAGTGCATCGGCAACACCAGCGTGATGCGTGCGGCGCTGGAATGCGCACACCGTGGCTGGGGCCAGAGCGTGGTGATCGGCGTGGCCGGTGCGGGCCAGGAAATCTCCACCCGTCCGTTCCAGCTGGTCACCGGCCGCAAGTGGATGGGCACCGCCTTCGGCGGCGTGAAGGGCCGCAGCCAGCTGCCGGGCATGGTGGAAGACGCGATGAAGGGCGATATCGAACTGGCCCCGTTCGTCACCCACACCATGGACCTGGACAAGATCAACGAAGCCTTCGACCTGATGCATGAAGGCAAGTCGATCCGCTCGGTCGTCCACTTCTGAATCACGCCAGGCGGCAGGCCGCGTGCCTGCCGCCGCTGGGAGCACTCCATGGAACGCATCGAACACCGCGCCTGTTTCGGCGGCTGGCAGGACGTCTATCGCCATCATTCGACCACGCTGGGCTGCGACATGCAGTTCGCCGTGTACCTGCCGCCACAGGCCGCCACGCAGACGCTGCCGGTGCTGTACTGGCTGAGCGGCCTGACCTGCACCGAGCAGAACGTCATCACCAAGGCCGGCGCGCAGCGCTACGCCGCCGAGCATGGCGTCATCCTGGTGGCGCCGGACACCAGCCCGCGCGGCGATGACGTGGCCGATGCCGAAGGCTACGACCTGGGCAAGGGCGCGGGCTTCTACCTCAACGCCACCGAACAGCCGTGGGCGAAGCATTACCGCATGCACGACTACGTGGTGCACGAACTGCCGGCGCTGATTGAAGCGAACTTCCCGGCCAGCGATGCGCGCGCGATCAGTGGCCATTCGATGGGTGGGCACGGCGCGCTGGTGCTGGCGCTGCGCAACCCGGGCCGCTACCGCAGCGTGTCGGCGTTCTCGCCGATCGTGGCGCCGAGCCAGGTGCCGTGGGGCCAGAAGGCGTTCACTGCCTACCTGGGGGACAACCCGGCCGACTGGGCGCAGTGGGATGCCACCGCGCTGGTGGCCACCGCCAGCGAGCGCCTACCGCTGCTGGTCGACCAGGGTGATGGCGATGAGTTCCTGCAGAACCAGCTGCAGCCCGAACGCCTGCAGCAGGCCTGCGATGCCGTCGGCCATCCGCTGACCCTGCGCCTGCAGCCGGGCTACGACCACAGCTATTACTTCATCGCCAGCTTCATCGGTGAGCACATCGCCCATCACGCCCGCGCGCTGAAGGCCTGACCCTGACGGTAGTGCCGGCCGCTGGCCGGCATTGCCTTGAGAATCGTCGAGCAGGCTCGACGCTACCGGTCGTCGTCTTCTTCCGCCGCCTCACGCCCCTGCTGGCGGATCAGGGCTTCTTCGCGGGCATCGTTGATGGCGTAGCGCACGCTGTCCAGGTCGATGGTGGATTCATCGTGCACGAAGGTGCCGGTGAGTTCGCTGTCCGGCAGCAGGCTGCCAGCCTCGAACAGTGCCCACATCTCTTCGCCATACCAGGTGTCCAGCAGTTCGGGCGCGAAACGGCCCAGGTAGGCGGTGAGGTTGTTCACATCCCGCAGCAGCATGCTGCGCGCGGCGTTGTTACCGCCCGCACTGACCACCTGGGGGAAATCGATCACCACCGGGCCATCGGGACCGACCAGCACGTTGTACGGCGAGAGATCGCCATGGATCAGGCCGCAGCACAGCATGCGCACCACCTGCCGGACCAGGGTCTGGTGGAACTGGCGGGCCTGCTCCGGTTCCAGCTCCACCTCGCCGAGGCGGGCGGCGGAGAAACCGTCGGCATCGGTGACCAGCTCCATCACCAGCACGCCGTGGTAATACCCGTACGGCTCGGGCACGCGCACGCCGGCATCGCGCAGCAGGTACAGCGCGTCCACCTCGGTGTTCTTCCAGGCCGCCTCCTGCTGCTTGCGGCCGTACTTGCTGGCCTTGCCCACCGCACGCGCCTCGCGGCTGCCGCGCACCTTGCGGCCTTCCTGGTACTGCACGCGCTGCTGGAAGCTGCGCTGGGCCATGTCCTTGTAGACCTTCGCGCAGCGCACGTCGTCGCCGCTGCGTACCACGTACACGGCCGCTTCCTTGCCGCTCTTGAGCGGGCGTAGTACTTCATCGATCACGCCGTCGTCGATCAGCGCGCGCAGTGCTTCGGGGGTTTTCACGGGATCTCGGGGGCGGTCGGCGCACAGGCGCTCGCTGGGATGGGGGTGGATTTTCGCATTTACCGGTCGCGGCTGCCCAGCGGCCTCCCGGCGGGCCCGTGAGCGTCGCGGATCCGCTTTTTCCAAAGCGGATCACGCCGCAGTGGCCGCGGGCTGCGCTATGGTGCGCGCATACGGCCTTACGGATGGGGGGAGTGCATGCCGGTCGTGCTGGCGCTGCTGTACGTGCTGTGTCACGGGTTGGTCGTGGCGTTCTGGCCTGGGACGGCCGGTGGCGGATCCTTCGCCTTCCTGACCGCGGCACCGTTGCTGGCCGCGGCCGCCTGCCTCTGGCGGGCCCAGCGCGACTGTGCGGCGCTGGGCTGGCGCGCCACCGCGCTGGCCCTGCTGCTGTGGGCCGGTGGCATGGGCTTCAACATGGTCGATGCGCTCAGCGCCGGCCGCTCCAACATCACCCCCAGCGCCAGCTTGCTGCTGTACGTGCTGTACGGCGTGCCGCTGGTCTTCATCCTGGCCCGGGCACGCCGCGAGCGCTGGACCATCAGCCTCATCGACGGGCTGATGGCCGCCCTGCTGGGCGTGCTGTTCTTCGTGCACACCCAGTCCTTTGCCGACCGCATCGACATCGATGATCAGGCGATGGCCAACATGCAGCACATGTTCGACATCCAGAACCTGTGCATCGCTGCATTTGCCGTGGTGCGCTGGCTTGCCGGCGACGTGCCCGAGCGTCGTGCGTTCTTCCGTGCGCTGGCGCTGTATGCGCTGGGCTACCTGGTGGTGGCGTATTACATCAACCACTACACCGCCGAGCAGTCCTTCGGTGCCTACAACGACCTGCTGATCGACGTGCCGTTCCTGCTGCTGGCGGTGCTGGCCCTGCGCCAGTCCCCGGTGCCGGGGCGGGTGCTGCACCCGCGCCTGTCGCGGCTGGTGCAGGCCGGCGGGCCGATGATCCTGCCATTGCTGCTGCTGGTGGTCGGCACCCTGGTGGTGGACCACGCGCGGCCGCTGGCGGTAGCCGGGTTCGTGGTGGCCACGCTGGGCTTCGGCCTGCGCAGCACCCTGCTGCAGATCGACCTGCTGGAAGGCCAGGCCACCCTCGACCAGCTGGCGCGGCAGGACGGCCTGACCGGCGTGGCCAACCGGCGGCAGTTCGACACCGTGCTGCAGGCCGAATGGAACCGTGCCCGCCGCAGCGGCACCGAGCTGGCGCTGTTGCTGGTGGACATCGACCACTTCAAGGCATTCAACGACCAGCACGGCCACCCGGCCGGCGACCGCTGCCTGCGTGCGGTGGCGGCGGTGCTGCAGGCCACCGCCGGGCGCGCGGCCGACAGCGTGGCGCGCTATGGCGGCGAGGAGTTCGCGGTGATCGTGCCGGGCAGTCCGCTGTCGGGCGTGCTGGCACTGGCCGAGCGGCTGCGCATGGCGGTGGAAGCGCTGAGCCTGCCCGAAGGCCCGGTCAGCATCAGCATCGGCGTGGCCTACCTGCACCCGCCGGCCACGGCCAGCGCCGACCAGCTGCTGGCCGATGCCGATGCCGGGCTGTACGCCGCCAAGCGCGCCGGCCGCAACCAGGTGACCCTGCACGCACGGGTGCTGGACGACGAGAGCGGCGAGGAAGGCGTGATCGATTGTTGAGGCGGGCGCGGCACCGGTAGTTGCCAACCTTGGTTGGCAGCCTTCTGGTCGGGTCAGCCGCCGCGCGTCTCCACCAGCACCGGACACGGCGCGTGGTCCAGCGTCCACTGCGCCACCGAGCTGTCGAGCAGGCGCTGCAGCCGTGACAGGTGCCGGTGGCCGATAACGATCAGGTCGGCGCCCAGCTCGCGCGCCTGGGTGCTGATCACCTCGGCGGGATCGCCTGCCGGCAGCAGCGGGCGGGCATCTACCCCACGCTCGCGCAGCTGTGCGATGGCGTCCTGCAGCAGGCCTTCGGCCTTCGCCCGCTGGCGTTCGGCGGCGGGGTACTCGCGGCGGTCGGCATCGCTGGCATCGGCGGGCAGGGCGAACTCCGGATCGAGCACGCACAGCAGGTGGATGCGGCTGCGCGGTCCGGCAACGTGGGTGACCAGATCCAGCAGGGTGTCGTGCTGGGGGCCGCCGTCGAGGGCGACCAGCAGGGTTATGAACATGGGGGGCTCCTTGGCAGGGGGTGATGGTCGCCCATGCCGCGCCGTGCACCCATGCCGTGCGGCGCAGGCAATACCTGCACCGGATGCAATCGACATTGACCAAGGGTGTCGTAGAGTCACTCCACCTGTTGGAGACTGCCATGCCCCTGCCTGACCTGAACCTGCTGCTCGCCCTCGACGTCCTGCTGGACGAAGGCAGCGTCGCCGGGGCGGCGCGGCGCATGAACCTCAGTGCCCCGGCCATGAGCCGGACCCTGGGGCGGATCCGCGACGCGCTGGGTGACCCGGTGCTGGTGCGCGCCGGCCGCGGCCTGGCCCCGACCCCGCGCGCGCTGGAGCTGCGCGAACAGGTGCGCGACGTGATCGAGCAGGCGCACCGGGTGTTCCATGACGGCCGCGAAGTGGACATCCAGACCCTGGAGCACACCTTCAGCATCCGCGCCAACGATGTGTTCATCGGCAGCTACGGCGGCCGCCTGCGCGAGGTGTTCCGCCAGCAGGCGCCGCGCTGCACGCTGCGCTTCATGCCCGAAGGCGATACCGATGATGATGCGATGGTGCAGGGCCGGATCGACCTGTTCATCAGCACGGCCGGCAAGCATGCGCCGGAGACCAAGGTGCAGAACCTGTTCACCACGGCGCTGCTGGGTGCGGCGCGCGAGGATCATCCACTGTTCGACGGGGACATCACCGCCGAGCGCTTCGCTGCCTGCGACCACATCTCCGTTTCGCGGCGCGGCATCGCCCACGGTCCGATCGATGATGAGCTGGCGCAACTCGGCCTGAGCCGACGCGTGGCGATGGTGATCCCCACCTTCCATGGCGCGATCTTCGCGGCGGCATCGTCGGATCTGGTGCTGCCGCAGATGCCGAGCGTCATGCTTGATCGCATCACCTACATGGGGCTGCCGCTGCGCATGTTCCCGCTGCCGGTATCGGTGCGTACGGTGGCCCTGGTGCAGGCCTGGCACCCGCGCATGGACAACGATCCGGCACATCGCTGGCTGCGCCGCGCGATCAAGACGATGTGCGACGCGGACGCTGTGTAGAGCCGAGCCCGAAAGGCGTGCCGACCAACGGTCGGCACCCACCAGGCCCCTGTGCCGACCAACGGTCGGCACCTACCAGCATCCTGTGCCGACCAACGGTCGGCACCTACCAGTAATTCACAACCCGTGCGTCTGGCGCACGGCTGGCATCGCATCCACGCCATTTTTCGCAGCAGTGGGCCTGCCTAGACTGCGCTCCCCACATTCACGGAGCGCACGCCATGTCGCTTCACCTGCCGTGCGCTGCACGGATCGGCCGCCGCCGATGAGCGCGGTCGCCCTGCCACGGGCTCCGGCCGCCCCCATTGCCCCCGCCTTCGACCGCCGCATCGTGGTCGGCCTGTGCGGCGTGCTGCTGGTGGTGCTGGTGTCGGGCTTCAACGAGAACATCACCAAGGTCGCGCTGGCCGATATCCGCGGCGCGATGGGTTTCAGCGTCGACGACGGCAGCTGGATCATCAGCGTGTACAGCGCGATGTCGGTCAGCGCCATGGCCTTCGCGCCCTGGTGCGCCGTGACCTTTTCGCTGCGCCGCTTCGCCCTGGTGATGATCGCCGCCTTCATGCTGCTGGGCGTGCTGTGCCCGCTGGCGCCGAACCTGCCGACCTTCCTGCTGCTGCGCGGGCTGCAGGGCCTGGCCGGGGGCGCGCTGCCGCCGCTGCTGATGAGCGTGGCCCTGCGCTTCCTGCCGCCGGGCATCAAGCTGTACGGCCTGGCCGGCTATGCGCTGACGGCGACGTTCGGACCGAGCATGGGCACGCCGCTGGCGGCGCTGTGGGTCGAGCACGCCGGCTGGCAGTTCGCGTTCTGGCAGATCGTGCCGTTCTGCGTGGCCGGCATGGCGATGGTGGGCTGGGGGCTGCCGCAGGACCCGCTGCGGCTGGAACGCTTCGCCCAGTTCAATGGCGTGGGCCTGGCGCTGGGGCTGCCCGCGCTGGTGATGCTGGTGCTGGGCCTGACCCAGGGCGCGCGCCTGAACTGGTTCGACTCATCGTTGATCACGGTGCTGCTGGGCGGTGGCGGCGGCCTGCTGGTGCTGTTCTTCATCAACGAATGGTTCCACCCGCTGCCGTTCTTCAAGCTGCAGCTGCTGGCCCATCGCAACCTCAGCTACTCGCTGGTGACCTGCATCGGCGTGCTGTTCGTGCTGCTGGCAGTCATCTCCATTCCGTCCGGCTACCTGGCCAGCGTGCAGGGCTATCGGCCGCTGCAGACCGCACCGATGCTGCTGTGGGTCGCGCTGCCGCAGGTCATCGCGCTGCCGCTGGTGGCCACCCTGATGAACCAGCGTGCGGTGGATTGCCGCTGGGTGCAGGCGACGGGGCTGGTCCTGCTGGCCGCCGCCTGCTTCATCGGCGCGCACCTGGATGTGCAGTGGAACCGCGACAACTTCCTGTGGGTGCAGCTGCTGCAGGTGGTGGCGCAGCCGATGGCGGTGCTGCCGCTGCTGCTGCTGGCCACCACGGGCCTGGCACCGCAGGACGGCCCCTATGCCTCGGCCTGGTTCAACACCGTCAAGGGTTTTTCCGCAGTGTTTGCCGGCGGCGTGCTCGACGCGGTCGGGCAGTCGCGGCGCCACCTCCATTCCACGGCGCTGGTGGACCACCTGGGCAACCAGCCGTGGCTGCCGGCCAGCACCGATCTGCCCGCCCGCCTGCACGCCCAGGTACAGGCGCTGACCTCGGCCGACCTGTACTGGCTGGTCGCGCTGGTGGCCCTGGGCTGCCTGCCGCTGCTGGCGTGGGCCACCCGCGTCCATCCGCCACGTGCCGTGGCCTGACCCCCTTCGCAAGGAATCCCCCATGACCGTCAACAAGACAACCCTCAACACCGGCCTCGCCCTGGGCGTGCTGGCCCTGGCCATCGGCGGCTGGCTGCTGCTGCGCGACGGGCGCTACCAGCGCACCGACAACGCCTACGTCAATGCCGATTTCACCGTGGTTGCGCCGAAGGTGGCCGGCTTCGTCAGCAGCGTCGACGTGCAGGACAATCAGCGGGTGAAGGCCGGCGACGTGCTGGCCCGCATCGACGACCGCGATTACCAGGTGGCGTTGCAGGCCGCGCGCGCCGATCTGGCCAACGCGCGCGCGCAACTGGCCAATGCACAGGCCGCGCTTGCCCAGCAGGGCTCGCTGATCGAACAGGCCCGGGCCAGCGTCGATGTCAGCCGCTCCGAACTGACCCTGGCCAGCGCCGACCAGCAGCGCTACCGCGAACTGGCCCGCGATGGTGCCGGCACCGTGCAGAACGCGCAGCAGGCGCAGTCGAAGCAGGCCGTGGCCAACGCGCACCTGCAGCAGGGCCAGGCGGCGCTGAGCACCGCACGCCAGCGCACCGACATCCTGGCCGCCGGCGTGCAGTCCGCACAGGCCGCCGTGCAGCGCGCTGAGGCCGCGCAGGCACGCGCGGAGCTGGACCTTTCCCACACCGAGCTGCGCGCGCCGATTGACGGTGTGGTCGGCCGCCGTGCGGTGCGCGTGGGCGCCTACCTGACCCCCGGTACGGCGGTGGCCGCGGTGGTGCCGCTGCAGCGCGCCTTCGTGGTCGCCAACTTCCAGGAAACGCAGATGACCCGCATGCATGCCGGGCAGCCGGTGGAGCTGACGGTGGACGTGTTTCCCGGCACGCGCCTGCACGGCCACATCGACAGCATCGCCCCGGCCACCGGTGTGACCTTTGCCGCCGTCGCGCCGGAGAATGCCACCGGCAACTTCACCAAGGTGGTGCAGCGCATCCCGGTGAAGATCGTGCTGGAGCCGGGCCAGCCGCTGGCGGAGCAGCTGCGCGCCGGCATGTCGGTGGAAGCGCGCGTGGACCTGCAGGGCGGGGAGGGCGCATGAGCGCGCATCAGGTGGCGAAGACGCTGGCCAGCGCGGCGCTGTGCCTGGCCGTGGCGGCCTGCACGATGGGCCCGGACTTCGTACGGCCACAGGCCCAGCTGCCGGCACAGTGGCAGGGTGACGCCGTGGCCACTGTGACCCTCGACGACGATGCGGCGTGGTGGGCGGGCTTCGATGATCCGCTGCTGGGCCAGCTTGCGCAGCAGGTGCTGCAGTCCAACCTGGACCTGCAACTGGCGGCCAACCGCGTGCAGCAGAGCCGCGCGGCGCGTGGCATCAGCGCGGCCGACCGGCTGCCCTCGGTGGCGGCCAGCGCCAGTGGCGTGCGTGCGCGTAACAGCGAGGTGGGCCTGAGCGATCCGTCCGGCAACGCCGGCCGCGAAGACTACGGCCTGTTCCAGGCCGGCATCGGCCTGAGCTGGGAACTGGACCTGTGGGGCCGCGTGCGCCGCCAGGTGGAAGCCGCCAATGCGCGCGTGCAGATGGCGGAGGAGGATGCGCATGCCGTGCGCATCGCGCTGCTGGCCGAAACCGCGCGATCCTACCTGCAGCTGCGCGCAACCTCGCAGCTGCTGGCGATCACCGAGGACAACCTGGGCATCGCCGCCGACATCCAGCGGCTGACCGAGGCGCGGCAGCGCCAGGGCGTGGCCAGCACGCTGCAGGTATCAAGCGCGGCGGCGCAGGTGGCCGCGCTGCAGGCACGCGTCGCGCCGCTGCGGCACCGGCAGTCGCAGCTGCGCAACGCGCTGGCGTTCCTGCTGGCCAGGCCGCCGCAGGCGCTGGATGCGCAGCTGCAGGACGTGCGCAGCGACTGGCCGGCACTGCCCGACGTGGCCGTGGGCCTGCCCAGTGAACTGGCCGAACGCCGCCCGGACATCCGCCGCGCCGAAGCAGCGTTGCATGCGGCCACCGCGAACATCGGCGTGGCCAAGGCCAGCTTTCTGCCGCGCATCACCTTGAATGGCGATGCCGGTTTCCAGGCCAAGCAGCTGGATGACCTGGACGGCTGGGATGCGCACCGCTTCAGCATCGGTCCGTCGATCAGCCTGCCGATCTTCCAGGGTGGGCGGTTGAAAGCAAACCTGGCGCTGAGCCGGCTGCAACAGCAGCAGTCCGCGCTGCAGTTCCAGCGCACGGTGCTGCAGGCCTGGCATGAAGTGGACGATGCCATCGATGGCTACGCGGCCGAGCAGCAGCGCACGACGCAGCTGCAGGTGGCGGTGGCGCAGAGCGAGACGGCCCTGGGGGCGGCGCGGCGCCAGTACCAGGCTGGTGTGGTCGACATGCTGGATGTGCTGAGCACCCAGCGCATCGCGCTGGACAACCAGGCCGCGCTGGCCAACAGCCAGGCCACGGCCGCGATAGCAAGGGTGGAGCTGTACCGCGCGCTGGGCGGCGGCTGGTAACGACATGGAATCGCCGGGCGTGGCCCGGCGCTACCCATCGTGGCGGTAGCGCCGGGCCATGCCCGGCGGGTGCGGGCGCCTCAACGCACGTCGCGCAGTTCCCAGTGGTGGCCGGCCAGCAGGCGCAGGCGCTGCTTGAACACATCACTGTCGATGCGGGTGGTGGCCACCAGGTTGATGCGCAGGTCCTTCTGCTCGCCGGTCACGGTGGCGTCCGGGTCGGTCACGCCCCACTGCGGTTCCACGGCGTCCGGGTCGGGCTGCTTGGCCTTCCAGCGCTCGAACAGGGTGCCCCTGCGCAGGGCATCCTGCAGCTCCTCGGCGAAACCGCCGGCGCTCTGCGAATGGAAGGACAGGTCAGGGTCGTTGCCGCGGGCCTTGGACGGGTCGGGCAGGCTGATGTGGTACTGCGCAGGCATGGTTCGTCTCCTTGAGGTGTGGCAAGGCTGGCACAGCCGCAGTGCAATGCTTGTGTACGCCAGAACGGCTTATTCGAAGCGATGCGGCCCATCGGCAAAGCCGATCGTCACCGCGCCCTTGCCCACGTTGACCATGCCGGTCAGGCTCATCACCGACTCGTACACCGCCACGTCGTGGCTGGCGCACAGGTCCTTCATCGCGGCATAGCCGGGCAGGGCACGCAGTTCCTCCAGCTCGCCGCCATAGCTGACGCAGACGGTGGGGGTCATCAGGCCGTTGCGCACGCGCTGGCCGACCACGCCGAACAGCTTCTGCACGGCGTTGTCGAAGCCCTTGATCTTGGCCACCGGCCCGGTCTCGCCCTTGTAGCCGTGCAGCACCGGCTTGATGTCCAGCGCGCTGCCCAGCGCGGCGCTGAGCAGGCCGACGCTGCGGTCGCCCTTGTGGCGGGCGCGGGCGCGCATGTAGTACAGGTCGCGGGTGACCATGTAGCCGTGCACGTTGCCGAACAGTTCTTCCAGCCGCTCGCGGATCTGCTGCACGCTGGCACCGCTGTCGCGCAGCCGCACCGCCTCCACCGCGGTCACCGCCTGGGCGGCGAACAGGTTCTGGGTATCCAGCACGCGCAGCGCGAACGGCGAGTTGTAGCCCGCCGCCTGGCGCACGGGCTTGTAGTCGTTGAGGATGGCGAAGCTGGCCTGCAGCGCGTTGTCGTGGATCGGACTGCGCGTCTTGGTGATGGTCATGCAGAACACGTGGTCGTAATCGATCACCAGCTGCTGCAGGAACAGATCGCGGATCTGGTTGACGCTGAAGGGGATGGTCTCGGCTTCGGCACCATGCTCGGCCACGTGGGCGTGCAGGAAGCTGAGCGTCGCCTGCTCGTCGCGGTGGTCGGCCAGCACCGCTTCGCCGATCCGCACGGTGATCGGCAGCACCACGATGTTGTGCGCGGCAATGAAATCCTGCGGCAGGTCGCAGGCCGAATCGACAACGATTCCGATGCGCATCCGGCTCCCCCTCCAGGGCGGTTGTAGGTTCGGAATGTGAAAGCTATCGCAATTTTATCCGGGGCGCGCGAGGGAATTGCGCCACTGCCTGTTCAGCGATTGCGCTGCACCGCCACTGGAAGCGTTACCACGGCCTGCCAGTCCGGACGCTGCAGCAGGCCGGGGTCGGCCAGCACGGCGGCCATCATCGGGTGCGCATCGTTGCCCCAGAACAGTTCGCCGTCGATGGACAGGGTCGGCACGCCGAACAGGCCGGCGTCGATCGCGGCCTCGGTATTGCGGCGCAGCTGTTCCTTCACTGACGCTTCGGCGCAGGCCGCCTGAACGTCGTTGATGCCCAGCCGGGCCGCCGGTATGCGCAGCGTTTCGGCGCTGTCACCGGTATTGCCTTCGCGCCAGATCCAGTCGAACAGCACATCCACCGCCTGCGTGCTGGCCCCGGCGGCCAGGCACAGGCGCAGCGCGGCCAGAGGGTTGAACGGATGGGCGGGCGGGAAGCGCAGCGGCGTGCCTTCGGCCTGCGCCGTCCACAGCAGCTGCCGGTAGATGAAACGGCGCTTGGCCGGAATCTCGGCCGGGCCGAGGTTGCCCAGGTGGTGCAGCACCGCGCCGAAGGCGATCGGCACCGGCTGGATGGCTGCGAACTGCGGCAGCTGCTTGACCTTCTGCCAGTGCAGGTAGGAGTAGGGCGAGACGAAATCGAAGTACCAGCGCAGGGTCGGCATCGGCGGATTCCTCGTAGGTCAGGGCTGCGCGTTGTGCTGCAGGTAGCGGTCACGCAGTTCGGTCTGGCGCGAGCGCATCGGCATCGCGCGCCCACCCAGCCAGACCTGTTCTGCATAGTGCGCCACATCCAGCGGATCGCCCTCCCACAGCACCAGGTCGGCGCGCTTGCCCGGTTCGATGGTGCCGATCTGGTCGGCCACGCCCAGCACCTGTGCCGGCACCCGGGTCAGCCCGGCCAGGCCATCGGCCCAGGGCAGGCCATTGGCCACTGCATTGCCGGCCAGCTGGCGCATCTTGCGCGCATTGTGCGAGGCGTCGTCGCGCTGGGCGAAGCTGACCGGTACGCCCGCGCGCTGCAGGCGCGCGGCGTTTTCCAGGGTGGCGCCGATCTGGTCGAAGCTGGTGGGCAGGTTGCCCAGCGCATCGACGAACACCGGCACCTGTGCCGCCGCCAGTTCCGCGGCCATCTGCCAGGCCTCGGCGCCACCGGCGATGGCGATCTTCACCTTCTCGCGCGCAGCCCAGTGCAGCAGCTGGCGGATGTCGGCGGCACGGTCCACTTCCACCACGATGCGGCCCTGGCCGGAGAGATAGCGGGCCAGGGTGCGGCGGCCGGCGGGTGTCAGCAGCGCATGCGGTGAGTCGGCGGCGACCTGGCCGCGCGCTTCGTCCACCATCTGCTGCAGCAGCATCCACTGCGCCGCGCGCGATTGCCCGGTCAGCTCAGACGCAGCCGCGCCCAGGCGCAGGAACAGCGCACGCGGGCCGATCGGGTCGGCACTGCCATCCAGGCGCATCACGCCGCCCTGGCCGGCCACGAAGCCACCGCCGGTGGCTGCGCCCAGCGCGGTGAAACCGATGCCATCCAGGCGCGCCACGGGAATCAGCACCGAGGCCGGGTTGTAGGCGAGGGTGACGTCGAATTCCGGGCGCAGCGGCTGCTCGCCGATCTTCAGCGTGCTGTCCACCGTGCTCGATTCACCGGAGACCTCTTCGATGCCGATCTCGGTGATGCCGCCGAACAGGGCCGGAGTGAGCGGGCGGCCGTTGGCCTCCACCACGGCCACGCCGCCCGGTGCCGCCAGGCCGGGGCCGACCGCGCGGATCATGCCGCCCTGCACCAGCACGTCGGTGTTCTGCAAGCTGCCGCGCGCGCTGGCGGTATGCACCGTGGCATTGCGGACCAGCAGGTCCTGCGCCGAAGCCGCGGTTGCCAGCAACAACAGTGCGACCACGGTAGCGCCGGGCCATGCTCGGCGGCTCTTCCTGACAGGCTTCGTCATCTGCGTGGAACGGCCCATCAGCGCACCTCCTGGCCAAGCTGGAAATCCGAACGCGGCGTCGCCGCCGGCGCACCGCGGTCATACAGACGGCGGCCATCGACGAAGACCTGCTCGGCCAGCGCATACGAACTGAAGGGATTGCCGTTCCACACCACCACGTCGGCCATCTTGCCGGCCTCCAGGGTGCCGGTCTGGCCTTCGATGCCCAGCGCCTTGGCGGCGTTGGCGGTCATCCAGGTGATCGCGTGCTCCGGGGTGATGTCCGGCATGCGCGCGCGGCGTGCTGCGGCCATCACCTTGGCCGCTTCCTGGTTGAGGCGCTGGATGCCCTCGGGCGAATCGGAATGGACGATGGCGCAGCTGTTCTTCGGCCGGTCGACCAGCGCGATGTTCTCGGCGATGCCATCGAAGGCTTCCATCTTGAAGCCCCACCAGTCGGCCCAGAGCGCACCGCAGACGCCATCGGCGGCCAGCCGGTCGGCCAGCTTGTAGGCTTCCACGCCGTGGTGGAAGGCGGCCACCTTGAAGCCGAATTCCTTGGCCAGGTCGAGCATGGTGGCCATCTCGTCGGCGCGGTAGCAGTGGATGTGCACGCGGATGTCGCCCTGGATGGCGCCGGCCAGCGTGTCCAGCTTGAGGTCGCGCTTGCCGCCGGCATCACCGGCGCTGTCGCCCTTGTCGCTGCCGAACCAGCCCTTGCGCTTGGCCGGCTTCGGGCTGTTCTTGGCGATGTAGTCGGCCGCGTCGATGAAGGCGGCGCGGTAGCCGGCCACGTTGCCCATGCGCGTGGCCGGGGCGGTGCCCTTTCCGCCGTAGACGCGCTTCGGGTTTTCGCCGCAGGCCATTTTCAGGCCCCACGGCGCGCCGGGGAATTTCATCGCCTGGTAGGTGGTGGCCGGCACGTTCTTCAGCACCACGCCGCGGCCGCCGACCAGGTTGGCCGAGCCGGGCAGCACCTGCATGCTGGTCACGCCACCGGCCAGGGCCGCGGTGAAGCCGGGATCCTGCGGCCACACCGAGTGCTCGGCCCAGACATTGGCGGTGACCGGCGCGGTCATCTCGTTGCCGTCGCTGTGCGCGCTGACGCCCGGGCTGGGGTAGACGCCCAGGTGCGAATGCACGTCGATCAACCCGGGGGTGACCCACTTGCCCTGCGCATCGATGCGGGTGATGCCGGCATCGGCCTGCAGCTGCGCGCCGACGGCGACGATGCGGCCGTCGCGCAGCAGCACGTCGGCATGCTCCAGGCGCTGGCCGGTGCCGGTCAGCACGGTGGCGTTCTGGATCAGCACCGGGCCGTCGGGGTGGGCCTGGTAGGTGCTGGGGTAGGGGTCGGCGACGAAGCGCGACGCGCCCACCGCCGGTGCGGTGCTCAGTGAGGCCAACGCCAGGCCAAGCCCGGCGCGCAACAGCGTGGATGGCATGCAGATTCCCCTGGCAGGCGCGTGAATCCACCGACGCTATCCGGCGCCGGGGGCGCTTGCCAAGTGACGTTGGGCAGGGGCGGATGTAGGAATTTCCCTATACAGAAATTGTGAACGAAGCATTAATTTTTGGTGACACCTGCGGTGTTCGAACGCAGCAGCGTGTGGCTCTCCCCTTGCTGGCGGCCCTGTGCCAACGCGCATGGCTGGCATCGCACCTCCCATGGAATTCAAGGACGTACCTGTTGATGAGCGTTTCCACGTCGTACCGTACCGCCGCTGCGCGCCGCGCCTTCCTGCCCTCGCCGCTGGCTTCGGCCATTGTCGGCTCGCTGCTGGTGGCCGCCTCGCTGCCGGCCCTGGCCCAGGGCAGCAGTGACGAGCTGTCGCGTTATCAGTTCCAGCGCAGCCTGCAGGCCGCCTTCGCCGCACCGGCGCTGGTCACCACCGCCACCCCGTCGCGCGCGTTTGCCACGACCGCCGATGATGAAGCCGCTGAGCCGGTCATGGGCCAGGCCGGTGATGCCGCCAGCTGGCGCACCACCGAATTCAACAACGACTGGGGCCTGGGCGCGATCAATGCCGATGCCGCCTATGCGCGCGGCCTGACCGGCAAGGGCATCCGCCTGGGCGTGTTCGACAGCGGCACCGGCCTTGAGCACGACGAGTTCGCCGGCAAGGACCACCGCAGCATCCACCTGGCTGACGTGCTGGCCGACGGCAGCCTGTGCAGCCGCGAAGTGCTGGACGGCCCGGATGCCTGCTTCGTCAGCGATGGCGACCAGGTCGCGGTGTCCTACCAGCTGATCGACCCGGACTGGGAGCAGCTGCTCAACAACAACGGCTTCTACGAAGGCCTGAGCTACAACCTGCACGGCACCCACGTGTCGGGCACCATCGCCGCCAACCGCGATGGCAACGGCACCCATGGCGTGGCCTTCGGTGCCGACCTGAGCGTGGCCCGCCTGTTCTCCAACAGCGTCACCTACCTTTCGGTGGTGCGCATCGGCAACAGCCTGTACCTGGACGAACAGACCGTGGCCGCGATCTCGGCCGCCGATTCGATCTATCCGCAGCTGTACGCGCAGATGAACGAACAGCGCGTGCGTGCGATCAACCACAGCTGGGGCCTGGCCAACGAGCCGGAGACCGCTGAAGACCTGGATTTCTACCAGTCGCACCCGGTGTTTGCCGAAAGCCTGGCAGCGATGGCCGAAGGTTCGCGCAGCAGCGGCCTGATCCAGGTCTGGGCAGCCGGCAACACCAATGCCGTCAATCCTTCGCCCGAAGAAGCGCCGATCGCCGGCATGTTCGCTTCGCTGCCGCGCGCCATCGCCGATATCGAGCCGTACTGGCTGGCCGTGGTCAACGTCAATGAAGACCTGGAACTGAGCAACCGCTCGATGCGTTGCGGCCTGGCCGCCAACTGGTGCCTGGCGGCACCGGGTTCGAACATCACCTCCACCGTGTACGGCGACGATTCGGTGCTGGAAGGCGACCTGTACGACGACAACGGCAACCTGGTGCTGGAAGTCCTGAGCCAGGATCCGACCTCGGCCTACGCTGACATGAGCGGCACCTCGATGGCGGCCCCGCACGTGACAGGCGCACTGGGCCTGCTGTTCGAGCGCTTCCCGTACCTGGACAGCGCGCAGGTGCGCGACGTGCTGCTGACCACCGCCACCGATCTCGGTGCCGAGGGCGTGGACGATGTCTACGGCTGGGGCCTGATGGACCTGGCCAAGGCGGTCGAGGGCTATGGCTCGCTGCGCGTGGACACCGACGTGGTGATGAACCAGAAGGCCGGTGGCCTGAAGGTGTGGGAAGGCGATGCATGGGACGACTGGACCAATGACATCGGCGGCCCGGGCAAGCTGACCAAGAGCGGCATCGGCTGGCTGCGCCTGAGCGGCGACAACAGCTTCAACGGCGCCGTGGTGCGCGAAGGCGTGCTGGAACTGGACGGCGTCAATACGCTGACCAGCGCCGTCGAGGTGAACGGTGGCAGCCTGCTGCTCAACGGCACCCTGAAGAACACCGCGCTGAACACCAGCGCAGGTCTCGGCGTCGTCAGCAGCACCGGTGTGCTGGACGGCTCGGATCTGAGCGTGTCCGGCGGCGTGGTCTCGTTCAACGGCGTGCAGACTGGTGGCCAGACCTTCGTCGGCGCCAAGGGCACGCTGAAGGGCGTGGGCGAGCTGGGCGACACCACCGTGTCCGGCATCATCGCGCCGGGCAACTCGATCGGCACGCTGACCATCAACGGCGACTACGTGCAGACCGCCAGCGGCGTCTACCAGGCCGAACTGGCCCCGGGCGGCCGCAGCGACCTGCTGCACGTCACCGGCACCGCCACCCTCGGCGGCTCGCTGGTGGCACTGCCGGAAGCGGGCACCTACTACCTGGGCGAGCAGTTCAACTTCCTGCAGGCCGATGGCGGCACGATCGGCCAGTTCGCCACCACCGACTTCAGCGCGTTCTCTCCCTTCATGAAGTTCAGCCTGGTCTACGGCGCTGCCGGCGCCCGGATCGAGGTGGCCCGCGGCGCCGCACTCGCCAGCGCCGCCACCACCGCCAACCAGCGGGCCGTGGCCGGCGTGGCCGACACCCTGGCCGTCGGCCAGGGCCTGCCGCGTCCGCTGACCCTGCTGTTCCCGGAACAGGTGGGCGCGGCGCTGGACGGCCTGAGCGGCGAGCTGCACGCAGCTACCGCGGCAGCGCTGGTGGAAAGCAGCCGCAACGTGCGTGATGCCGCGCTGTCGCGCCGTGCCGGTGCCACCGCACCGGGCACCAGCGATGCCGGTGCAACCGGCGTCTGGGTGCAGGCCATCGGCGGCAGCACCACCCTGGACGGCAACGTCAACAGCGCTCGCACCCAGGCCAACAACAACGGCCTGCTGGTCGGCGTGGACCGCGAGTTCGGCGGCTGGCAGGTGGGCGTGCTGGCCGGTACCGGCCGTACCGACGTGAAGCAGCAGCAGGGCCGTCGTGCGCGCTCGAAGATCGACAACACCCACTTCGGCGCGTACGCCAGCCACAACTGGGGCGGGTTCGGCCTGCGTGGCGGCCTGGCGGTGAGCAACCACGACGTGGACAGCACCCGCGAGCTGGCGTTCTCCGGGTACAGCGACACGCTGAGCGCCCGCTACGACGCCCGCACCCGCCAGGCGTTCATCGAAGCGGCCTACCGCTTCGGTGGCCGTGAAGCCGGCCTGGAGCCGTACCTGCAGGTGGCCCGCGTGGAAGTGGACACCAAGCACATCGACGAGCGTGGCGGTGCCGCCGCCCTGCAGGGCCGGGTCGACGATGCCCGCACCACCGTGGCCACGGCCGGTGTGCGCTTCGACAAGGGCCTGAAGGCCTCGTTCCAGCAGGACAGCTGGCTGCACGTGACCGGTGGGGTGGGCTACCGCCGGGCCAGCGGCGACCGTGACCCGTCGGCAACGCTGGCCTTCGCCAGCGGCAGCGACGCGTTCGTGGTCAGCGGTGCGCCGATCGCCGACAGTGCAGTGGTGGCCGAGCTGGGCCTGTCGGCCTGGCTGACCGAACGCCAGCAGCTGGAACTGGGCTACAGCGGCCAGTACGGTGATGAGAGCCGTGACCACGGTGCCAACCTGCGCTGGTCGGTGCGCTTCTAAGCGCCCGGCGAGGCAGTAACGGTTCCCGGGCAGGACGTGCCGGGAACCCCGAAGGGCGGCCGCAGGGCCGCCCTTCTTTGTTGCCGGGCCAGGTGAAGGCTGGCGGGCACGCGCCTACAATAGCGGCCCCACGCCGTAGCGGATGCGCCATGAAGAGCAAGCAGGAAATCGTCGACAACTGGTTGCCACGCTATACCGGCGTGCCCCTGGACCAGTTCGGCCAGCACATCCTGCTGACCAACTTCGGCGGCTACCTGCATACCTTCGCCGAGCTGACCGGGGCGCCCATCGTCGGCCTGGACCGGCCGATGGCCAGTGCCACCTTCGACGACATCACCATGATCAACTTCGGCATGGGCAGCCCCAATGCCGCCATCATCATGGACCTGCTGTCGGCGGTGATGCCCAAGGCCGTGCTGTTCCTGGGCAAGTGCGGGGGGCTCAAGCGCAAGAACCAGCTGGGCGACCTGGTGCTGCCGATCGCCGCCATCCGCGGAGAGGGCACCTCGGGCGACTACCTGCCGCCGGAAGTGCCGGCGCTGCCGGCCTTCGCCCTGCAGCGGGCGGTGTCCACAATGATCCGCGACCTCGGCCACGACTACTGGACCGGCACGGTCTACACGACCAACCGCCGGGTCTGGGAGCATGATGAGGCCTTCAAGGAGCGGCTGCGGGCGATGCGCTGCATGGCCATCGACATGGAAACGGCCACGGTGTTCGCTGCCGGCTTCGCCAACCACATCCCCAGCGGGGCGCTGCTGCTGGTGTCCGACCAGCCGATGATCCCCGACGGGGTCAAGACCGAGGCCTCCGATGCCAAGGTCAGCTCCCAGTTCGTGGAAAACCATATCCAGATCGGTATCGAGGCGCTTAAGCTTATCCGGCGCAACGGCAAGTCGGTCCGCCACCTGCGCTTTGACGAATGATGATGATGGTCTGGCGCCGCGCGCTGGCCCTGGAGAGCAGGTGATGGACGTTGCCGCGCAAGTGGTGGAATTCTGGAGCGAGGCGGGCCCGACGAAGTGGTTCGCCCGCGATGACGCGTTCGACGCGCGGTTCCGCGAGCGGTTCCTGGAGGAGCACTACGCGGCGGCGTCGCGTGGGCGCGAACACTGGCTGGGCAGTTCCGAGGGCGCGCTGGCGCTGATGCTGCTGCTGGACCAGTTCCCGCGCAACTGCTTCCGCGGTACCGCCCATTCCTTCGCCACCGATGGCCTGGCCCGGCATTACGCCATGCGCGCCATCGAGGAAGGCCTGGACCTGCAGCTGGTGCCCAAGCTGCGTGCTTTCATCTACCTGCCGTTCGAGCATTCCGAAGATCCGTTCGACCAGGATCGTTCGGTGGCCATGTTCGACGTGCTGGGCGACAAGGAATACCTGCAGTACGCCGAAGTCCACCGCGACGTCATCCGCCGCTTCGGCCGCTTCCCGCACCGCAACGCCGTGCTGGGCCGCATGCCCAGTCCGGAAGAACTGGATTTCCTCGCCGAAGGCGGCTTCGCCGGGTAGATCCACGCCACGCGTGGATAAAAAAAACGCCGGCGTCTGCCGGCGTTTTTAGTGGTGGGGTCAGAGCCCTTTCCGCAGGAAAGGGCTCTGACCCCGTAGCGGCCGATCAGTACTTCGGCACGCCGTTGTCCACTTCGTCCGACCAGGCGTCGATGCCGCCGGTGACGTTGAACACCTTGGTGAAGCCCAGGGTGCGGAACTGCTCGGCAGCCTGCGCGCTGCGGCCACCGTGGTGGCACAGGAAGGCCAGCGGGGTGTCCTTGGGCAGGCCTTCCAGCTCGGCACGGCCGTTGCCGTCGAAGCTCTTGAACGGCACACCGACGGCGGCAATGGCGCGTTCGTCGGCCGGGCGCACGTCGACCAGGGTCACGTTGCCTGCACGCACGAGGTCGTCGGCGTCACGCACGCTGATTTCCTGCACCGGCTTGGGCGCGTTCGGGTTGTCGATGGCCAGGCCCTTGCCGCGGATGTCATCGACCCAGTCGATGGTGATGCCGTCGGCGCGGCGCGCGCTGGACAGGTCGAACTGCACGCGCAGGCCGTTGGATTCGGCGGCGATCGCGCTGTCATCGTGCGGGGCCAGCTGGAAGTTCGGCTGGAAGCGCGCATCGATGGTCAGCTGCAGCGAAGCGCCCGGGGCATCGGCCAGCGCGCCCTTCAGCATTTCCACCGCGGCCGGGGTGACGGTGATGCGCGGCGGGGTGCGGTCCGGTGCGGCCAGGCCGAGCACGGTGCTCAGTTCGCCGCTGGCGGCCATCTGCAGGATGATGTCGCTGCCACCGACCAGTTCGCCGTCGATGTACAGCTGCGGGATGGTCGGCCAGTCGCCATAGGCCTTGATGCCTTCACGGATTTCCTGGTCGGCCAGCACGTTGACGTGGGCGAAATCGACGCCCAGGTCCTGCAGGGCGCCCACGGCCTTGGCCGAGAAGCCGCACTGCGGCATCGACGGCTGGCCCTTCATGAACAGCACGACGCGGTTGTCGTTGAGGAGGGATTCGATGCGCGAACGCAGGGCGGGATCGAGGGACATGGGCAGTCTAGGGTCCGTAAATTCGAATCACCCATTCTACGCCCCATGGCATCATGGGGCATGACCAACGCAGGAACATTGCATCGCATCCCGACCCGGCCGTGGCGCTGGCTGCCCTGGCTGGTGGCGTCGCAGGTGGCGGTGATCCTGGTCTGGGTGCTGGCCGGCTGGCACTGGGGGCTGCCGTTGATGGTGGCCAGCCACGCACTGTTCATGGTGCCGGTGTTCCTGCCCAACAGCCGCTTCTACACGCCGGTGCTGGACCGCCTGCCCGATGCGGGCGACAGCGTCTGGCTGACCATCGACGATGGCCCCAGCGAGGAGACCCCGGCACTGCTGGATCTGCTCGACCGGCACCAGGCGAAGGCGACCTTCTTCCTGGTCGGCGAGCGCGCACTGGCGCATCCGGTCCTGGTGGAAGAGATCCTGCGTCGCGGCCACGACCTCGGCAACCACAGCCATACCCATCCGCAGACCCGCTTCTGGCGGCTGGGCCCGTCGGCGATGCGTGCCGAGATCGAAGGCTGCCACCAGGCCCTGCAGGCGGTCAGCGGCCGCCCGACACGCTGGTACCGCTCTGTGGTGGGCATGACCAACCCGTTCGTGGCGCCGGTGCTGGCCGCGCTGGGCCTGGTGCGGGTGGGCTGGACCGCGCGTGGCTATGACGGCGTGGGCTGCACGCCCGACGGCGTGATGGCGCGCCTGCTGCCGGACCTGCAGCCCGGTGCCATCGTGCTGCTGCATGAAGGTGCCGCACATGGCCACAACCTGGCCATCATCGAGCGCGTGCTGCAGGTGCTGGACCAGCGCGGGCTGAAGGCGCGGCTGCCGTCGCTGTAGCTTGGTAGCGCCGGGCCATGCCCGGCGAACCTCTGCGGAATTCCGCCGGGCATGGCCCGGCGCTACCGCTCCCGCTGCGCTACCAGCAGCCAGCTGTTGAACGGTGTGCGCCCATGCAGCGGCTGCACCTCGCCCACCTGCAATCCGGCTTCGGCCAGCGTCGCCCGCAGCAGTGCCGGGTCGGGGTAATGCCGCGGCCGGGTGCCCATCCAGCCCACCAGCCAGGCCAGCCGATCAGCCACGCGCGTGGTGCGGTCGCGGCGGTCGCCGGTGGCCAGCGGCGTGCGCAGCAGCAGGCGGGCGCCGGGCGCGACCCGGGCGCTGGCGGCTTTCAGCAGGTCCAGCTGCGGCTGCGCATCCAGGTACTGCAGCACGTCCAGCAGCAGCACGTGCCCGGCCTGCGCAGGCAGGGGCGCCTGCACGTCCAGGCAGTCGAATCGCACATTCAGCAGGTCGCCACCGGCCCGCTGCGCGCGGGCGATCTTGCCCGCATCCACGTCCACGCCCAGATAGGGCTGGCCGCGGCCGCGCTGGCGCAGCACGTGGGCGAACAGGCCCAGCCCGCAGCCCAGGTCGAGCAGCGGCAGGCCATCGTCGGGAAGGTGCTGCAGCACGCCGTCGTACAGCGGGTCGCTGCCCAGCTTGCCGCGCGTGTAGTAGTAGTCGCGGCGGTTGCCCCAGGCCTGCACCGGGCGGAACGCCTCGGCGATGGCCCGTGCCTGGCCGCGCTCCAGCGGCGAACAGTTCAGTGGTGTGCCGTTCCCTGGCAGGCCATCCATCACTCAGTCCGTTCGCTGCAGCAGGCGCGTGGCCACGGGCAGGGCGCGTGCGGCCCACAACGCATACATCCGCGCGGAGGGATGCAGGCCGTCCTCGGCGATCATCGCCGGGTCGGCGCCGTGCGTGCGGCTGATGTCGGTGATGTCGACGAAGGCCACGCCCTGCTGGGTGCTGATGACCTTGGCGGCGGCGTTGAATTCGTCGGTCTCGATCCCGATGCGGGCCAGGTCACGGCCGCTGCCGGCACCGAACGGGGTCGTGCCCCAGTCGGGGAAGGACAGCACCAGCACGCGCCCGGCATCGCCACCGGCATAGCCGATCGCACGCTGCAGCAGGGCCTCGAACTGCTGGCGGTACTCGTCCAGCGGGCGCCCGCGGTACTGGTTGTTGACCCCGATCAGCAGGCTGACGAAATCGAACGGGCCCTGCGGTGCGGCCGCATTGATGCCAGCGTCGAGCTCGTCGGTGGTCCAGCCGGTGGTGGCGATGGTCAGCGGGTCGGCCAGGTCCACGCCCTGCGCACGCAGCGCGGCAGCCAGCTGGTGCGGCCAGCGGCCTTCAACCGCGACCGCTTCGCCGATGGTGTACGAGTCGCCCAGCGCCAGGTAGGACAGCGCCACGCTCAGGCCACCGAGCGGCGCGGCTTCAGCGGCACGACCTTGGTGGCGTCTTCGGCGCGGCGGGCCAGCACGCGGTCGATGCGCGCGAACACATCGCGCATCACCGAGGCTTCCGGCAGCAGGGTCACGCGGAAGTGGTGGCGGTAGGGCACGTTGAAGCTCGAGCCCGGCACGACCAGCACGCCTTCGTCGTTCATCAGGTCCAGCGCGAAGTTATGGTCGTCGAAGCCCTTGGCGGCGGCACCGACCACGGCCGGGAACGCGTACAGCGCGCCGGCCGGGGCGACCAGCGACAGGTGCTCGCTGGCGTTGCAGGCCTCGATCACCGCGCGGCGGGTTTCATACAGGCGGCCGCCGGGGGCGCACAGTTCGGAAATGGTGTCCGGGCCGTTCACCGCGGCGTCGATGGCGTACTGGCCCGGCACGTTGGCGCACAGGCGCAGCGCGCTTAGCAGGTCGAGCGCGGCGCGGAACTCGCCCAGGCGCGCGTCGTCGCCGGTGAGGTGGGCCCAGCCCACGCGCCAGCCGCAGGCGCGGTGCACCTTGCTCAGGCCGCTGAAGGTCAGGCACGGATGGTCGCCGGCCAGCGGCGCGACCGGCTGGAACACCGCGTCGTCGTACAGGATCTGGTCGTAGATCTCGTCGACCAGCAGCAGCAGGTTGTGGCGGCGGGCAATCTCGACCACGCGCTCCAGCAGCTCGCGCGGGTAGCTGGCGCCGCTGGGGTTGTTCGGGTTGATCAGCACGATGGCGCGGGTACGCGAGGACACCAGCGTCTCGATCTCGGTCGGGTCGGGCTGGAAGCCGTTCTCCGGCGCGCAGCGGTAGTACACCGGGCGGCCGTCGTTGAGGATGGCCGCGGCCGACCACAGCGGGTAGTCCGGCGAGGGCACCAGCACTTCGTCGCCCGGGTTCAGCAGGGCGCGCAGCGACAGGTCGATCAGCTCGCTGACGCCGTTGCCGACGAACACGCGGTCCGGGTGGGCATCGGGCGCACCACGGCGCGCATAGGCGGCGGCGATGGCTTCGCGGGCCACCGGCAGGCCCTGCTGGTGGGTATAGGGATCGGTGCGGCCCATGTCATCGGCGATGGCGTGCTGCAGGTGTTCCGGCGCACGGAAGCCGAAGTTGCCCGGGTTGCCGATGTTCAGCTTGATCAGCTTGCGGCCCTGCGCTTCCAGCTCCCGCGCTCGCCGGGCCAGCTCTCCGCGGATCTCGTAGCGCACTTCGGAAAGGCGCTCGCGGGTGGCCAGGGGCTTGTGCGAGGGGGTGGACATGGGGCTGGGCCGTCAAAAGGCGTGGGGTTTCCATCCTACCGGAATTGCTGCAGTGCATGGCAAGGCCCCAGGGCCTGCCGTTGTTGGGCTGGCAGGGCATCGGGCCGGTTAGAATGGCGGCGATGACCCAGACCCCCGATTTCAACGCCCTGCAGACCATCGGCTGGCCCTGGCCGGGCCCGCCGCAGCAGGCCGACTGGCAGGCCGCGATGGCCGAGCACCCGCAGGCCCGTCCGGCGCGGGTGATCGAACAGCACCGCACCCACTACGTGGTGGCCGATGGCCCGGAGGCCTCGATCAAGGCCGAGTCGCTGCCGGAATGGCAGCGCCCGCGCTTCCCCAGCCATGAACGGCCGGCGGTGGGCGACTGGGTGCTGCTGGACGGCATCCGCATCGTCGCCCTGCTGCCGCGGCGTACCGCCATCAAGCGTGGCGCGGCCGGCGAGCATTACCACCAGCAGGTGATCGCGGCCAACATCGATACGGTGTTCATCGTCTGCGGCCTGGATGCCGACTTCAACCCGCGCCGCATCGAGCGCTACCTGCTGCTGGTCGGCGGTGGCGGTGCCGAGCCAGTGGTGGTGCTGACCAAGGCCGACCAGACCGAGTACAGCGAAGACGCGCTGGCGGTGCTGGAGGAGCTGGAGATGCAGGGCATCGCGCTGCACGCGATCAATGGCCTGGATGCCGACAGCGTGTCCGTGCTGGAACCGTGGCTGGGCCCGGGTCGCACGGTGGTGCTGGTCGGTTCGTCCGGGGCCGGCAAATCCACGCTGACCAATACCCTGCTGGGTGAGCAGCGGATGAAGACCAATGCGGTGCGCGCCAACGATTCGCGCGGCCGCCACACCACCACCCACCGCGCGCTGATGCCGCTGCCGATGGGCGCGTGCCTGATCGATACGCCGGGCATGCGCGAGCTCAAGCCGACCGGCGAAGAGACGCTGGCCGAAGGCGGTTTCGCCGATATCGAAGCGTTGGCGGCGCAGTGCCGCTTCAACGACTGCATGCACCAGCAGGAACCGGGTTGCGCGGTGCGCGCGGCCATCGATGCCGGTGAGATTGAAGAGAGCCGGCTGCAGAACTACTTCAAGCTGAAGGAAGAAGTGGCGGCTGCCGCTGCCAAGCTGGCCGTGCGCCAGGCCGAGACCGCGCAGGAGCGCGGCGGCAAGAAGGGCAAGGGCCAGCAGTTCCGCCCGGCGAGCAAGAACCGCCGGCGCTGATGGGTATCGCAGGGTCGGATCCCATTGCATCGCAATGGGCTCTGAACCCTGCAACGGACCCGCCTCTGCCTGCCCCTGGCAGGTGCCAACCCTGGTTGGCACGGGTGTGTCAGAAGCCCCGCCTGCGGCGGATGCCAACCAAGGTTGGCAACTACCGGGTTCCGCTTGAAACGACCAAACCCGGGGCAGGGCGCTATAGTCCGCCCATGGAAACGACCGCGACGCTGGACCATGACGTGGCCCACCATGCGGCGCTCGACGCGCGACTGGTCGAGGCCGTGGGCGGCATCCGCCTGCTGGGGCTCACCAGTTGGCCGGCAACGGTGCAGGCACCGTTCCTGGACAGCGTGGCGCGCGGCCAGCCGGTGCTGCCGAAGGTGGACTATCCGAAACTGGACTTCAGCGAGGAACGCCGCGCGCTGGCCGCCATCGCCGCCGAATGTGATCCCAGCCATCCGCTGGGCCACTACGTGCAGCAGTCCGCGCAGAGCTGGGACCTGGCTGCGCAGCTGCTGGAAGGCCTGGGCACCGCCGCTGTCGATCGCTGTTCCGTGCAGCTGTTCGGTGCGCCGGAGCAGCCATTGCCCGGCAATGGCCCGAGCACGCGCGAAGCGGCCCGCCACTTCATCCAGATCGCCAGCGAGCTCGACAGCGAACTGCTGGCCCCGGAAGAACAGGTGCCCGTCTCCGCCATCGCCCTGCAGTTGCAGCTGCAGAACGACCTCGATGGTTTCTTCGAATCGCGCATCATCCAGGTCCAGCTGGACCCGGAGCTGGTGTCCAAGGCTGCTGCCGGCCCGACCCGCATCCGCCTGCGCACCAGTGCACGCTTCAGCGCCTACGACCGCGCGCAGTTGTTCCACCACGAAGCGCTGGTGCATTCGCTGACCGCCTTGAACGGCCGCGAACAACCGGTGCTGCCCAGCCTGGCGCTGTCCTCACCACGGGTGACCGCCACCCAGGAAGGCCTGGCTACGTTCGCCGAGCAGATCACCGGCAGCATCGACATCGAGCGTCTGAAGCGCATCAGCCTGCGCACCGAAGCCATCGCGATGGCACGCGAAGGTGCGGATTTCATCGAGGTGTACCGCTACTTCTGCGATGCCGGGCAGAACCCGGAGGAAAGCTTCGCCTCGGCGCAGCGCGTGTTCCGCGGCGTACCACCGAGCGGCGGCCTGGCCTTCACCAAGGACACGGTGTACCTGCGCGGACTGGTGTCGGTGCACACGTTCTTCCGCCACATGCTGGCCGAGGACCGCCTGCAGGTCTGCCGCTGGTTGTTTGCCGGCAAGATGAGCCTGACCGACGCGATCGCGTTCGCACCGTTGTTCGAGAGCGGCGTACTGAAGCCACCGCGCTGGCTGCCGCATTGGGTGAGCCGGGCCAATGGCCTGGCGGGAATGCTGGCGTTCTCGCTGTTCGCCAACCGCATCCGGATGGACCAGCTGGCGCCGGAGTGAAAGGCGTTGGTGGAAGCCCCACCGAAAACAGTCGCAAAAATCAAAAACAGAACCGGGGTCAGAGCCCGTTGCCAAGCAACGGGATCCGACCCTGTGCCGACCAACGGTCGGCACCCACCAACAGCAGCAGGTTCCATCAGCGGCAGGTTCCAACAGCTCGCAGGAAACTGTCGAAGGCGGGGTGGGTCCGGTTGCGGGGGCGTGAGCCGCATGGGCCCGAGGCATGCCTCGGGCGGGTTGGGCAGGACGCCCAACCCCGGTCTTGCCGTGTGCGCAGGACAGCGCACACGAGCAAGCGGCGACCGAGCTTACATGGACGTACTTGCAGCGTCCCCCGCAACCGGACCCACCCCGCCATCCCACGGATAGCCGCTCTTGCCGTTGACGTTGACGTTGACGTTGCATCGAGCGGGTGCAGGGCGCAGCCCTGCCGACAAAACCCCACGAACGAGACGCGCGTCACTGCCCGCAACACCCGCGCCACTTCGTAAAAAACATTTCATCTTCCATTCGCATAGTGGCCTCGCGCCGTGCCGAGTCGCGGCGGACTCCCCCCATGCAATGGATCCACATGCAGACCCGACACCTCACGATCGCCGTCGCGATCGCGCTTTCCGCCGCCAGCGCCCATGCCGCTGAAACCACCGATGCCACCGCCGACGCCGCGCTGAGCGCACAGACGCTCGACACCGTGTCCGTCATCGGCCAGGGCGAAACCCGCCAGGTGCAGCGCATCACCGCCGTCGACAAGCAGGTGCTGCCGCCGGGCACCAGTGGCCAGAAGATCCTCGACCGCCTGCCCGGCGTGTCGGTGCAGTCCAACGATGCCTTCGGCGCCAACGAAGAATCGCAGACCATCAGCCTGCGCGGCTTCGACAAGAGCCGTCTCGGCTACACGCTCGATGGCATTCCGCTGGGCGACAACAGCTACGGCAATTACAACGGCCTGAGCATCGCCCGCGCGCTGATCGCCGAGAACCTCGCCGGCGCCGAATTGTCGCAGGGCATCGGTTCGCTGGGCGTGGCCTCCACCAGCAACCTCGGCGGCACCATCCAGTACTTCTCGATGGACCCGTCCACCGAATTCGGCGGCCGTGCCAGTGTCACCGTCGGTGACAACAACCAGCGCCGCGGCTACCTGCGCGTGGACACCGGCGACATCAACGGCTTCTCGGCCTACGTCTCCGGCGTGCACCAGGACCAGGACATGTGGGCCGCGCCGTACCAGAACCAGACCACGCGCCAGTTCAACGCCAAGGCCGTGTGGAACGTCGGCGACCATCGCTTCGGTGCGTTCGTCGCCACCTCGCGCGCCAGCCAGGCCAACTACGCCTACCTGTCCAAGGACATGCTGGACCGCGGCCTGGGCTGGGACTGGAACATCTACGCACCGGACTGGGACCGCGCCGTCGCCGCTGCCTACTGCGCGCCGGGTACGCGTGATCCGGCCAAGTGCCAGTTCAGTGGCGGCGTCAACAGCATCGACGATGCGTACTACCAGAGCCGTGCGCTGCGTGATGACAACCTGTACTCGGTCGACGCCGACCTGCGCCTGGGCGAGCAGGGTCGCCTGAAGCTGGTGGCCTACCACCACGACAACCGTGGCCAGGGCCACTGGTGGGCGCCGGGCCAGCCGTCCTACCCGGGCACCGACCAGATGCTGCCGATCTCGATCCGCAGCACCAACTACACCATCAACCGCGACGGCCTGACCGCCGCGCTGTCGTGGCAGGTGGGCATCCACGAGCTGGAAGCCGGCCTGTGGTACGAGCAGAACGACCACAACGTGTCGCGCAATTTCTATTACATCAGCGGCCCGTTCCTGGATGATCTGTACCTGAAGAACCCGGACCGCCTGCTGTTCAACCAGGACTTCGACATCCGCACGCAGCAGTTCTACGTGCAGGACCGCATGCGCTTCCTCGACCAGCGCCTTACCGTGGACGTGGGCCTGAAGAGCCCGAACACGCGCATGCGCGCCACCGCCAAGGGCGGTGTGGAAATCAGCATCGCTTCGGGCACGCTGACCGCCAAGGAATCGGTGCTGCCGCAGGTCGGCGTGGGCTTCAAGCTCAATGCCAACAACGAGCTGTTCGCTTCGTATGCCGAGAACATCGCGGCCTTCGTTGGCGGTGGCAGCGGTGGCCCGCTGCAGGTCTCGCCGGAATCGTTCGCGGCCAGTGCCGGGCTGGAGCCGGAGAAGTCCAAGAGCCTGGAAGCCGGCTTCCGCACCTTCGGCGAGAAGTACCAGGCATCGATCGCCGCCTACAACGTGACCTTCGACAACCGCCTGCTGTCGCTCAACCCGTGCTCGAGCATCGAAGTCGGCACGCGCCCGGAGTGCGTCACCCGCTTCATCAACGTGGGTTCGGTGAAGAGCCACGGTGCCGAGCTGACCTTCATCCTCAAGCCGATCGACGGCCTGCAGTGGTACAACGCGCTGTCCTGGAACAAGACCACCTACGAGGACAACTACACCTCGGGTGGCGAGATCGTGCCGGTGGCCGGCAAGATCACCGTGGACACGCCGCAGCGCATGGCGTCCAGCGAAATCAGCTGGAACCGCGATGGCTTCTTCGCCAGCCTGCGCGCCAAGTACACCGGCAAGCGCTACTACACCTACACCAACGACCAGTCGGTGCCGGGCGTGACCACCTTTGATGCGGGCGCCGGTTATGACTTCGGGCCGGGCATGGGCCTGCGCAACATCCGCGTGTCGTTGAACGCGACCAACCTGACCAACAAGCGGTATGCCGGCCAGCTGAGTTCGTTCGCACCGACCGACCCGAATGGTACGCGTTACGCCATCCATGCCAGCGCACCGCGCCAGGTGTTCATGACGGTGGCGGCGGACTTCTGATCGGCAGGGGCATGAAGCATCCACGCGTGGCGTGGCTCTACTGAAACAGTAGATCCACGCCGTGCGTGGATGGGCCTAACCCATGTACAACCCACCATTCACCGGGTAATCCGCACCGGTCACATACGAGGCTTCATCCGAAGCCAACCAGGCCACCAGGCCGGCCACTTCTTCCGGGCGGCCCAGGCGACGCACCGGCACCGAGGCGGCCAACCGGTCCAGCACGTCCGGCGGGAAGCTGCTGATCGCCTGGCTGGCGATGTAGCCCGGCGACAAGGTGTTCACGGTGACCCCGCGCGAAGCGACTTCAGCAGCCAGCGCACGGCTGAAACCGTGCATCGCCGCCTTCGCCGTCGCGTAGTTCACCTGGCCGATCTGGCCCTTGTGCGCGCTGACCGAGCCGATGTTGACGATGCGGCCCCAGCCACGCGTGGCCATGCCGTCGACCACCTGCTTGGTCAGGTTGAACAGCGCGTTGAGGTTGGAGGCGATCACTGCATTCCAATCTTCCACCGTCATCTGCCGGAACAGCAGGTCACGGCTGCCGCCGGAGTTGTTGACCAGCACGTCCACCTCGCCCACCTCGGCACGCACCTTGGCGAAGGCCGCCGTGGTCGAGGCCCAGTCGGTGGCGTTGCCTTCGGAGGCGATGAAGTCGAAGCCCTGTTCGCGCTGTTCGCGCAGCCAGTTGGCCTTGCGCGGCGAGTTCGGTGCGCAGCCGGCGACCACGGTGTGGCCGGAACGGGCCAGGCTCTGGCAGATGGCAGTGCCGACACTGCCCATGCCGCTGGTGACGTAAGCGATTCGAAGCGTCATTGCAGAAGGCTCCTTGGTGTCCGGATCAGGATGCGAAGGGATACAGGCCGAACAGCAGGCCGCCGACCATCAACAGCAGCGAGATGGCGATCGCCCACTTCAGGGTGAACTTCTGGTGGTCGGCGAATTCGACCTTGGCCAGGCCCACCAGCAGGTAGGTGGACGGCACCAGCGGACTGAGCAGGTGCACCGGCTGCCCGGCCAGCGAGGCGCGGGCCATTTCCACCGGGGTGATGCCGTAGTTGCCGGCGGCCTCGGACAGGATCGGCAGCACGCCGAAGTAGAAGGCGTCGTTGGACATGAAGAAGGTGAACGGCATCGACGCGATGGCGGTGATGACGGCCAGGTACGGGCCCCACGATTCGGGAATGATCGCCAGGAAGCTGTGCGACATCGCCTCGACCATGCCGGTGTTGTTGAGGATGCCGGTGAAGATGCCCGCGGCGAAGATCAATGCGACCACCGACAGCACGTTGCCGGCGTGGTTGACCACGCGGCGGCGCTGCTCGGCCAGGTTCGGGTAGTTGATGACCAGGGCGATGGCGAAGCCGACCATGAACAGCACCGGCATCGGCAGCACGCCGGCGATCAGTGCACCCATCAGGGCCAGGGTCAGCACCAGGTTCACCCACAGCAGCTTCGGCCGCTTGATGTCCTCGGCGTCTTCCACCGACGGCAGCGCGTTGTTGTCATCGGACATGCTGTTGTCCATCCAGCTGCCACCCTGCGGCAGGGTGACCACGCCCAGGCGGCGGCGTTCCTTCATGCCCAGGTACCAGGCCAGCAGCAACACGCCGGCACAGGCGATCACCATCGACGGGATCAGCGGCACGAACACATCGGCCGGGTCCACGTGCAGCGCGGTGGCTGCGCGTGCAGTCGGGCCGCCCCACGGGGTCAGGTTCATCACGCCGCCGGCGAGGATGGTCACGCAGGTCATGTTCAGCGCGTTCATGCCCAGGCGCTGGTACAGCGGCAGCATCGCCGAGACGGTGATCATGTAGGTGGTCGAGCCATCGCCGTCGAGCGAGATCAGCATCGCCAGCACGGCGGTGCCGAGCACGATCTTCATCGGATCGCCCTTGACGAAGCGCAGGATGATGCGCACCAGCGGGTCGAACAGGCCCGCATCGATCATCACGCCGAAGTAGAGGATGGCGAACATCAGCATCACGCCGGTCGGCGCGATCTTCTTGATGCCTTCCAGCATCATTTCATCGATGTTGGCGCCAAATCCGCCGAGCAGGGCGAAGATGATCGGGATGGTGATCAGGGCGACCAGCGGCGACAGTCGTTTGCTCATGATCAAGTACATGAACGTAATGACCATGCCAAAGCCGAGGATGCTCAGCATCATCTGCGGACTCCTTGCGTACTGCGGTTGAAGAGGGGGGAGGGGGGAGGGAGTGCGTGGCTCAGAAGTCGAACTGCAGGCGGCCGGTGACCGCGCGCGTGCGGTCCAGCGTCACCCCGGCCAGGCGGTCACGGTTGCGGCTTTCGATCACGTCGAGCATGAAGCGCAGGTTGTCGCGCAGGTACCAGTTGCCGCCCAGCGTCCATGCAGCGGTGCTGCCGCGGCGCAGGTCCGGCGCACCATCGAGGTGCTGCGCGCCCCACATCTGGTCGTAGCGCAGCGCCACTTCGAAGGCACCGGCCTTGTGGCGGATGTCCTTGACCCGCGCGAAGCGGCCGGTCTTGCGGTCGTAGGCCTTGCTTTCGCCGGTGACGAACCAGCTGAGCATGCCGTAGGCAGCCATCACGTCGCCGCGCTGGGCGCCGTCATCGAAGGTGGCGCCGCTGAACTCGCCCTGCCAGGACAGTGGGCCGCGCACCTGCGCGTATTCCAGCGACCACTTGTTGACGTCGGTATCGCGGCCGGCGGAGAAGTCGACCAGGGTCAGGCGGCTCTCGTCGGACAGGTGGCCGGCCGGGCGCGGGCGGATCTTCAGGCCCGGGGTGCCGTTGCTGCCGGGGTTGTCGTAGGCCTCATGGGCCAGCGACAGGCCCAGGTGCAGCACGTCGCCATCGCTGGGCGAGGGTGCCCAGGTGACGCGGCCACCGGCGGCGCGGCCCTTCACCTGCCAGGCATCGATGCTTTCCAGGCTGTAGAGGCTGGCCGCCCAGGTGAAATCACCCGGATTGGCCTGCCAGGACGCGCCCAGGCGGTACAGCGGCGCCAGCGTGGTGCCGGCGTTGCCGCGCTCCAGGAAGCTGCCGTAGTTGGAGCTGGTGCGGTCATCCAGCGAGAAATACTGCTTGAACTGGCCGACCGTCAGCTTGCCGGCCTTGCCGAAGCTGCGGCTGAGGTAGACGTCCTTGGCCTCGACGCGGTCGCCGGAAAAGTCCGCTTCGGCCTTGTAGTCGACCACGAAGAACTTGCCCGACACGTCCAGCCAGGCGCGGCGGATCTCGGTGTCGTCCTTGTTCGGGGTGCCACGGTCGTCGTTGTCGAACGTAGCGAAATCCAGGTGCAGGCGGCCGCCGACGGTGGCGGTGACCGGCCGGTCGTCTTCAGCAAAGGCCGGCGCGGCCAGCGCAGCCAGGGCCATCATGGCGGCGGGGCGCTGCCAGGCAAACTTCAGTTCCACAAACCCTCCCAGGTGCGCGCCGGGCGCGCGGCAATCGTGGGCACCGGATGGTGCGCGGCCGCAGTCTGGGTTGCGGTAGCTGTCATCGTCCTGTCAGCGGTTTGTGCGGTGCAGCGTAAAACGGGCCGCTGCGCTCGCCGGGCATGGCCCGGCGCTACCACCGCTACGGTGCCCCGGGATGCGTCCGCACCGCGATCCCGGTAGCGCCGGGCCGTGCCCGGCGGAAGGCATCGGCACCGTGATCCCCGGTAGCGCCGGGCCATGCCCGGCGGAAGGCCCGCCACACGCCGCCGCGCCGCACGCGGTAGCATTCGCTTCCCCCTGCGTCCCTCCGTTGCCCGCCGATGCGCCTGCTGCTGGTCGAAGACAATCCGGATCTGGCCGATGCCATCATCCGCCGCATGCGCCGCAGCGGCCACGCGGTGGACTGGCAGGCCGACGGCCTCGCCGCCGCCAGCGTGCTGCGGTACCAGAGCTTCGACCTGGTGGTGCTGGACATCGGCCTGCCCAAGCTGGATGGCCTGCGCGTGCTGGCCGGCATGCGCGAGCGCGGCGACAGCACGCCGGTGCTGATGCTGACCGCGCGCGATGGCATCGAAGACCGCGTGCAGGCACTGGACGTCGGCGCCGACGATTACCTCGGCAAGCCCTTCGATTTCCGCGAATTCGAAGCGCGCTGCCGCGTGCTGCTGCGCCGTGCACGCGGCCAGGCCAGCGAAGTGGTGCAGGTCGGTGGCTTCCAGTTCGACAACGCCGCGCACCGCGTCAGCGTGGACGGTGAGCCGATCGAACTGCCCAACCGCGAATACCGGCTGCTGGAAATCCTGGTCGGCCGCCTCGGCCAGGTGGTTGGCAAGGACGAGATCGGCAACGGCCTGTTCGGCTTCGACGACGAAGCCGGGCCGAACGCCATCGAGCTGTACATCGGTCGCCTGAGAAAGAAGCTGGCCGGTGCGCCGCTGCGCATCACCACCGTGCGGGGTGTCGGCTACCTGCTGGAAGAAGCCGGCGACGGCAGCAGCGATGGCGATGGCTGAGGTGCGTACTGCGGTCGCCGCGCCGGGCTCGCTGCGGCGCACCCTGCTGCTGTACCTGGGCACGCTGCTGGCGGTGTTCGCGGTGGCCCTGCTGTTTGCCGCGCGCGATTACGGCCAGCGCGCCGCCAACCGTTCCTACGACCACCTGCTGGTGTCATCTGCGTTGTCCATCGCCGATTCGGTGGCGCTGGTCGATGGCCAGTGGCAGGTGGACCTGCCGTACGCCGCGCTGGATCTGCTGGCGATGGCAGCGGAGGACCGCGTGTTCTATCGGGTGGCCGACAGCCGCGGCAACCTCATCACCGGCTATGGTGACCTGCCCGCGCCACCGCGTCGGCCGGGAACGCAGCCGCAGCTGTTCGATGCGTCCTACAGTGGCGAGACCGTGCGCTTCGTGGTGGTCAGCCGCAGCTTCGCCGCCGCGTCCGCGCAGGGCGAAGTGCAGGTGCAGGTGGGGCAGACCCGCCGCGCGCGCGAGGCGCTGGCGCAGGACATGGTCAACCGCGCGCTGCTGGCCATCGGCGTGCTGTCGCTGCTGCTGCTCGCACTGGTGGCCTTCGGCGTGCACCGCGCGTTCCGTCCGCTGGTGCGGGTGGAGCGCGAGCTGTCGCGGCGCGAGCCGTCCGATCTGAAGCCGCTGGACGCGCGCGTGCCGCGCGAGATGGACCAGATGGTCGCGGCGTTGAACCGTTTCATGGAGCGCCTGTCCAGCAGCAACGAGACGCTGCGTGCGTTCATGGCCGAGGCCGCGCACCAGATGCGCACGCCATTGGCCGCACTGCGCGCGCAGGCGCAGCTGGCACTGGACGACGACGACCCGGACGACATGCGGCGCAGCCTGCAGGCCATCGAGCGCAATGCCACCCACATGAGCCGCCTGCTCAACCAGCTGCTCAGCGATGCCAGCGTGATCCACCGTTCGAACCTGCAGCGTTTCGCTGCCGTGGACCTGGCCGAGACCGTGCACCAGGCCCTGCATGAAGCACTGCCGCAGGCCGGTCCTGCACCGCGCGTGCAGCTGGCGATGACCGCCGAGCCGGTGCAGGTGCACGGCGATGCGCTGCTGCTGCGCGAGGCGATCAAGAACCTGGTCGACAACGCCCTGAAGTACGGCGGTGACGGCCCGCTGCAGATCGCGCTGACCGTGGAAGGCGGGCAGGCGGTACTGACCATTGCCGATCACGGCGCCGGCATTGCCGCGGCCGATGCCGGGCGCGTGTTCGAGCGCTTCGCCCGTGGCGAGGGCGCACCGGCCGGTGGCGCCGGCCTGGGCCTGGCCATCGTCAAGCGCGTGGTCGACAGCCACGGCGGCCACATCGACCTGAGCAACCGCCCGCAGGGCGGCCTGGTCGCCACCATCCGCCTGCCCCGGAGCAGTCCATGATCCGCCTGTTCGCCACCGCCTTCGCCCTGCTGCTGGCGCTGCCGGTGCTGGCCGCGCCCGGCGACGTGCGCCGCTTCGCCGCGCAGGGCCCGGCCACCGCGCAGCTGCGCATCCACGGCAGCACCGACATCGAGGTGTTCGCGGTGGTCATCGCCGATTACCAGCGCCTGCACCCCGGCACCGAAGTGGTGTACGAGGACATCATCACCCAGGACCTGTACGCGCGTTACCTGCACGACCGTGCCGGGCCGGATTCGCCGGACCTGCTCATTTCCAGCGGCATGGACCTGCAGACCAAGCTGGTGAACGATGGCCATGCGCTGCCGCACCGCTCGGCACAGACCGCCGCGCTGCCGGCCTGGGCGCAGTGGCGCAGCGAGGCGTTCGGCATCAGCTACGAGCCGGTGGTGATGGTCTACAACACCCGCCGCCTGCCTGCCGCCAAGGCCCCGCATACGCGCCGCCAGCTGCTGGACCTGCTGCGCGCGGAGGGCACGCCGCTGCGCGGCAGGGTCGGCACCTACGATATCGAGCGCAGCAGCGTGGGCTACCTGCTGGCCACTCAGGACGCACAGCGTGGCAGCATCGCCGGTGCGCTGCTGGGCGCGCTGGGCGACAACGCGGTGCTGCGCGAGGAGCGCACCGGCGTGCTGCTGGACAAGGTCACCAGCGGCGAACTGTCGCTGGTCTACAACGTGCTGGGCTCGTATGCCCAGGCACGCATCGATGGCGGCGCGCCGCTGGCCATCATCGAGCCGGAGGACTACACCCTGGTGGTGCTGCGCACGGCAGTGATCCCGCGTACCGGGCCGCACCCGGAAGAGGCGCGCCGCTTCCTCGATTACCTGCTGTCGCCGCGTGGCCAGCAGGTGCTCTCACGCGAGGCACGGCTGATGCCGATCGTCACCGGCAACGCGCGCAGCGACGATGCCCCTGGTCGCAGCCGCCGCCCGATCCAGCTGGGCCCGGGCCTGCTGGTGTACCTGGACGCGCTGAAGCGCCGCCAGTTCCTCGATGCCTGGCGCAGCAGCGTGGAGCCGACCGGGCGCTGACCCGCCGGCCTGCACGTACAATGGCCCCATGAGCGAATACACCATCCTGATCGCCGATGACCATCCGCTGCTGCGTTCGGCGGTGGTGCAGTCGCTGCGGCAGAGCCTGCCGCTGGCGCAGGTGCGCGAGGTGGCCAGCGCCGATGCCCTGGCCGAAGCCCTCGATGCCCAGCCCGAGGTGGACCTGGTGCTGCTGGACCTGACCATGCCCGGCGCGCACGGTTTTTCCGCGCTGCTGCACGTGCGCGGCTCGCATCCGGATATCCCGGTGGTGATCCTTTCCTCCAATGACCACCCGCGGGTGATCCGCCGCGCGCAGCAGTTCGGCGCCGCCGGTTTCATCCCCAAGTCCGCCCCGGCCGAGACCATCGGCCAGGCGGTGCAGGCCGTGCTCGACGGCAGCCTGTGGTTCCCGGCGATGGCACCGGAGCGTAGTGAGTCCGACGCACTGCTGGCCGCGCGCCTGGCCCAGCTCACCCCGCAGCAGTTCCGCGTGCTGCTGTGCCTGGCCGATGGCCTGCTCAACAAGCAGATCGCCTACGAACTGGGCCTGGCCGAGAACACGGTGAAGGTCCACGTGACCGCCATCCTGAAGAAGCTGGAGTGCCACAGCCGCACCCAGGCGGCGGTGCTGGTGAAGGCGCTGGAACCGGAAGGCGACGCCGGCGGGATCTGACCGATGCGCGAAACCCCGGCGCCGTTCTACGCCCTCATCAACACGACCCTCGGCGAGGATCCTGCGGTGGTGGTGGTCAACACGGCGCTGCGGAGTTTCGCAGGGCGGGATACATTCCCCTGGCACCTGCGGATCGGCATCGGCTGCAGAGAGTTGGGTGACAACGGCATGCCCACCCCGGAAGAGCTGGAGGTGGTCACGCGCCTGGAAGGGCAGCTCGAATCAAGCATTGGAGCGGACGGTAATGCCGTTTTCCTTGCCCGCATCACCGCCCGTGGCGAGCGCGTCCTGCTGTATCGGGTACACGATCCCGAACAGGCGAATGACCGGCTGCAGGAGCTGCTCGCTGCAGCCGCACAGCTGCGGGAGTGGGAGTTCCAGATGGAATACGACCTCGACTGGGCTCTGGCCCAGCCCGAACTGGACCTGCCGCTGCAGGATTCCAAGGTAAATTGAGCTACGTAGAGTCGAGCTTGCTCGACTGGTGTTTGCGGCTCCAGTCGAGCAAGCTCGACTCTACAAGGCACTGCAGCCGAACGTGGGCTCGGCTCTACAGGAAGCGGAGCATTGCAGTCGAGCAAGCTCGACTCTACGCCCGATGCCGCAACAGCATCTGCGTCATCAACGCGCGCAGCGCGGGCGGCTTCACCGGCTTGGCCACCATGCCCCAGCCCTGTTCGGCCGCATGCGCCTTCAGCGCGTCATCGCGCTCGGCGGTCACCAGGATCACCGGCGGCCGCGCCTGCCACAGCGTGCACAGCGCCTCGTACAGATCCGGCCCGTGCCATTGCCCCATGCGCACGTCCAGCAGCAGCAACTGCGGCACGTTCAGCGCGCTGGCGATTTCCAGTGCGCCGTGCGGGCCATCGGCCAGTTCCACGTTGCAGCCCCAGCGTTCCAGCAGGGCGCGGGTGGCCGCGCACACACGTGGATCATCATCGATGCTCCAGACGCGGCATTGGCGCAGCGGACTGTCGTCGGACGGTTCGGCGGCCAGCACGGGTGGCGGTGCCGGCGCGGCCACATCGTCGGCGTGCCCCAGCGCCACGCTCACCGCGAACACGCTGCCCTTGCCCAGGGTGGAGCGCAGGCTGATGCGATGGCCGAGCAGGCGGCCGATGCGCTCGACGATGGCCAGGCCCAGGCCGGCGCCGCGTTCCTGTTCGACGCCATCGTTCAGGCGGCGGAATTCCTCGAAGATCTCGCCCTGCAGGCTTTCCGGAATGCCCGGGCCCTGGTCGTGCACTTCGATGCGCAGCTGGTCGCCCACGCGCCGGCAGCCGATCAGCACGCGCCCACGCGGGGTGTAGCGCAGCGCATTGGACAGGAAGTTCTGCAGGATGCGGCGCAGCAGGGCTTCATCGCTGACCACCACCGCGCGGGTGTCGACCCAATGCAGCTGCAGGCCACGGCTCTGCGCGGCGATGCCGAACTCGCGGGCCAGGGTTTCCAGCAGCGGGGACAGCGCGAAGGCGCGCACGCGGGTCTGCAGGGAGCCCGATTCCAGCCGCGAGATGTCCAGCAGGCTGTTGAGGATGGCGTCCTGCGCGGCCAGTGCGGCATCGACGTGCTCGCTCAGTTCGCGCGCTTCACCACTCAGCCGCGCGCGCAGCACCGAAACGAACATGCGCGCGGCATTCAGCGGCTGCAGCAGGTCGTGCACGGCCGAGGCGACGAAGCGGGTCTTGTAGCGATTGGCCTGCACGGCCTCGCGGCGCGCTTCGTCCAGGTCATGGGTGCGCTCGGCCACGCGGTGTTCCAGCGCATCGGCCAGCGAGCGCAGTTCGCGCGCGGCGTTCTTGTAGCTGGTGATGTCCGCATAGCTGGTGACGAAGCCGCCGTCGGGCAGGGGATTGCCGCGGATCTCCAGCACCGTGCCGTCGTCCTTCTCGCTTTCGCGCATGTGCGGGCGGCCGCTGCGCAGGTGGTTCAAGCGGCGCTCGATGGCATCGTCGATCGGCCCGGGACCGAGCAGGCCGCGACGGGCGTTGAAGCGGAACAGCTCCTCGATCGGCCGGCCCACCCGCACCAGCCCCTGCGGGAAGCGGAACAGTTCGATGTAGCGCGAGTTCCACGCCACCAGGCGCAGTTCGCGGTCGATGATGACCACGCCCTGCGGCAGGTGCTCGAGGCTGCGGCTGAGCCCGCTGTCGGCGTCGGTGGCGGCCTGCAGCAGGCCGTCCTGGGCGGTGCGCAGTTCCTGCGCGTGCTGCTTGAGCAGGGTTTCCAGCTCGCTGCGGCTGCGCTGGCGGTGCCGTGACAGGCGCCGGCGCTGCTGCACGAACAGCATCAGGAAGCCCAGCGCCAGCCACACCGCGGCACCGGCCATGGCCGCAGCGCGGCCCGCGCTCGAAGCACCGCCGGCATCGTGCAGCAGGTGCAGGCTCCAGTCCTCGTCGGGCAGGGGCAGGGTCTGCCACAGCATCGCCTGCGGCAGCGCCGGGTCGAGCAGGCGCACCATGCGCCCGCCATCGGCCAGTACGTCCTCGGTGCGCACGCGCAGCGGCTGCAGCGAACGGTCGGCGTACTGGCGGGCGTCGAGCATCTCGCGGCGCTCGTCGGCGCCCAGCGGGCGCAGCAGGCGGTAACGCCACTCATCGCGGTTGGCCAGGAACACCACGTCATGGTTGTCGCTGGCCAGCACCACGTCAGGGCTGCCCAGCCACTCCTGTTCCAGTGCGGACAGCTCGATCTTGATGACGATCACGCCGATGCGCTGGCCGTCACCATCGACGATCGCCTCGGACATGAAGTAGCCCGGCACGCCGGTGGTCATGCCGATGCCGTAGAAGCGGCCACGCCCGTGCGCCAGCGCCTGCTGGTAGTAGGGGCGGTAGGCGTAGTCCTCGCCGACATTGGTCGAGGGCTGGTCGAAGTTGCTGGCCGCCAGGCCACGCCATTGCGGCCGACCAGGGTCAGGGTCGAGGTGCGGGTGACCTGGTTGGCGCGCTGCAGCTTGAGGTTCAGGCGCTGCGTTGCGGCGGGTGTCAGCGGCGCGCGCAGTGCCTGCAGCAGGTCCGGGTCCAGCGCCATCACCTGCGGCAGGGTGCCGAAGCGGTCAATGCGCTGCTGCAGGCCCTGGCCGTACAGCTGCAGCTGGCGTTGCACCTGGTTGCTTTCGGCGGCCAGCGCGCGGCGCCAGGCGAAGTGGCCGGCGGCGATCGCGCACAGCACGGTGCCACCCACCATCACCGCGATGGTCAGCAACAGCATCCGATGGCGGCTGAGCCAGTACATGGGCGCAGTCTACGCAGGGCCGGCGGGCGTGGCATGCACGCCCGCCGGTTTCTGGTCTGTGGAAGGGATCAGAAGTGCATCTGCGCGCGCAGTTCGAAGATTTCCGGGGTGCTGTGCACGCCACGGCGGCTGGCATCGACCTTCACGTAGTTCGCCTGGAACTTGAAGTGGCTGGTCAGGTACCAGTTGGCGCCCACGGTCAGGTCGTGCTGGCGGCCGCCAAGGATGCTGCCATCGTCCAGGTCCAGGCGGCTGTAGCGTGCCAGCAGCTCGACCGCGCCGTAGCTGTGGGCCGGCTTGATGTTGGCCACTGCGCCAGCGCTGTACGGGCGCGATTCGCCGGTCAGCACCCAGCTGGCCATGGCGTACTGGCCGCTGCCGGTGTAGTCGGGCAGGCCCTTGCGGGTCACCGTGGCCTGCAGGGCTTCACCCTGCAGCGAGAACGGACCGCGGATCCAGATGCCTTCCAGGCCGGTGCGGCGGATCTGGTCGGCGGTGACCAGGGCGCCCGAATCGACCAGGCGGATGTCGGTCAGGCCGGCTTCCGGGCGCGCACGCAGGCGGGCGCTGGCTTCGTGGTGCACGTCGCGGCCGTCGCGGTAGCCGCGCGGGTTTTCCTGCGAATAGGCCAGGCCCAGGTGGACCACGTCGCCCGGTGCCTTCACCGGGGTCCAGACCGCACGCACGGCCTGCATGGTGCCCGGGTTGTCACCCTGCAGGTCCTTGCCACCGTAGGCGCCGGCCTGCAGCAGGTACTGCGGGCGTTCCAGCACCCACTCGGCACCGGTGCGGCGGGCGGCGTAGAAGGCCTGCACGGGCAGGGCGACTTCGGTGAAGCTGCCGGCACGCGAGGAGGTGTTGCCGTCCAGGCCGACCGGGGTCTTCATGTAGCCGAAGCGGAAGCGGCCGACATCACGGCCGAAGAAGGCCTTGCTCTCGAAGCGCACGAACACGTCCAGCCAGGTATCGGACTGGAAGTCGTAGTACACCATCGCGTCGTACACGCCCTTCTTCTTCAGGGTCGCGCCGAATTCCTTGCGGCGCACCGCGTCAGCATCCTCGATGCCGCTGGCCGAGGAAAAGTCGTTGTAGTCGTAGGCGATGTTGGCGGTGGCGGCCAGTTCGGTGCCGTCGCTGAAGGCGTACTTGGTCGGCCAGTTGTCGAAATCGGCGGCGGAGGCGAAGGCGGGCAGGGCGGCCAGCGACAGGGCCAGCAGGGTCGGAATGGGGCGCATGGTGGTGCGGCTCTCTCTCTCTCTCGGATGCGTGTGGACAGGACAACAACGGCCGCGCTGGCCGGAACTTTCGCAGGGGGGCGCCCGATCGTTCAGGTCGGGCCGGTGGCCGTCCCCGGGACAGGCGGTGCGGCGCCAGTGTAGGCACCCGAGCCACCTGAACCGGGGGGCTAGTACCAATAGGTTATCTGCGGCAGCGTGCCCTGCGCGTACAAAGGCGTCCATTGGTCGCACCACCACGCACGCCGTGCCTTGCCTGCGACCAGATCCACGGAGACGATCCCTGCGCAGGCAGGGGCCGTTCGCGTCAGAACTCTCCCCTTCCGGAGTCCGCCATGCACATCCCGACCACTGCACCGGTGCCCAGCAAGCCGTTGCCGCTCTACCGCCAGCTGTACTTCCAGGTGATCGTGGCGATCATCCTGGGCGCCGTCCTCGGCCATTACGAGCCGTTGATCGGCGAGAAGATGAAGCCGCTGGGCGATGCCTTCATCAACCTGGTGAAGATGATCATCGCGCCGGTGATCTTCCTGACCATCGTCACCGGCATCTCCGGCATGACCCACCTGCGCACGGTGGGCCGCGTCTTCGCCAAGGCGATGGCGTACTTCCTGTTCTTCTCCACCCTGGCCCTGATCGTCGGCATGATCGTGGCGCACGTCGTGCAGCCGGGCGCGGGCATGAACATCAACCCGGCCGAGCTGGACCAGACCGCGGTCCACAGCTACGTCGAGAAGTCGCATGACCTGACCCTGGTCGGCTTCCTGATGGACGTCATCCCGAAGACGCTGATCAGCGCCTTCGTCGATGGCAACATCCTGCAGGTGCTGTTCGTGGCCGTGCTGTTCGGCATCGCGCTGGCTTCGGTGGGTGAGAAGGGCAAGCCGATCGTGAACTTCCTGGAGGCGCTGGTCGCCCCGGTGTTCAAGCTGGTGCACATCCTGATGAAGGCCGCCCCGATCGGTGCCTTCGGTGCCATTGCCTTCACCATCGGCAAGTACGGCGTCGGTTCGCTGATCAACCTGGCCTGGCTGGTGGGTTCGTTCTACCTGACCGCCTTCCTGTTCGTGGCCGTCATCCTCGGCGTGGTCTGCCGCCTGTGCGGGTTCTCGGTGTTCAAGCTGGCCCGCTACCTGAAGGCCGAGCTGCTGCTGGTGCTGGGTACCTCGTCCTCGGAATCGGCACTGCCGTCGCTGATGGAGAAGATGGAACGCGCCGGCTGCAGCAAGTCGGTGGTCGGCCTGGTGGTCCCCACCGGCTACTCGTTCAACCTGGACGGCACCAACATCTACATGACCCTGGCCGCGCTGTTCATCGCCCAGGCCACCAACACCGAACTGACCCTGGGCCACCAGATCGCCCTGCTGCTGGTCGCCATGCTCAGCTCCAAGGGCGCGGCCGGCGTCACCGGTGCCGGCTTCATCACCCTGGCCGCCACCCTGGCCGTGGTGCCGGAAGTGCCGGTGGCCGGCATGGCACTGATCCTGGGCGTGGACCGCTTCATGAGCGAATGCCGCTCGCTGACCAACTTCATCGGCAATGCGGTGGCCACGGTGGTGGTGTCGCGCTGGGAAGGCGCGCTGGACCGTGACCGCCTGAAGCTGGCACTGGACGGCCGCGAGAGCGAGCTGCCGCCGCCGGTCGATGCCGTGCCGGAGGCACTGCCCGCCAAGGGCTGACACAGGTGTGTGGTACCGCGGGGCCGGTCACGTGAGTGACGCGGCCCCGCAACGTTTCAAGGCGACCCATGGCTGTCATGGGCAACGCCGAAGCTGGTCTCTGGACTGGTCGCATACGGCACGGAATTGTGCGGTCGCAGCATGATTGCGACAGGATAGCGACAGGTCCAGGCCCTCCAACGGGGGTATCATCCCCTGTCCCCTCTGCCCATTCATTAATCCACGTCGATGTCCAACGAAGATTTCAAACAGGCCGCCCTCGATTACCACCGGATGTCCCCGCCGGGCAAGATCAAGGTCTCTGCAACCAAGCCCATGCTGACCCAGCGCGACCTGTCGCTGGCGTATTCGCCGGGCGTTGCTTACGCCTGTGAAGCGATCAAGGCCGACCCGCAGCAGGCCAGCGAGCTGACCGCGCGCGGCAACCTGGTGGCGGTCATCTCCAACGGCACCGCGGTGCTGGGCCTGGGCAACATCGGCGCACTGGCCGGCAAGCCGGTGATGGAAGGCAAGGGCGTCCTGTTCCAGAAGTTCGCCGGCATCGATGTGTTCGACATCGAAGTGGACGAGACCGACCCGGACAAGCTGGTCGACATCATCGCCTCGCTGGAGCCGACCTTCGGCGGCATCAACCTGGAAGACATCAAGGCTCCGGAATGCTTCATCGTCGAGCGCAAGCTGCGCGAGCGCATGAAGATCCCGGTGTTCCATGACGACCAGCACGGCACGGCGATCATCGTCGGTGCCGCGGTGATCAACGCCATGGCCATCACCGGCAAGAAGATCGAAGAAGTGAAGCTGGCGACCACGGGCATGGGCGCGGCCGGCATTTCCTGCGTGAACATGCTGGTACAGCTGGGCCTGAAGCCGGAGAACATCCTGGCCTTCGACCGCGAGGGTGTCATCCACACCGGCCGTACCGACCTGGACCCGGAAAAGCAGCGCTATGCGCGCGACACCGACAAGCGCACCCTGGCCGAGATCGTCGACGGCGCGGACATCTTCCTGGGCCTGTCGGCCCCGGGCATCCTGACCGCCGAGATGGTCAAGACCATGGCGCCGGATCCGGTGATCTTCGCCTTGGCCAACCCGACCCCGGAAATCATGCCGGAACTGGCGCGCGCCGCCCGTCCGGACGCGATCATCGGCACCGGCCGTTCGGACTACCCGAACCAGGTCAACAACGTGCTGTGCTTCCCGTACCTGTTCCGCGGCGCGCTGGACGTCGGCGCCACCGCGATCAACGAGGAAATGAAGATCGCCTGCGTGCGCGCCATCGCCGCGCTGGCCCGCCGTGCGGCCACCGACATGGGCTCGGCCTATGGCGGTGACACCCCGAGCTTCGGCCGTGAATACCTGATCCCGCGTCCGTTCGACCGCCGCCTGCTGGTGGAGCTGTCGGCCGCCGTGGCCCAGGCCGCGATGGATTCGGGCGTGGCCGCCCGTCCGATCGCCGACATGGGCGCCTACCGCGACAAGCTGGCCCAGTTCGTCTACCGCACCAGCCTGATGATGAAGCCGGTCTACGACCGCGCGCGCAACGACAAGCAGCGCGTGGTCTACGCCGAGGGCGAAGAAGAAGTGGTGCTGCAGGCGGTGCAGAACGTGGTCGACGAAGGCCTGGCGCACCCGATCCTGATCGGCCGCCCGGACGTCATCGAATCGCGCATCGAGCGTCTCGGCCTGCGCCTGAAGGTCGGCGAGAACATTGAAGTCACCAACATCAATGACGACCCGCGCTTCAACGAATACTGGCAGTACTACCACGGCCTGACCGGCCGCCGCGGCGTGACCGTGGCCGCGGCGAAGAACCTGATGCGTTCGCGCCCGACCCTGATCGCCGCCGTGATGGTTGCCCGTGGCGAAGCCGATGCGATGCTGACCGGCATCGTCGGCCGCTTCCACAAGAAGCTGGGCTACGTGCGCAGCGTGCTGCCGCTGGAATCGAAGGTCACCTCGACCTCGGCCATGACCGGCGTGATCAACCAGCAGGGCGTGTTCTTCTTCGTGGACACCCACGTGCAGGAAGACCCGACCGCCGAGCAGCTGTGCGAAGCGACCCTGCAGGCTGCGTACCGCATGAAGCTGTTCGGCATCGAGCCGAAGGTGGCGCTGCTGTCGCACTCCAACTTCGGCAGCCACGATTCGAAGGATGCGCTGAAGATGCGCCAGGTGCGCGAGATGCTGCTCAAGCGCAACCCGCGTCTGAACGTGGACGGCGAAATGCAGGGCGACACCGCGTGGGACGAAGCTCTGCGCCAGAAGCTGCTGCCGGGCTCGACCCTGCAGGGCCGTGCCAACCTGTTCGTGCTGCCGAACCTGGAAGCGGCCAACATCGCCTACAACCTGGTGCGCGTGTTCACCGACGGCGTGGCGATTGGTCCGATCCTGATGGGCGTGAACAAGCCGGTGCACATCCTCACCACCAGCGCGACCTCGCGCCGCGTGCTGAACATGACCGCGATCGCCGCGGTGGATGCGCAGATCCGCAAGCAGCTGGAAGCGGAAAAGAAGGCGTAAGCCTTCGTTCCCGCGACAGCTGCAGAAACGCGCCCCACGGGGCGCGTTTCTGTTTCCGCACCGCGGAAACCGGATCGGGTAGCGCCGGGCCATGCCCGGCGAGCGCGCAGCGCGGCGAATCAGGCATTCCGCCGGGCATGGCCCGGCGCTCCCACTCAGCGCTTGCCGCGTCGTGCCGGTGCCGGCGGCGGGGCATCGGTGAAGGGAAAAGAAGGCGTAAGCCTTCGTTCCCGCGACAGCTGCAGAAACGCGCCCCACGGGGCGCGTTTCTGTTTCCGCACAGCGAAAACCGGATCGAGGTAGCGCCGGGCCATGCCCGGCGAGCGCGCAGCGCGGCGAATCAGGCATTCCGCCGGGCATGGCCCGGCGCTACCACTCAGCGCTTGCCGCGTCGTGCCGGTGCCGGCGGCGGGGCATCCGAACGCGGCTTGGCGTACTCGGCCCACAGCGCCGGCAGTGCCTTGCCGGCGTGCTTCTGCCACAGCGCCGGGGTGTACTGGCCTGCGCGCAGGGCCTTGTCCAGCGCCAGTACCAGGCCGGGGTGTTCGCCCTCGGCCCACTTCAGGAACGCACCGGTCACCCGGTAGCCGCTTTCCACGGTCTGGCCCTTGCCCACCTTCTGCGGCAGCGCCCAGCCCGCCGCGGCATTGCCCATGCCATAGCGGTCGCGTGCGTAATCGGCGATGCCTTCCACCAGCCAGCCCGGCACGCGCTTGTCGCCGTAGCTCGGGTAGCCCTGCACGATGTGCATCGCCTCGTGGGTCACCAGGTCGATGTCATCGGGGTGCTGCAGCAGCCAGCCCGGGTTGATGGTGATCGTGGTCGCCTTGTCCTTGTCGCCCACGTAGGCGACGCCGTTGTAGGCCGGGTCGATCACGATGCGCACCTCGGCCGGCGCCTTCGGGTGGAAATCGGCCCGTTCGCGCAGGTAGGCGAAGTAGAACGTGTCGATGATCCGCTTCCGCACCGGCGCGGACAGCGCGCCGGTGGGGTCCTGGTAGGAGAGGGTCACGCCTTCGCGCGTGACCTGGCCATCGAAGGGATCGGTCTGCGATGGCTGGCCCTGCGCGATGCCGGGCAGGGTGAATGCAGCGAGGGCAAGAGTCAGCAGGCGAAGGCGCATGGGATCAGTTTACGGTGGAGGGCGACAACAGTTCGATCTCGGCCAGCTGCAGGCGCCCCGGCGCAGCCACGCGCAGACGGTACTCTGCAAAGCGTGAGGGCGAGGCGATGCGGAACGGACGAGTCTGCCGCGGCGAGGTGAAATCTTCGCTACGGCGCTCATCCAGTGTCGTCCAGCGGCCGCCGGCCGTGCGTGCTTCCAGCGTCCATCCGGCCCCGCGGATCGCGCCTTCACCGCTGGTCAGCGTGTACATCGTCGGCGCGCCATCGCCCACCGCGGTCAGTGCGATGGTGGCGCCCGCGCCCAGCGGCACGGCCGTGGTCGCATCGTCGTCCAGCAGTGCGGGCAGGGCACGGCCATCGGCCAGCGCCGCACGGGCACCGTTGCCGAGCAGGTCATGCAGCATCTGCGGGCGCTTGCCCGGCGCGGTCAGCGAACGCGGCACATCGTCCGCGCCGGTGCCCCAGCGCGACGGCTGCGGGCCCATCACGAAGTCCAGCGTCGCGCCCTTGGCGATCACCTCGTGCGGCACCCAGGTCTTGGTCCACGGCTTGCCGTTGATCTTCAGCGACTGCACGTAGACGTTCTGCGCCGAGTTGTTGGCCGCGTTGACGGTCAGCACCGCACCGCCCTGCAGTTCCACCCGTGCATGCTCGAAGGCCGGCGAGCCGATCACATACTCCGGTGCTCCCATGCGCAGCGGGTACAGGCCCAGCGAGGCGAGCACATACCACGCCGAAGTCTCGCCGTTGTCCTCATCGCCCGGGTAGCCCTGGCCGATCTCGCTGCCGACATACAGCCGCGACAGGATCTCGCGGACGTGCTGCTGGGTCTTCCACGGCTGCCCGGCGTACAGGTACATCCACGGGATGTGGTGCGCCGGCTGGTTGCTGTGCGCGTACATGCCCATGCGCACATCGCGCGCCTCGGTCATTTCATGGATGGTGCCGCCGTAGGAACCGGCCAGCGCCGGATCGGCGGTTTCCGGGGTCGAGAAGAACGTATCGAGCTTGGCGGCCAGCTTGTCGCGGCCACCGTACAGCGCCGCCAGGCCTTCGCCGTCGTGCGCGGCGGTGAAGGCGAACGTCCAGCCGTTGGATTCGGTGTAGTCGTAGCCCCACACGCGCGGGTCGTAGTCCTTCGAATCCAGGCGCCAGCTGCCGTCTTCCTTGCGGCCCTGGAAGAAGCCGGCGGCCGGGTCGAACAGGGTCGAATAGCCGGCCGCGCGGTAGCGGAAGTAATCGGCCTCGGTGCTGTAGCGCTCGCGTTCGGCGGCGCTGGTCGCGCGCTTGGCAAGGGCCTCGGCCATGTTGGCGATGCCGAAGTCGTTCAACGCGCCTTCCATCGTCCACGACATGCCTTCATGCACATCGGCGCTGGCGTAGCCACGGAAGGTTGAACGGTCCATGCCCTTGCGGCCGACATGGCGGTCCGGCGGCACCACGGTGGCGTTCTTCAGCGCGGCGGCATAGGCCTCGGCCGGGTCGAAGCCACCGATGCCCTTCAGCCACGCATCGGCGAAGGCCACGTCCGAGCTGGTGCCGACCATCAGGTCCGCATAGCCCGGCGAGGACCAGCGTGCGATCCAGCCGCCCGCGCGGTACTGCTCGATGAAGCCCTGCACCAGCTTGCCGGCGTCGTCCGGGGTGAACAGCGCATACGCCGGCCACGTGGTGCGGAAGGTGTCCCAGAAGCCGTTGTTGACGTACACCTGGCCATCGCGCACTGGCGCGAAGCTGCGGCTGGCGCTGCCGTCGGTGTTGTTGTCCTCGGCGCTGGCCTGGCTGGCGTAGCGCCAGTCAGGCGCGGCCGCGGTGCCGGCGTTTTCATGGCCGGAGTTGGGGTACAGGTACAGACGGTACAGGCTGGAATACAGCGTGGTCTTGGCATCGTCGCTGGCGTTGCCGATGTCGAAGCGGGCCAGGCGTGCATCCCAGGCGTCCTGTGCGCGGCCGGCCACGCTGTCCAGCGTATCGGCCGCGGCGATTTCCAGGTCCAGGTTGTGCCGCGCCTGCTCGACCGAGATCAGCGAGGTGGCGATGCGCATCGTCACCTGCCGGTCGCTGCCCGCGTCGAACTTGATGTAGCCGGTGGGGCGGCCGGTGTCGATGCGGCCGCTGCTGCGCCACGGCTTGTCGAAGCGGGCGACCACGAACATGCGGGTGGCGCCGTTGGACAGGCCGCTGCGGGTATCCGTATAGCCGCTCAGGGTCTGCGTGGCCGCATCCAGGCTCAGGCCGCCACGCGCATCGACGTTGTCGAACAGCAGGTTGGCATCACCGCCCTCGGGGAAGGCGAAGTGGAACAGCGCGGCATGGTCGGTCGGCGCGATGGACGCGGCGATGCCGTTGTCGAAGCGCACGTCGTAGCGGTACGGGCGCGCGCTTTCGTGGCTGCGGTCGAAGGACAGCGCACGCTTGCCGCGGTCGGCCTCGGGCACGCCACGGCTGGCCGACGGCATTACCTGGAAGGTCTGGCGGTCGCCCATCCACGGGCTGGGCTGGTGGCTCAGTGCCAGCGCCTGCAGCTGCGGACGGTTCTTCGCATCGTTCTGCTCGTTCCAGCGGTACAGCCAGTTCAGCGCGCCGGCATCGGTCACCGGGGTCCAGAAGTTGAAGCCGTGCGGCACCGCGGTGGCCGGGAAGTTGTTGCCGCGCGAGAAGGTGCCGTTGGCCTGGGTGCCGCGGGTGGTCAGCACCCAGTTCGAAACCCGCTGCGGCACGTTGCGCGGCTGCGCATCCAGGCGCACGTCGTCGATCCAGCCGGAGACCGGCGCACCCTCGGCGCTGGCCACCTCCAGCTCGATGGCCACCACGCGGCGGCCACGCAGCGCCGGCACATCGCCCAGGCGCACGGCCTTGCGTGCCCACTGCTGCGGGTACAGCGTCTTCGAATCGCCCTGTGCCTGTGCGCCGAGGGCGATGCCGTGCTGGTCGCGCGCGCTGCTGGCCGACACGCGACTGCCGTCGTCCAGGCGCAGGTCCAGCGACACGTAGGTGGAGGCCACGGTGTCCTTGCCGACGATCTCCGGCAGCACCAGCCAGGACAGCGTGGTATCGGCGTCGATGGCCAGGTCGGTGTTGAACAGTTCGCGCCGCGCGCTGCCACCGCCGGCCTGGTAGTGCAGGGCGCGCAGGCCGCTGTAGCCGACGTTGCGCTTGGCCGCATAGGGCTCGGCCGGGCCGTTGCCGATCTGCACCTGCAGGGTGCCGCCGGCCTTGGCCGGTGCCGGTTCGCCTGCTTCGAACGAGGTCTGCAGGCCCTGCGCCAGTGCGGGCAGGGCGGGGGTGGCGCAGGCCAGGGCGAGGGCAAGCGGAAGCAGGGCGCGGCGCGGATCGGACAGGGTCATGCAGGGTCTCCCGGTAGGGCAGGCGGCAGGCAGAACCCGCATCGGCACGCACCACGGACAGCATCGCGCCCGCCGCCCAGGGGGCAGTGGAGGGGGCGATGCCGGTCCGGTGGGGGTCGGGCCGTGCGATCGGGTCGGGGTCGGAATCGTCCCGATCCTGCCTCAGCCCATTGCCGCCTGACAAGTGCAATTAGTTCGATCCAAATACGGCAAAACCGTTTCATTTCAAATTATTGACAGGTTGCCTTGGATCGATTTAAAAGTGGCCAGCTCACCCCCTGTACCGGAATGCCCCGCATGTCCTGATCCGGGCCGGCCCCCGCCGCCCGCTGTAACCCGCCACTGCCGTCCATCCACGACCTTCCCGTCCGCCCCCCACCGGCTGGACCGTCATCCGCCTCTGGAGAGAGCTTGATGAAACCCCGGTTGTTGTCGTTGTTGATGTCGTCGTTGCTGTTGTCGCCGCTTGCCGTACAGGCCCAGTCCACCCCGCAGGGGGAGGGCACCGATCCGCCGCGCACCCGCGACCTGGATGCGGTCAAGGTCACCGGCTCGCTCATCCCGCGCGCACAGGTGGAGGGTCCCTCGCCAGTCACCACCATCACCGCCGAGCAGATCCAGGCACAGGGCTTCACCACCGTGTTCGACGCGCTGCGCTCGCTGCCGGTGTCGAACGGCTCGGTGCAGGATTCGCAGGGCACCGGCTTCTACACCCCGGGCGCCAAGACCATCAGCCTGTTCGGCCTGGACCCCAGCTACACCCTCACCCTCATCAACGGGCGGCCGATCAACAGCTACCCGCTGGCCTACAACGGCAACACCAGCATCGCCGACATCGCCAACATCCCGCTGGGCATGGTCGAGCGCATCGACGTGCTCACCGGTGGCCAGTCCTCGGTGTATGGCTCCTCGGCCATTGCCGGCGTGGTCAACATCGTGCTGAAGGACCGCGTCGAAGGCACCCACCTGCGCTACCGCGTCGGCGGCTACAGCCAGGGCGGCGGCTCCAGCCAGCGCTTCAGCGCCAGCAGCGGCCAGACCTTCGGCAACCTCGATATCAGCTACGGGCTGGAATACACCAACCAGAAGGCGATCTACGCCTTCGACCGCAGCCGCATCGACAGCGTCAACGACAACCCGACCGGCCCGCAGGATCCTTCGCGCAGCTTCCTGCGCATGCGCATGGGCCCCAACGCCTACATCGACCCGGGCGCGGCCACCTGCGCGCCGCTGTCGGACCTGTTCGGCGGCAGCACCGTGTACGCGCACCGCGACATTTCCGGCGGCGGCTACTACTGCGGCACGCCTGACAACGTCGGCACCGCGTCGCTGTACAACTCCAGCCAGGACGTCAACGCCACCACCTTCCTGCGTTACCACCTCAGCCCGGACACCGAGCTGTACTCGGACATCCTGTTCGGCTTCGGCCGGCCGACCTACAGCGGTGGCAGCCCGTTCTGGAACAAGACCTTCTACAACCAGACCAGCGGCCAGTACGAACAGTGGCAGCGCATCTACGCGCCGGAGGAAGTCGGCCTGGATGCCAAGGACCAGCGCGTCTACACCCGCTCGCTGAACATCACCGCGGGCGTGCGCGGCGTGCTTGGAGGCTTCGACTACGACGTCTACGTCAACCGCTCCAGCACCGACGTCACCCGCAAATCCACCGATTTCCTCGCTAAGAATGGCGTTGACGACTACTACCTGGGGCCGATGCTGGGCATGCAGGATGGCTACGAGGTCTACGCGCCGGATCTGTCGCGGCTGTACCAGCCGATCAACCGTGAGCAGTACGACAGCTTCAGCGGCCTCAACCGCGCCGCATCCAGTGCGTCGCGCACCGCCGTGACGGCGCTGCTCACTGATCGCTCGCTGTTCACCCTGCCGGCCGGCGACGTCGGCTTCGCGCTGATCGCGCAGGGCCAGCGCGAGAAGTTCTTCAACCAGTCGGCCGATCCCAACGCGGGCGTGCTGTTTCGCGGGCAGACCGCCGGCACCTCGGCGCAGGGCCAGCGTGACCTGTATGCGCTGGGCGCAGAACTGCAGGTGCCGATCATCGATACGTTCAGCGCCAACCTGTCCGGTCGCTACGACAAGTACGCGCTGCAGGGCGGCGGTGGCAACGGCAAGGCCACCTGGAAGCTGGGCCTGGAATACCGGCCGATCGAATCGCTGCTGCTGCGTGGCAGCTACGCCACCGCCTTCCGTTCGCCGGACATGTTCTACCTGTTCTCGCGCGAAAGCAGTGGCTACACCACCAACACCGATCTCTACCAATGCCGGCAGGCCGGGTACACCTCCGACAACTTCGACGAGTGCGACCAGTCCGGCCTCTCGGTGCTGTCCTCCAGCACCGGCAACCGCGACCTGAAGGACATCACCGCGCGCACCTTCACCTATGGCGTGGTGTGGTCGACGCTGGACAACGCCTTGACCCTGTCGGTGGACTACAACTCGGTGGTCATCGAGAACGAAGTGCGCATCCTTGGCACCGACAGCATCCTCGACACCGAGGCCAACTGCCGCCTGGGGGTCTCGGAGAACGGGCAGACCCAGTTCGACATCAACTCGCCCACCTGCCAGCAGGTGCTGGGCCAGGTGCAGCGCAAGCCGGCCACCGATCCGCTCAACCCGAACGGCGTGGACAAGGTGTTCTCGTACCCGATCAACATCGCCAGCCAGCGCCAGAACGGCGTGCAGGCGGCGCTGGACTACCGCTGGGCCACGCAGTCGGTGGGTGATTTCGCGGTCAATGCCGGCTACTACCGGCCGCTCAAGCACACCACCCAGGACAAGGAAGGCGACCCGGTCTACGACCAGCTGTGCTGCGCCAACTCCAACGAGCTGCAGTACCGCGCCACCCTGGGCGTGAACTGGAAGCGCGGGCCGTTCACCGCCAGCGCGTTCGGCATACGCAACGCCCCCACCTGGGACAGCCGCGGCGAGCAGCGCAACATCGGCCCCTGGACCACCTGGAACGCCACGGTCGGCTACCGCATCAACGACCTGGCAAGCCTGCTGCTGACGGTCAACAACCTGACCGACGAGATGCCGCCGATCGACCGCAGCAACGGCAACTGGCCGTACTACGACCAGGGCGTCTACAACGCCTTCGGCCGTTCGGCCTTCCTGGAACTGTCGCTGGACTTCCAGTAGGGCCGCTGGCCCCCGGGCATGCCCGGGGGCCTTGAACGGGCAGGGGGGCGGCCGGACCGCCCCAAGGTGCTAGAATCGCAGGCCTCGCAATCCGTTCATCGACACCCGCCATGAGCCATACCGCCACCGCGCCCGCCAATGCCGAAAAGCGCTACACCGTGCACCGCAGCGACCTGCCGCTGAGCTGCCCGACCCCGGAAATGGCGCTGTGGAACTCGCATCCGCGCGTGTACCTGCCGATCGAAGATGAGCCCAACGGCGAGGCGAAGTGCCCGTACTGCGGTTCCACCTTCGTGCTGGCCGACTAAGCAGGCATCTCGATGCGCCGACTGACCGTGGTGCAGTTGCTGCCGGCGCTGCACTCCGGTGGCGTCGAGCGCTCGACCCTGGAAATCGCTGCGGCCCTGGTCGCCGCCGGCCATCGCGCGCTGGTGGTGTCCGCCGGTGGCCGCCTGGTGAAGCCGCTGCTGGACAGCGGTGCCGAGCACCTCACCCTTGATATCGGCCGCAAATCGCTGCTGACCCTGCGCCACCTGCCCACCCTGCGGCGGTTGTTCGCCGAGATTGGAGCGGACATCGTGCATGCGCGCTCGCGCCTGCCGGCGTGGCTGGGCCTGTACGCGATCCGCGCGATGCCGGCCGCGCAGCGTCCGCACTGGGTGACCACCGTGCACGGCCTGAATTCGCCCAGCCGCTACAGCGCGGTGATGACCAGCGGTGAGCGCGTCATCTGCGTATCCAACACGGTGCGCGACTACGTGCGCCAGCATTACCCGACGGTGCCGGAACAGACCCTGCAGGTCATTCCGCGTGGCGTCGATGTCAGCCAGTTCCCCCGCGTGGCCCGTGCCGACCGCCGGCCGCGGCTGGCGCTGGCCGCCGATTACCCCTGGCTGGCCCAGGTCGACGGCCCGCTGCTGCTGCTGCCGGGCCGTGGCACCCGCCTGAAGGGTCATGCGCACGCACTGCAGCTGCTGGCCGACGTGCGCGCTGCCGGCGTGCCGGCACAGCTCTGGATGCTGGGCACCGACGAGCCCGGCCGCGAAAGCTACGTGGCCGAGCTGCGCCGCCAGGCGGCCGCGCTGGGCGTGGCCGAGGCGGTGCAGATCAGCACCCCGACCGCGCGTATCGCCCAGGCCTATGCGGCCAGCGACCTGGTCCTGCAGCTGTCGGACAAGCCCGAGGCGTTCGGCCGTACCGTGGTCGAGGCGCTGTCGGTCGGCCGCCCGGTGCTGGGCTGGGACCATGGTGGCGTGGGCGAACTGCTGCAGCAGCTGCAGCCGGCCGGCGCCGTGCCGCTGGGCGATGCACGGGCGCTGGGTGAACGTGCGCTGGCCCTGCTGGCGCAGCCGCCGTCCTTGCCGAGCCGTATCCCGTTTACCCTGCAGACCATGCAGCGCGACACCCTCCGCCTCTATGCCGACCTTGCAGGCTGACGCCGCACCCATCGCGGGTGACGAGCGCGCCGGGCGCTGGGCGCCATGGTGGGTGCTGGCCTACGTGGCCCTGTGGCCGTTGCCGGGTATCGCCGAAACCGTGCTCGGCCTCGGCGCGGTGTATGCCGCGGTGCGCATGATCATGCGCCGCCTGCAGCGCCGCCCACATCTGCTCACGCCCGCCGCGTGGGCGCTGACCTCGATCCTGTTCCTCGGTTACTGGTTGCCGCAGGCGTTCTCTGCCTTCGATGCGATCGACCCGGCGGCGTCGTGGACCAAGGCGGCCGCCGGCCTGCGCTACCTGCCCTTCATGTGGCTGGTGGCGATTGCCGTGGCCACCCCGCAGCGGCGCCGCCTGATCTACGGTGGCCTGGCGCTGATCACCGCCCTGTGGACGCTGGATGCGCTGGTGCAGGCGCTGGCGGGCACCAGCCCATGGTTCTGGTCGCTGCAGCAATTGAAACTCGCCGTCAGCGGCCATGCGCTGTGCCCGGCCGAGGAAATGGCCCTGGCCGACCGCCTCAGCGGTCCGCTGGGGCCGTGCAACCTCAAGTTCGGCCAGGTCCTGGCCAGCCTCTCGCCGTTCCTGCTGCTTCCTGCTGCACGCCGCTTCGGTACGCCGGGCTGGCTGCTCGCCGGTGCGGCGCTGGCCATCGTGCTGCTGCTGGCCGGTTCGCGCGCGTCGTGGATCACCTTCGCGGTGATCGTGGCCTACAGCGGCGTGCGCCAGCTTGGTTGGAAACGGCTGGGCCTGCTGGCGGTGGTCGGCCTGCTGGCCGCGGCGGCACTGACCGCCAGCGTGCCGCAGCTGCGCGAGCGCGTGGCGCGCACCGCGATGGCCTGGGACGGCGGCACCGAGGGCGTCGACCAGGCGCTGTCCGGACGCGGGCGCATCTGGAGTGCGGCCGGTTGCATGATTGCCGAACACCCGATCAACGGCGTGGGCGCACGCGGCTTCCGCGATGCGTACCCGCAGTGCGTCGGTGACGATGGGCCCGCGGTGTGGGGCGCCGAACCGGCGCTGCACGCCCACCAGATCGTGCTGGAAATCCTCGCCGAAACCGGCGTGCTGGGGCTGCTGCTGTGGCTGGCCGCCGTCGCCCAGGCGTGGCGCGCCTGGCGTTTCGCACCGGCTGCGGCCCGTGACCGCGCGCGCCCGGCGATGCTGGCGCTGGCCGCCACCGTGTTCCCGCTCAACACCCACCTGGCGTTCTATTCCGCGTTCTGGGGCGGGGTGACGGTGTTGTTGGCGGCGTTGTTCGTCGGCACGTTGCTGGCCCGCGAACCGGACGACGCACTGAAAACGGTGTGATCGCGCATCCACGCGTGGCGTGGATCTACGGGAATCATCCACGCGTGGCGTTGATCTGCCGTGGGCGTTGCAGTAGATCCACGCCAAGCGTGGATGGAGCTTTCCCGACACCAATACGGGCAACCGCCCAATACCGGCACTCGCGTACCTATCGCACGCTGGCGCCATGGCCAGCCCAAAACTCCGCTACGGTCGCCACTCCAGCACCGGCACCGTGTACTCCTTGACCACGACCACCATTGGCCGTGAAGCCTTCTTCGCCGATGCCGCCAACGTTGCGGTGCTGGTCGACGCCCTGCGCTTCGTCGAGCGTGCCGGCATCAGCCACAGCCTTGCCTGGGTGGTGATGCCCGATCACCTGCATTGGCTGATGGAACTGCGGAAGGGAACACTCGCCGAATGCATGTCCCCGCTCAAATCCCGCAGCAGCCGCCTGCTGAACCGGCAGCTGGGGCGATCCGGAGCACTCTGGCAGCACGGGTACCACGACCATGCGGTGCGCAGCGACGAGTCATTGCACGAGAAGGCGATGTACATCATGGCCAACCCGGTCCGCGCCGGGCTGGCCTGCGTGGTGGGGGAGTATCCCTATGCGTGGTGCCGGTGGCCGCTGTAGATCCACGCCATGCGTGGATGGCGTGGTAACGGGCGCGGCCGGCAATCATCCACGCATGGCGTGGATCTACTTGTAGAAATCGCTTCTGCCACCGGGCTGGCGCTTGAACCGCCGATGGATCCACAGGTACTGGTCCGGGGCCTCGCGCACCATCTGTTCGATGGCCTGGTTGACCCGCGCGGTATCGGCTTCCACGTCTTCGCTGGGGAAGTTCTCCAGCGGCGCGCCGATCTTCAGGAAGTACTTCCCGCCTTCGCGGCGGTGGAAATAGGGGATCACCGCGCAGCCGGTCATCCGCGCCAGCTGGTGGGTGGCGGTGATGGTGGCGGCGGTGTGGCCGAAGAACGGCACGAACACGGTGTCCTTGCCGCGCATGTCCTGGTCCGGCGCGTACCACAGGAAGCCGCCCTTCTTCAGGTGGCGCACGGTGGCACGGATGTCCTCGTTGGCGTACATCGCCTTGGCGTAGCGCAGCCGGCCGAACTTCACCGCCCACTCGTACACCGGGTTCTTGTGCCTGCGGTACATGCCCGACAGGTCGACGTGGTCGCACAGCAGGCGGCCGCACATCTCCAGGGTCATGAAGTGGCCCGACACCAGCAGCACGCCGCGGCCTTCGGCCTGCATCTGCTTGAGATGCTCCAGGCCCTCGATCTGCACCTGCGGGCGGATGCTGTCGATGCTGCCCCACCACGAACGCGCGCATTCAAAGATGCCCACGCCGAGGGCGTCGAAGCTGTCGCGCACCAGGCGGTTGCGCCAGGCCTCGTTCTTCTCGGGGAAGCACAGCTTCAGGTTCACCTCGGCGGCACGGCGGCGGCTGCCGAGCAGGCGCCAGGTGATCCAGCCGACGCCGCGGCCAAGCGCGCGCTGCAGCATCCACGGCAGGCGGGCGATGCCGAAGGCAGCGAACATGGCCGCGAACATCGGCCAGTTGCGGGGATCGGCCAGGGACGGGCGGACGGCGGTAGAGGCATCTGACATGCGGCCATTCTACCAACCCCGCCGCGTGTCTTTCCCGGGGGGCTCCCGTATCCTTGCCGCATGCGTAAAGACCCTGTCGAATGGATCCTGCGCGGCCTGTATTCGGTCGTGCTCTACATCCTGCTGCCAATCACCGTGTACCACCTGGTCTGGCGCGGTTTCCGGGTCCGTGAATACTTCCGGCGCTGGGATGAACGCTATGCGTCCTATCCGCAGCCGACCGGCCAGCCGCGGGTCTGGCTGCACGCCGTCTCGGTGGGCGAGGTCAACGCCGCCGCGCCACTGGTCAATGCCCTGCGCGAGCAGCGCCCGGACATCCGCTGGGTCATCACCACCATCACCCCGACCGGGTCGGAGCGGGTGCGCGCGCTGTGGGGCGATGCGCTGGACCACGTCTACCTGCCGTATGACGTGCCGGGCAGCGTCAACCGTTTCCTCGGCCATTTCCAGCCCAGCCTGGCGCTGATCCTGGAAACCGAGCTGTGGCCGAACATGCTGTTCGGCTGCCGCGACCGCCGCATCCCGGTCTACATCCTCAACGCCCGCCTGTCGGCCCGCTCGCTGCGCGGCTACCGGGTGCTGGCCGCGCTCATCCGCCGCGCGCTGCGCACCGTCACCTGCGTGGCCGCACAGTCGGAAGACGATGCGGCGCGCTTCGTGCAGCTCGGCGCGGCGCCGGAGCAGGTACAGGCGCTGGGCAACCTGAAGTTCGACATCACCACGCCGGACGTGCGGCCGTTCGTGGCCCAGTTCCATGCGCAGGTGCCGGCTTCGCGCCCGGTGTGGATCGCTGCCAGCACCCACGATGGCGAAGAGCAGGCGGTGATCGACCTGCACCGGCGCCTGCGCGAGCGCCATCCGGACCTGCTGCTGCTGTGGGCACCACGCCACCCCGAACGCTTCCCGAAGGTCGAAGCGCTGGCCCGCGAGCAGGGCTGGAGCGTGGCCACGCGCCGTGCGCAACAGTGGCCGGGTGCGGGCACCGAGGTGTTCGTCATCGATACGCTGGGTGAACTGATGCCGTTCTACGGCTGTGCGCAGGTCGCCTTCGTCGGCGGCAGCCTGCAGGCCATCGGCGGGCACAACCTGCTGGAACCGGCAGCGATGGGCACGGCTGCGGTGACCGGTCCGCACCTGCATAATTTCTCCGAGATCTCGCGGCGCATGCGCGAGGCCGGGGCGCTGCTGATCGGCGAGGACGTGCAGGCGGTGGGCGATCTGCTGCAGCACCTGCTGGACGACGCGCAGGCCCGCGAAGACATGGCGCGAGCCGGTTGTACGCTGGTGAGCAACGGCCGCGGGGCCCTGCAGCGCACGCTGGCGCTGGTCGCGCCGCACCTGCCGCCGCCGCGCGACTGAGGCCAGCGCACGCTGCCGTCCCGGCACTGTCGCGTTCGACAGATTCAAGCCCGCTTGACGCCCTCCGCGCTGTCGTAGTCGGACCGTTGGCCGTTGCCTGCTGTGTCTGCAATCACAGCGCGACACACATTCGGCCGATTCTGATTCCGTCCCTCGATCCAGGCTGCCAGCCTGATGTCCACCATGCTTGGACAGCATCAAGGGAGCTTGCGATGAAGGACGACAGCGATGCCGGTCTGCGCGGCGGGCGGGCGGCGTTCGACCGCTTGGGCAGGGACCACCTGCTGGTGCTCGCGCTGACCCTGCTGATCGGGGGCAGCGTGATCGCGCTGGTGGGGCAGAACACCGCGGCGCGCGCGGGGCCGGCCATCGTATTGAGCCTGTTGCTGGCGGCCGTGGGCACGGCGCCGCTGCTGTTCTGCCTGCGCGAGGTGATGCGCCGCACGCCGGATGCGGCAGGATTGCCTGTGTTGTTGCAGGGTGTGTGCGGGCGGCGGCTGGCGGCCATCCTGCTGGGCCTGCTGCTGCTCGATCTGCTGGCCACCCTGGCCGGTGCCGCGCAGTCGGGCGCCCGCCACCTGTACGCGGCCGCCGGCGCGCTCGGCGCAGCACCGCAGCGCTGGCTGCCGATGTCCATGGCGGCGGCGCTGGGCCTGCTGCCGGTTGGCCTGGCGGCGATGCTGCGGCCACGTCGTGCGCTGCTGGTCGCCTGCGGGCTGCTGACCGTGAAAGTGGGCCTGGGCCTGCTGCTGGTGCTGCTGGCCGCGCGCTACGTGCATTACGGCAACTGGGTGCCGTGGATGCCGTCCTCCACCGGGCCGCATCGTTTCGGCCTGGGCGGCGTGGTGGCCGCGGCCGTGCCCCTGCTGGGGGTGTTTGCCAGCGCGGGCCTGCTGCTGGGCGTGGCACCGCGGGTGCAGCGGCCGCACCGGCAGCTGACCCAGGTGGCCGGTGGAGCGGTCCTGGCGGCCATGCTGCTGCTGATGGGGCTGGCGGCGCTGCAGTCGGGCCTGGTGCAGTTCGCGGCGCTGGACAGCACGCGGCCGCTGTCAGTGGCGGTGCAGGCGGTGCCGCAGCTGCAGTGGGTGCTGCCGCTGGTTCCGGTGGCGGGCTGGGCCGGGTTGCTGGCGCTGCAGGTGGTGGTGCTGCTGCTGGCGGTGGAACTGCTGCCGGCGTTGTGGCGGCGGCCGGGTGCCGATGCCGCTGATCACGACGATCGCGACCCGGGGCGGGCGATGCTGGCTCTGGGTGCGGCTGCGCTGGCGATGCTGCTGGTGCCTTGGCTGCCTGAGCGCGCGGTGCTGCCACCAGGCCTGGCCGTGCTGCCGTTGCTGGCGGTGCTGTGTCTGGGCCTGCTGCGTCCACAGGGCCCGCTGCCGCGCCAGCGCACGGCGTTGATCTACCTGTTGGCGCCGTTGGCGGCCGTGTTGTGCCTGGTGCCGCTGGCCCGGCAGATCCAGCTCTGGCAGGGGTGACGTGGCCCGTGACCGCGCACGGCAGCCACGCATGGCGTGGCTCTACTGCCTCTGGATCCATGCCATGCGCAAAAAACACGCACCCGTAGATCCACGCCACGCGTGGATGCACGCGCACCCGGTAGATCCACGCCACGCGTGGATGCACCCGCATCCGGTAGATCCACGCCACGCGTGGATGCACACGCACCCGGTAGATCCACGCCACGCGTGGATGCACACGCACCCGGTAGATCCACGCCACGCGTGGATGCACGCGCACCCGGTAGATCCACGCCACGCGTGGATGCACCCGCACCCGGTAGATCCACGCCACGCGTGGATGCACACGCACCCGGTAGATCCACGCCACGCGTGGATGCACGCGCACCCGGTAGATCCACGCCACGCGTGGATGCACACGCATCCGGTAGATCCACGCCATGCGTGGATGCTCCCCCTCGCGACCCGCACCCACAAAAAAGCCACCCTTGCGGGTGGCTTCTTCGTTCTACCGGCAGGCGACGACTCAGTTCGTGGTCGTGGCCGGGTTGCCGGCATCCTGGGTCAGCAGGCGGTTGATGTCCTGCAGTTCGGCCACGTCCAGCGCACCCAGCGACTGGCTCAGCAGCAGGCGGTTCTGCAGGAAGGTGTAGCGGGCGTTGGCGTAGTCCAGCTGCGCCGAGAACAGGATGCGCTGGTTCTGGATCACGTCCAGCACCGTGCGGGTACCCACTTCCAGGCCGACCTGCGACGCGTCATACGCGCTCTGCGCCGAGACCACCGCCAGGCGGCGGGCTTCCACTTCGCTGATGCCCTGCACCAGGGTCTGGTAGGCATTGCGGGTGTTGCGGTCCAGGGCACGCTTCTGCTGCTCGTAGCCGTCCTGGGCGATGTCACGCTGGGCCAGCGCCTGGCGCACGCCGGACTGGGTGGCACCGCCGGAGAAGATCGGCACGCTCAGGGTCAGGCCGATGCTGTTGGTGCGCGCATCGGGGGACAGCGAACCGGAACCGACGCTGTCGCCCCAGGTCGCGCTCTTGCCCCAGCTGCCGCCCAGCGACAGGGTCGGGTAGTGGCCGCCACGTGCAGCCTGCACACCGGCTTCCGCCGCGCTGACCTTCAGTTCCTGCGCCTTCAGCGCCGGGTTCTGGCTGGTCGCTTGCTGCACCAGTTCGCTGATGTTGCCGCGGTTGGCCGGCACTTCCGGACGGAAGTCGGCCGGCAGGCCCTTCAGGTTCATCACCGGCTGGCCGGTCAGTTCGGTCAGGGCCTGGTAGTTATCGGCCAGGGTGTTCTGCGCAACGATGGTGTTGGCGCGTGCCTGGTCGTACTGGGCACGCGCTTCGTGCACGTCGGTGATCGGCGCCAGGCCCACTTCCAGGCGCTTGTCGGCGAAGTCGAACTGCTTCTTCGCGGCCGCTTCATTGGTCTGTGCGGCGTTCAGCGATTCGATCGCCACCAGCACGTTGAAGTAGGCCGCCGAGCTGCGCACGATCAGGCTGTCGTTGGCCGAATCGAGGGTGAAATCCGCCGCCTTGCTCAGCTCACGCTGCGAGCGCAGGTTGTTGATCTGCGTCCAGTTGAACAGCGTCTGGCTGCCGTCGATCGTGTAGTTGCGGCGCTTGCTGGTGACGGTGCCGGAGTTGGCATCGGCATCGGCTTCGGTGCGCGTGCGGTTCAACGAGGCGGTGCCGTTGATCTGCGGCAGCAGCGCGGCACGCGCCTGCACGGCGCCTTCCTTGTCGTACAGCCGGGTCGATTCGGCGGCCGACAGTTGCGGATCGCCATTGCGTGCCATTTCGTAGACCTGCAGCAGGTCGGCGGCATGGGCGGACAACGGCAGCAGGGCAGTGGCCAGCGCAACAGCGAGGGATCGGCGGATCATTGCGGCTTCCTTGGACTCAGAGGTGGAACTGGGGTGCCGGGGCGGCACCGCGCAGGTAATCGATATCGGTTTCGAACAGCGATTCGGTGCTGCCGTCGGCCTTGACCAGAAGGGCTTCCATCGCCGGCGAGCGGCCGTGGATCACGAACAGGCGACCACCCGGACGCAGCCACGAGGCGAACTGTGACGGCACCACGTCGACCGCGCCAGTGACACAGATCACGTCAAAACGGCGCTCGGTCTGCCAGGTCAGGGCATCGGCCACTTCGACGCGGACGTTGGTGCCCAGGCCCGAAGCATCCAGGCGGGCGCGTGCAGCAGCGGCCAGCTCCGGGTCGATTTCCAGGCTCAGCACGTCGCGCGCCAGCGCGCCGATGCAGGCTGCCAGGAAGCCGCTGCCGGTGCCGATTTCCAGCACTTCGTCACCCGGCTGCAGATCCAGCGCCTGCAGGGTACGGCCCTCGATGACCGGCTTCATCATCTTCTGGCCGTTACCGATCGGCAGTTCGACGTCGGCATAGGCCAGCGCCCGGTGCGCGTCAGCGACAAAGGCCTCGCGCGGCAGGCGGGCGAGCACGTCGAGCACCTTGATGTCCAGCACGTCCCAGGGACGGATCTGCTGTTCCACCATCAGTTCGCGGGCGTGGGCGTAATCAATCGTCATGAGGTTCAAATCCAGCGCAGTGGGCCGGCCATTTTACCGGTGCCGGAGGCCGGCGGCGCGCCCAGAGCATCAGCTTTCGGGCGGCCGGGGTCGCAGTGCCGGAAGTCATCGCGACCTCCGGTTCGTTCAGTTTGGTGCTTCAGGCGGTTCCAGACCCTCGCGGCGCATAGGCGCGCAGGAAGAAATCGACGCTGTCGGGCACGTGGCTGGAAGCATCGCACTGTCCCGGTGACAGCGGCATGCCGCACATCCGGTTCATATGCACCTCGCCCTTGATGAGGGTCAGGAACTGCTGGCCGGCCAGGCGGAAATCGCTGATCTCCAGCTCGCCGCGCGCGGTGCGCGAGCGCAGGAAATCGGCCAGCGCCTCGCAGGTGCGCTCCGGGCCGGCCTGCCAGAACAGTTCGCGCAGGCGTTCATCGGTCTCCGGGGCCATCATCACCCGCTGCACCGAGATCGCCGCATCGGAGGTGATCATCTCGAAGAAGGCCTGGCCGATGCCCAGCAGCTGGTCGCGCAGCGGGCCTTCGGCATCGGCCACGAACAGCGCGTCCGGCAGCATCTCCATGCACTTGGACTGCACAGCTTCGGTGAAAAGCGTTTCTTTATCGCCGAAATGGCTGTAAACGGTCAGCTTCGATACGCCCGCCTGGGCGGCGATGCTGTCCATGCTCACGCCGGTATAGCCCTGTTCGACGAACAGGGTCTTGGCCGCTTCGAGGATCGCCGCGCGCTTGCCGAGGTCCTTCGGACGCCCGGGACCGGCGGCCTTGGCAGCAGGCTTGGCCGATGCTTTGCGGGAAGTGGGAGAACTCATTCCCGTAATACTAGACCAACCGGTTCGATATTTATACTATACCGGCCAGTTTACTAAATTGGGGTTGGCCCTCGTGCCGGCTCCCCCGCGTTTGAACCCTGTGTTTTCAGGACGTTGACCGATGAAGAGCGTGCGCTGGCTGGGCAGTTGGGTGTGGGTGGTGGCGCTGGCCGCCTGTTCGGGGCCGGAGCAGGCGCCGCAGGCCGCGGTGCCGGTGCTGGTGGTGCATCCGGGCGAGCAGGCCGGGCAGGGTGCGGCGTCGTTCCCGGGCACCATCCGGGCCCGCCAGGAAAGTCCGCTGTCGTTCCGCGTGGGCGGCAACCTGGTCAAGCGCCACGTCGATGCCGGCCAGCGGGTGAAGAAGGGCGACGTGCTGGCCGAGCTGGACGTGGCCGACTTCGCCCTGCAGGCGCGCGCTTCGCAGGCACAGCTGGCGGCGGCCGAAGCCGACCTGGCGCGTACCCGCGATGATCTCAAGCGCTACCAGGTGCTGGCCGACCAGCAGCTGGTCAGCCGTTCGCAGCTGGACCAGCAGAGTGCCGCCTTCAAGGCCGCACAGGGCCAGGCCAACGCGGCCCGCGCCAACCTCGACGTGCTGCGCAACCAGGCGGGCTATGCCCAGCTGCGCGCGCCGGCCGATGGCGTGATCGCCAGCCGCGAGGCCGAGGCCGGGCAGGTGGTGTCGGCCGGCCAGACCATCTTCAACCTGGCCGCCGATGGCGCCCGCGAAGTGCTGATCGACCTGCCCGAAGCGACCTTCCGCGACTACACGGTGGGCCAGCCGGTGCAGGTGGAACTGTGGAACCGACCGGGCCAGCGCCTGCCGGGCACGATCCGCGAGATCGCGGCTGCGGCCGATCCGCAGGCGCGCACCTATGCCACCCGCGTCAGCCTGGCTGCCGAAGCACTGGCCGATGTCGAGCTGGGCCAGAGCGCGCGGGTGTTCAGCAGCGCCGGTCGCACCGGCACCCTGCAGCTGCCGCTGGCTGCGCTGCAGCGCGGTGCCAACGGGGCATCCAGTGTCTGGGTGGTGGATCCGGCCAACAGCACGCTGAAGGACGTGGCCGTCACCACCGGTGCCTATGGCAGCGACAGCGTGCCGGTGCTGTCCGGCGTCGCTGCCGGTGATTGGGTGGTGGCCGCGGGTGGCCACCTGCTGCGCGCCGGCCAGCCGGTGACCGCCGTGGACCGGCAGAACCGCCCGGTGCTGAAGCCGGCCACGCCGGCCGCCGCGCCGAAGGCCAAGGAGTAAGCCGGTGCGCCGCTTCAATCTTTCCGAGTGGGCGCTGGCCAATCGTCCGCTGGTGCTGTTCGCCATGCTCGCCTTCGCAGTGATCGGCGCGTGGTCGTACAAGCACCTCGGCCAGTCCGAGGATCCACCGTTCACCTTCAAGGCGATGGTGATCCGTACGCAGTGGCCCGGCGCCACCGCCGAGCAGGTCTCGCGGCAGGTGACAGAGCCGATCGAGAAGGCGCTGATGAACACCGGCGAATACGAGTTCATCCGCTCGTACTCGCGCCCGGGCGAATCGCAGGTGATCTTCATGGCCCGCGACAGCCTGCGTTCCAAGCAGATTCCGGACCTGTGGTACCAGGTGCGCAAGCGCGTGGGCGACATCCGCGCCACGTTGCCGCGCGAGATCGTCGGCCCGTTCTACAACGATGAGTTCGGCGATACCTACGGCAACATCTACGCGCTCACCGGCAAGGGCTTCGACTATGCGGTGATGCGTGACTACGCCGACCGCATCCAGCTGGAACTGCAGCGCGTGCCTGACGTCGGCAAGATCGACCTGGTCGGCCTGCAGGACGAGAAGGTATGGATCGAGCTGTCCAACACCCGCCTGGCCACGTTGGGCCTGTCGATGCAGCAGGTGCAGCAGGCATTGGCCGACCAGAACGCGATTGCCGGTACCAGTTTCTTTGAAACGCCGACCGACCGCGTGCAGCTGCGCGTGACCGGCCAGTTCGACAGCATCGAGGCGATCCGTCAGTTCCCGGTGCGTGCCGGTGAGCGCACCGTGCACCTGGGCGACATCGCCGAGGTCAAGCGCGGCTTCGCCGATCCGGCCTCGCCGAAGATGCGCTTCATGGGCGAAGAGGCCATCGGCCTGGCCGTGGCCATGAAGGACGGCGGCGACATCCTCAAGCTGGGTGCGAACCTGGATGCGGAGTTCGAGCGCCTGCAGAAGACCCTGCCGACCGGCATGCAGCTGCGCAAGGTCTCCGACCAGCCGCAGGCGGTGGATGAATCCGTCGGCGAGTTCGTGCAGGTGCTGACCGAAGCGGTAGTGATCGTGCTGCTGGTCAGCTTCTTCTCGCTGGGCCTGCGTACCGGCCTGGTGGTGGGCGTGACCATTCCGCTGGTGCTGGCGATGACCTTCTTCGTCATGCACTACTTCGGCATCGGCCTGCACAAGATTTCGCTGGGCGCGCTGGTGCTGGCGCTGGGACTGCTGGTGGACGATGCGATCATCGCGGTGGAGATGATGGCCACCAAGATGGAGCAGGGCTACGACCGCCTGCGCGCGGCCAGCTTCGCCTGGGAATCGACCGCGTTCCCGATGCTGACCGGTACGCTGATCACCGCGGCCGGCTTCCTGCCGATCGCCACCGCTGCGTCGAGCACCGGTGAGTACACCCGTTCGCTGTTCCAGGTGGTGACCATCGCGCTGGTGGTGTCGTGGATCGCGGCGGTGCTGTTCATCCCGTACCTGGGCGACAAGATGCTGCCGGACCTGTTCAATCCGCAGCCGCCGAAGCCGGGCAGCCTGTCCGCGCGCTGGCTGGCCCGGCGCCGGCAGTGGGCCGACCGCTTCCCGGCGCTGGCCAACCTGATCGCCCCGGCGCAGCACGGCCATGACCACGATCCCTACCAGCGGCCGTTCTACCGCCGCTTCCGTGGTTTCCTCGACGCCTGCCTGCGCCGCCGCTGGTGGGTGATCGCCGCGACCATCGGTCTGTTCGTGTTCTCGCTGATGATGTTCCGCTTCGTGCCGCAGCAGTTCTTCCCCGATTCGACCCGGCCGGAACTGATGGTCGACATCGAACTGGCCGAAGGTGCATCGCTGCGCTCGACCCAGGCCCAGGCCGAGAAGCTGGAAAAGCTGCTGCACGGCCGCGAGGGCATCGCCAACTACGTGTCCTACGTGGGCACCGGTTCGCCGCGCTTCTACCTGCCGCTGGACCAGCAGCTGCCGGCGACCAACTTCGCCCAGTTCGTGGTGCTGGCCAAGGACACCCACGCCCGCGAAACCGTGCGCAACTGGCTGATGAAGGACGTGATCCCGCAGTTCCCGGACGTGCAGATGCGCGTGACCCGCCTGGAAAACGGCCCGCCGGTGGGCTACCCGGTGCAGATGCGCGTGTCCGGCGAGCACATCGAGCAGGTGCAGGCCATCGCGCGCCAGGTCGAGGCCAAGGTGCGCGAGAACCCGCACGTCATCAACGTCAACCTGGACTGGAGCGAGCCGAGCAAGGTGGTGCGCCTGGTGATCGACCAGGAACGTGCGCGCGCGCTGGGCGTCAGCAGTGCGCAGGTCAGCCAGTTCCTGGCCAGTTCGCTGGCCGGGCAGTCGGTGAGCGTGTACCGCGAAGGCAACCGCCAGATCGAGATGCTGCTGCGCGGCCCGGCCGACGAGCGTGACCAGCTGGAGCTGCTGTCCAGCCTGGCCATGCCCACCGCCAACGGTGGCAGCATCACGCTGTCGCAGGTGGCGACGATGGAGTATGGCTTCGAGGACGGCATCATCTGGCACCGCAACCGCCTGCCGACGGTGACCGTGCGCGCCGATATCGGCGATGGCATGCAGCCGCTGGACGTGGTGCAGCAGATCCTGCCGACGCTGGACGGCATCCGTGCGCAGCTGCCCAGCGGCTACCTGCTGGAAACCGGCGGCACGGTGGAGGATTCGGCGCGTGGCCAGGATTCGATCAAGGCCGGCATGCCGCTGTTCCTGATCGTGGTGGCGACCCTGCTGATGCTGCAGCTGCGCAGCTTCTCGCGGGCGGCGATGGTGCTGGTGACCGCACCGCTGGGCATCATCGGTGCCACCCTGTTCCTGCTGCTGTTCCGCGCGCCGTTCGGCTTCGTGGCGCTGCTGGGCACCATCGCGCTGGCCGGCATGATCATGCGCAACTCGGTGATCCTGATCGACCAGATCCAGCAGGACATCGATGCCGGGCATGATCGCTGGCATTCGATCATCGACGCCACGGTGCGCCGTTTCCGCCCGATCGTGCTGACCGCGCTCGCCGCCGTGCTGGCGATGATCCCGCTGTCGCGCAGCGCGTTCTACGGCTCAATGGCGATCTCGATCATGGGTGGCCTGATCGTCGGCACCGTGCTGACCCTGGTGTTCCTGCCGGCACTTTACGCGGCCTGGTTCCGGGTCAAGCCGGGCGAGTAGAGTCGAGCTTGCTCGACTGCCGTTGCCGGGGTCGGATCCCTTTCCCGCAGGGAAAGGGCTCTGACCCTATCCACGTATGGCGTGGTTCGTCAGTAGAGCCACCCCATGGGTGGATGATTCAAGGCGCGGGTGAGTTCCGGTACGCGATACCCCGCACCGCCAGCAGGAAGAACACGGCGGCAGCCAGGGTCAGCAGCACGGGAATGATCTGGTCGATGGCCAGCCTCAGCGCATTTGCCCACGCCTGGGGCAGTGGGTTGCCGGCGTAATAGACAACCACCGCAAAGGCCGGTGAGGCAATGAATGGCCACACACACATCGCCCTGCTCAGCCAGGCGAATGCTGCGCTGCTGCGCGTACGCACCCGGCGGTGCAGCATCCAGGCGGCAATGGCGCAGAGCAGCAGGCCGACGCTTCCTGCAATGCCGGTCAACAGATCGGGAGTGAGCACGGCCGGGTTCCTTGGCAGCAGAGGGTGGATCCAGTTCCGGCATCATGCACCATCCACGCGTGGCGTGGATCTACTGGGGCACGGCGATGGCTGGGTCGGATCCCTTTTCCGCAGGGAAAGGGCTCTGACCCCATCTGTCCCGTCTGCACTCACCGGGGTCAGAGCCTTTCCTGCGGAAAGGATCCGACCCCATCCACGCACGGCGTGGATCTACTAGTACAACCCCTGCGCCAACATCGCGTCGGCCACCTTCACGAAGCCGGCGATGTTGGCACCATCCACGTAATTGACGCTGCCGTCGGCGCGCTTGCCATGGCGCACGCAGCTGGCGTGGATGTCCTTCATGATCGCGTGCAGGCGTTCGTCCACGTCGGCGTGGTGCCAGGACAGCCGCTGCGCGTTCTGGCTCATCTCCAGACCGGACGTCGCCACGCCACCGGCATTGCTGGCCTTGCCCGGTGCGTACAGCGTGCCGGCCTGCAGGAACACACCCACCGCTTCCAGCGTGGAGGGCATGTTGGCGCCCTCGGCCACGCACTGCACGCCGTTGTGCACCAGCGTGCGGGCGTCATCTTCATCCAGCTCGTTCTGGGTGGCGCAGGGCAGGGCGATGTCCGCCGGCACATGCCAGGGACGCTTGCCGGCGAGGAACTCGAAGCGGGTATCGCTTGCCAGTTCCTGCAGGCGGCCACGGCGCTCGTTCTTCAGTGCCATCAGTTCCTGCAGGGCCTGCTCGTCGAAGCCATCGCGCGCGTACAGCGTGCCGCCCGAATCGGAGAAGGTCAGCACCTTCGCGCCCAGCTCGATGGCCTTCTGCGCGGCGTACTGGGCGACGTTGCCGGAGCCCGACACCAGCACGCGTGCCCCGTGGGTTTCGCGGCGCGCGTGGTGCAGCATCTGCTCGACGAAATAGACCGTGCCGTAGCCGGTCGCCTCCGGGCGCATCAGGCTGCCGCCATAGGACAGGCCCTTGCCGGTAAACACGCAGGCAGCATCGTTGCTGAGCTTCTTCATCATGCCGGCCATGTAGCCGACCTCACGCGCACCGACGCCGATGTCACCGGCGGGCACGTCGGTGTCCGGACCCAGGTGGCGGTGCAGTTCCAGCATCAGCGCCTGGCAGAAGCGCATGACTTCGGCATCGCTGCGGCCCTTGGGGTCGAAGTCCGAACCGCCCTTGCCGCCGCCCATCGGCAGCGTGGTCAGTGCGTTCTTGAAGGTCTGCTCAAAGGCGAGGAATTTCAGGATCGACAGGTTCACCGACGGGTGGAAACGCATGCCGCCCTTGAACGGGCCGATGGCCGAGCTGTGCTGCACACGCCAGGCGCGGTTCACCTGGGCCTGGCCGGCGTCATCGCTCCAGGCCACGCGGAACTGGATCAGCCGCTCCGGCTCGACCAGGCGCTCCAGCAGGCCCTGCTGCAGGTAGCGCGGGTTGTCCTGCAGGAACGGCCACAGGCTGTGGACCACTTCCTTTACCGCCTGCAGGAACTCGGGCTGGTGCGGGTCACGGCGGGCGACGTCGGCGAGGAACTCGTCGGGGGAACGATGCTTCAAAGGCATTCCTTGGATTGAGGCCTGTGCGGGGCGGCGGCTGCGCGGTCGGCATGAAGGTGGGGTCCTGTAGCGTCGAGCCATGCTCGACGACGGTTGCATCAGCCGAGCATGGCTCGGCTCTACAGTAGAGCCACCCCATGGGTGGCTTCTCCTGACATCACTTCAGCTTGGCGAGCACCGCGTCGGTGGCGGCGGCGGTGCTGACCGCCTGCCCCTTGGCCGCGAGATCGGCGGTGAACACGCCGTCATCCAGTACCGCATGCACGGCGGCTTCCACCGCGGCGGCTTCGGCGTCCAGGCCCAGCGAATGGCGCAGCAGCATGGCGGCGCTGAAGATCGTCGCGTAGGGATTGGCGATGCCCTTGCCGGCGATGTCCGGCGCCGAACCATGGATCGGCTCGTAGATGCCCACCGCGCCCGGTTCGCCCAGCGAAGCCGAAGGCAGCAGGCCCAGCGAACCCGCCAGCATCGAGGCTTCATCGGTGAGGATGTCGCCGAACATGTTCTCGGTGACGATCACGTCGTACTCGCGCGGCTTGGCCAGCAGGTGCATGGCCATCGAATCGACCAGCTGGTGTTCCAGCGCCACGTCCGGGAATTCCTCGCGGCCGATGCGCGCGGCCACGTCGCGCCACAGGCGCGAGGTTTCCAGCACGTTGGCCTTGTCCACCGAGGTGACCTTGCCACGGCGCTGCTGGGCCAGGCGGAACGCGCTGCGCAGCACGCGCTCGATCTCGGCCACGGTGTAGCGGCACAGGTCGCTGGCACTGTCAGCGTCGCGGGTCTTGTCGCCGAAGTAGATGCCGCCGGTCAGTTCGCGCACCACCACGAAGTCCACGCCCTGCAGCAGCTCGGCCTTGATCGGCGAGGCGTGCAGCGCGGCTTCATGGGTGCGCACCGGGCGCAGGTTGGCGTACAGGCCCAGCGCCTTGCGGATCGCCAGCAGGCCCTGTTCCGGGCGCACCTTGGCGTTCGGATCGGACCACTTCGGGCCACCCACGGCGCCCAGCAGCACCGCGTTGGCGGCCTGGCAGGCGGTGAGGGTGGCGGCCGGCAGCGGCTCGCCATGGCGATCGATGGCGATGCCACCGATGTCGTGCTCGCTGAAGGTGAAGCTGTGGTTGAAGCGTTCGGCGACAGCCTTCAGGACGGCCACTGCAGCAGCGGCAACTTCCGGGCCGATGCCATCACCGGGCAGGACAACAATTTCAGCGTGCATGCTCACTCTCGTAACGTTCGATTTCTGGGACACGGCCCAACAGATACCCCAACTGGTCGACACCTTCCAGCAGGCAGGTCTGCGAGAAGCCATCCAGCGGGAAGGAATAGACGCGGCCGTCGGGGGTGCGCAGCTCGCGCGCGGCCACGTCGATGGTCAGCTCGTCGTCCGGGCGCTGCATCAGCGCCTGCACGTCGGATTCGTCCAGCACGATCGGCAGCAGGCCGTTCTTCAGCGAGTTGCCGCGGAAGATGTCGGCGATCTCGCTGCTGACGATGGCGCGCAGGCCCAGGTCGGTCAGCGCCCACGGCGCATGTTCGCGCGAGGAACCGCAGCCGAAGTTGCGGCCGGCCAGCAGGATGCTGCGGCCGGTGTTGTGCGGCTGGTTGAAGGCGAAGTCGGCCACCGGCGAGCCGTCGGCCTGCCAGCGCCAGTCATTGAACGCGTTGCGGCCCAGGCCGGCGCGTTCGGTGGTGGACAGGAACCGCGCCGGAATGATCTGGTCGGTGTCGATGTTGGTCTGCGCCAGCACGACGCTGGACGAGGTCAGGGTACGGAAACCGGCCATCACGCCACCTCCTGTGCGAACAGTTCGCGGGTGTCGGCCACCTGGCCCTTCACCGCGGCCCAGGCCGCGCTCATCGGCGAGGCCAGCAGGGTGCGCGAACCGGGACCCTGGCGGCCCTCGAAATTGCGGTTGCTGGTGCTCACCGCCAGCTGGCCGGGGGCGACCAGGTCACCGTTCATGGCGATGCACATCGAGCAGCCCGGCTCGCGCCACTCGGCACCGGCCGCGCGCACGATCTCGTGGATGCCTTCGGCCTCGGCCTGGCGCTTGACGATTTCCGAACCCGGCACCACCAGCATGCGCACGCCGTCGGCTACCCGGCGGCCACGCAGCACCTGCGCCACTTCGCGCATGTCGCTCAGGCGGCCGTTGGTGCACGAGCCGACGAACACCACGTCCACCGGCGTGCCCGCCAGCGCCTTGCCGGCCTGGAAGTGCATGTAATCCAGGCCCTTCTGTGCAGCGGCATCGTTGGCGGCCGGAATCGGCGTGTCCACGGCGATGGCGGTGCCCGGGTGCGTGCCCCAGGTCAGGGTCGGGCGGATGTCGGCGGCGTCGATGCGCACTTCGCTGTCGAAGCGTGCGCCGTCATCGCTGCGCAGCTGCTGCCAGCGCGCCACGGCGGCGTCGAAGTCGGCGCCCTTGGGGCCGCGCGGAGTGTTGGCCACGAAGTCGAAGGTGACCTGGTCGGGGGCGACCATGCCGGCACGCGCACCTGCTTCGATCGACATGTTGCACAGGGTCATGCGCTGTTCCATGTCCATCGCTTCGATGGTGCTGCCACGGAACTCGATGACGTGGCCGGTGCCACCGTTGACCCCGATCACGCCGATGATGTGCAGGACCACGTCCTTGGCACCGACGCCCGGCGCCAGCGGGCCGTCGACGGTGATGGCGAAGGTCCTGGCCTTGCGCTGCAGCAGGCACTGGGTGGCCAGCACGTGGCCGACTTCGCTGGTGCCGATGCCGAAGGCCAGCGAACCGAACGCGCCGTGGGTGGAGGTGTGGCTGTCGCCGCAGACGATGGTCATGCCGGGCTGGGTGAAACCCTGCTCCGGGGCGATGACATGGACGATGCCGCGGTTGTCCGAGGCCATGTCGAACAGCTCGATGCCGTACTCGGCGCAGTTGCGCGCCAGGGTGGCGACCTGCGCTTCGGAGGCGGCGCTGGCGTAGGGCAGCTTGCCGTCGGCACCGGCCGGCAGGGTCGGGGTGGAGTGGTCCATCGTCGCCTTGGTGCGATCCGGGCGGCGCGGCGCCACGCCGCGCGAACGCAGCTCGGTGAACGCCTGCGGCGAGGTGACCTCGTGGATCAGGTGCAGGTCGATGTACAGCACGGCGGGGGCGCTGTCGGATTCGGGAACCACCACGTGGGCGTCCCACAGTTTGTCGTACAGGGTGCGGGGTGCGGAAGTCATGCGTATGCCTGGCAGAGGTACGAGAGAGCGAACATCAATAAAGAAAGCGGAACGGTCAAGTCAGCGACGGCGGGCGAGCACGCGCAGGCGCACGTAGTCGGCCAGCGGCTGGCCGGCTGCGTCACGCGGCAGGTCCTCCAGCAGGACCACCGCGGCCTCGCGCACGGTGGCGCGGGCGGCTGCCGGCAGATCGTCCAGCAGCGGCGCGGCGAACACCCGCAGCCAGCCGGCCACGCCGGTCGGCAGCGCGGTCGGGCGCGGTGTGGTCTCGATCAGCTGCACCTGGAAGCCGTGCTGGCGCAGGCGGTCGGCGTAGGCATCGGCGGTCGGGAAATACCACTGGAACGCGCTGGCGCCATGGCCATGGGCCACGCGTGCGGCCTGCACCGCGGCGATGATGGTAGCCACGTTGCCATGGCCGCCGAACTCGGCGACGAAACGGCCGCCGGGACGCAGGGCACGACGCACGCCCTCCAGCACGCGGTCCGGGTTGCCCATCCAGTGAAGCGCGGCATTGCTGAACACCGCATCGAACTCGGCGTTGAAGGTCAGCGCGTGGCCATCCATCACCTGCGCGTCGACGCCGCGCGCGCGGGCGGCATTGACCAGTTCCGGCGAGGCGTCCACGCCGTGGATGCGTGCGCCGCTGAGGGCCAGTTCGGTGCTGAGTACGCCATCGCCACAGCCCAGGTCGAGGATGCGTTCACCGGTGCGCGGGTCGAGCAGGCGCGACACCGCACCGCCGAGCAGCGGCACGAAACCGGCGTCGATCGCATAGTCCTGGGCGTTCCACTGCTGGCCGGCGGCCGTGGTGGCGGTGTCGAAGGCGCTCATGTCAGTTTCCTCAGGCAGTGGCGGCGGTCGGGGTTTCGGTGTTGCTGGCGGCGGCCTGGCGCTGGCGCAGCAGGCGGTTGGCCACGTCCAGCCAGGCCAGCGCGGAGGCTTCGATGATGTCCTTGCTGGTGCCGGTGCCGTCGTACTCCACGCCTTCGTGGCGCACGCTCAGGTTGGCTTCGCCACGCGCATCGGCACCGATGCCGACGCTGTGCACCTGGTAGCTGTCCAGCTGCAGCTGCACGCCGGTGGCCGAGGACAGTGCGCCGAACAGGGCATCGACCGGGCCATCGCCCTGTGCGGTCTCGGCCACGCGGTTGCCTTCCGGGTCGGACAGTTCGACCAGCGCATTGGCGCGGCTGCCGACATCGCTGATGGTCATCGAGGCCAGGCGGTAGCCCTGGTTGTTGGCGCCGCCCTGCATCAAGGTCTGCAGGTCGGCGTCGGTGACCACGCGCTGCTGCTCGCACATCGCCTTGAACTGCTCGAAGACCAGCTTCAGTTCGTCTTCTTCCAGCCAGAAGCCCAGCGCACGCAGGCGCGATTCGACGGCGGCACGGCCACTGTGGCGGCCCAGCACCATCTGCGAATCCTCCCAGCCCACGTCTTCCGGACGCATGATTTCGTAGGTGCCGCGGTGGCGCAGCATGCCGTGCTGGTGGATGCCCGATTCATGGGCGAAGGCATTGGCGCCGACGATGGCCTTGTTGCGCTGGACCGGCATGCCGACCAGGCGCTGCAGCAGCTGCGAGGTGCCGACGATACGCGGGGTGTTGATCGCGGTGTCCTGCTCGTAGAAGGCCTGGCGCACCTTCAGCACCATGGCGATTTCTTCCAGCGAGCAGTTGCCGGCGCGTTCGCCGATGCCGTTGATGGTGCACTCGACCTGGCGCGCGCCACCTTCGACGGCGGCCAGCGAGTTGGCCACGGCCAGGCCCAAGTCGTTGTGGCAGTGCGCGCTGAAGATCACGTTGGCCGCGTTCGGCACGTCGGACACGCCGGCGATGACCTGCTGGAACATCGCGCGGATTTCTTCCGGCGTGGTGAAGCCGACGGTGTCGGGCAGGTTGACGGTGGTCGCGCCGGCGGCGATCGCCACGCGGGCCACTTCGATCAGGTAGTCCAGCTCGGTGCGGGTGGCATCCTCGGCCGAGAACTCCACGTCGTCGACGTAGGTGCGGGCCAGGGTGACGTGCTTGCGTACCGACTCCAGTACCTGCTCGCGGGTCATGCGCAGCTTGTGCTCGCGGTGCAGCGGGCTGGTCGACAGGAACAGGTGCAGGCGCGGGTTGGCCGCTGCTTCCAGGGCGCGTGCCGAGGTTTCGATGTCGGCCTGCAGGCAGCGCGACAGCACCGCCAGGGTCAGGCTCGGGCGGCGCAGCTCACGGCCGATCAGGGCCATCGCTTCGCGGTCGGACTGCGAGCTGGCCGGGAAGCCGGTCTCGATGATGTCCACGCCCAGTTCGTCCAGCGCACGCGCCATCACCAGCTTCTGCGGCGGGCTCATGCTGCAGCCGGGGGACTGCTCGCCGTCACGCAGGGTGGTGTCGAAGATGCGGATGCGCGGGGTGGTAATTCGTTCGATGGTGGTCACAGGGAAATCTCCTCGACAGCGGGCGCGACGGCTTGCAGGTGGGAAGGGGAAGAAGTGGGGGAGGCGGGGGCGCTGGCCTTGCTGGGCGAGCGTGGTGGTGTGCGGTTGGTGTCACTGCGGCGCCGGCGCGGTTTGCGCGGCGGCCGGGGGCGGATGTCGGTCAGCAGGCCGGCCAGCACGCCGGCATCGATGTTGCCGCCGGACACCACCGCACACTTGCGGCGGCCAGCCACGCGGCGGCCGGCGGCCAGGGCCAGCGCACCGGCGCCCTCGGCGATGATGTGTTCTTCCAGCGCCAGGCGGACCAGGGTCTCGCGCAGCTCGGCTTCGCGCACGATCACCACGTCGTCCAGCAGCGAGGCACACAGGCGGCGGGTCAGGTAGCCGGGCACCTTCACCCGCACGCCGTCGGCCAGCGACGGCACCGGTGCGATCTCGTTGACATCACCGTGGATCGCGCGGGCCATCGAATCGACGCCCTCGACCTGCGCACCGATGATGCGCACGCCCTGCGATTTCAGTGCCAGCGCCACGCCGGAGGCCAGGCCGCCGCCACCGATCGGCACGATCACCACGTCCGGTGCATGCGGTGCCAGTTCGATGCCGACCGTGCCCTGGCCGGCGATCACGTCGGCATCGTCGAAGGCGGACAGGAAGCGGTAGCCATGGCGCTGCGCCAGTTCGACGGCGAAGGCGAAGGCCTCGTCGTAGCTGTTGCCGTGCTGGCGTACGGTGGCGCCCCAGTGGGCGACACCGGCGATCTTGGTGGCCGGCGCGCCATGCGGCATCACGGTGATGGCCGGTACGTCCAGGCGGTAGGCGGCCCAGGCCACGCCCTGGGCGTGGTTGCCGGCCGACGCGCAGATCACCGGCCGGGTATCGCCGCGTTCGCGGCCGGCCAGCAGCGCGTTCAATGCGCCGCGCACCTTGTAGGAACCGGTGCGCTGCAGGTTTTCCAGCTTCAGCCAGGTGCCGAAGCGCTCGGCATGGTGCAGCGGGGTAGGCGGCAGGAAGCGGCGCAGGCGGGCCTGCGCAGCCAGTACGTCGGCGACGCTTACGTCACCGACATCGCTTTCCTTGCTGGCATCAGCGGCCGGCATGGGCCACCAGCGGGTTGCCGGACTGCGCCGGGTGCGGGCACGGGCGACGAAGAAGACGCCTCCGTGCCGGCACCGTGGTCGCTACGGTACGGGTGTTCATCATGCAGCTCCTTCCACGGGCGTCAGCTGTACCGACACACAGTCGTAGATCTTTTCCATCTGCCGGCACAGGGTTTCCGGCGGCCGCTGGCCATCGACCACCAGCTGCAGGTGCCAGCGTCCGTCATCGGCGGCCACCGGCGCGCCGCTGATCGCGCGCGGGGCGAAGCCGCGGCGTTCGGCCATGCCGATCACGCGCAGCAGCGCGCCTTCGGCCGGGTGCAGCACCAGGTCAAGCCGGTATTGCATTTGGGGTCTCCTGGCGGGCGTGGGCGGGGTTGCTTTCCAGCATGGTGCTGTTGGCGGTGTTGGGCGGCACCAGCGGCCACACGTTGGCGCGTGCATCGATGGCCACGTGCAGCAGGGCGGGGCCCGGTTCGGCCAGCAGCGCGGCCAGGCCGCCTTCCACGTCGTCGCGGTTGTCGATGCGGGTGGCAGCGATGCCGAACACCTTGGCCAGGGCCACGAAGTCCGGGTTGTCGGACAGGTCGATCTCGCTGTAGCGCTCGGAGAAGAACAGCTCCTGCCACTGCCGCACCATGCCCAGCGAACTGTTGTCCAGCAGCACGATCTTCACCGGCAGGCGGCAACGCGCGATGGTGGTCAGCTCCTGCACGTTCATCATGAAGCTGCCATCGCCGGACACCAGCACCACGGTGCGGTCGGGGCAGGCGAACTGCGCGCCCATCGCCGCCGGCAGGCCGAAGCCCATGGTGCCCAGCGCGCCACTGGTCAGGTGGTTGCGCGGGTGGTTGAAGCGGCAGTGCTGGGCCACCCACATCTGGTGCTGGCCGACATCGCAGGCGATGACCGTGTCGGCCGGCGCCACTTCGCTCAGCCGCTTCAGCAGCGCCGGGGCGTAGATGTGCTGGCCCGGTGCGTCGTAGCGGGCGGCGAAGCGGTCGCGGTGCTGGGCACAGCGCTTGCGCCATGCGTCCTGGTGGGCCTGGGGGGAGGGGAAGGCCGCACGCAGGGCGCGGATGGCATGGCTGACATTGCCCGGCACCGCGACATCGGCGCTGCGCAGCTTGGAGATCTCGTAGGCGTCGGCGTCGATGTGGACCACGCGGGCGAACGGAGCGAACTCGGCCAGCTTGCCGGTGGCACGGTCATCGAAGCGCGCACCCAGCACCAGCAGCAGGTCGCTTTCCTGCACCGCCATGTTGGCCGCGCGGGTGCCGTGCATGCCCAGCATGCCCAGCGACTGCGGGTGCTGCGGGGGCAGCGCGCCCAGGCCACGCAGGGTCATCACGGTGGGGATGGCGCTGGCCTCGGCGAAGTCGCGCAGGTCCTGCACGGCCTCGCCCAGGGCAATGCCACCGCCGGCGTAGATCACCGGCTTCTCGGCCGCTGCCAGTGCAGCGATGGCGTCGGCGATGGCCGCATCGGCGGCCGCGGCCGGCGGTTCCACGCTGGACGGCACATGCGCCGGCAGGTGGCTGGCATCGGCCAGCTGCACGTCCTTGGGCAGGTCGATCAGCACCGGCCCGGGGCGGCCCTCGCGGGCAATGCGGAAGGCGTCGGCCACCACGCGCGGCAGGTCATCGACGCTGCGCACCAGCCAGCTGTGCTTGACGATGGGCAGGGTCAGGCCGAACACATCCAGTTCCTGGAAGGCGTCGGTACCCAGCAGCGGCGTGGCGACCTGGCCGGTGATGCAGACCATCGGCACCGAATCCAGCATCGCATCGGCGATGCCGGTGACCAGGTTCGACGCGCCGGGGCCGGAGGTGGCCACGCAGACGCCGACCTGGCCGCTGGCGCGGGCAAAGCCATTGGCCGCCAGCGCCGCACCCTGCTCGTGGCGCACCAGGATGTGCTTCAGCGACGAATCCACCAGCGCGTCGTAGAACGGCATGATGGTGCCGCCGGGATAGCCGAACAGCGTACGGACGCCCTCGGCCTCCAGCGCCTGGGTCAGCCAGCGCGCGCCGTTGGGCGGCGCGCTGCGGTGTGTGGGAGAGTTCATGGGGGAACCTTGCAAAGCGGGTGGGGGTGGCCGCGTGGTTACGCGGCCTGTCCTTGCAACCAGACCATCTTGGCGCGCAGTTCCTTGCCCACCTTCTCGATCGGATGCTCCAGGTCGGCCTGCTTGTACTTCTTGTAGTTCGGCAGGCCCGCTTCGTACTCGGCCACCCAGTTCTTGGTGAAGGTGCCGTCCTGGATGTCCTTCAGGACTTCCTTCATGCGCTCCTTGGTGCTGGCGTCGATCACACGCGGGCCGCTGACGTAGTCGCCGTACTGGGCGGTCTCGGAGACGAATTCCAGCATGCGCGAGATGCCGCCTTCGTAGAACAGGTCGACGATCAGCTTCAGTTCGTGCAGCACTTCGTAGTAGGCGATTTCCGGCTGGTAACCGGCTTCCACCAGCGTTTCGAAGCCGGCCTGCACCAGCGCCGAGGCGCCGCCGCACAGCACTGCCTGCTCACCGAACAGATCGGTTTCGGTCTCTTCCTTGAAGGTGGTCTGGATCAGGTTGGCGCGGGCGCCGCCGAGGCCGGCCGCATAGGCCTTGGCATGCTGTTCGGCGTTGCCGGTGACATCCTGGTGGATGGCCCAGATGCACGGCACGCCGCGGCCGATTTCGTATTCGCGACGGACCAGCGCGCCCGGGCCCTTCGGCGCGACCAGCACCACGTCCAGGTCGGCGCGCGGCTCGATCATGCCGTAATGCACGTTCAGGCCGTGGGCGAACAGCAGGCAGGCGCCCTGTTTCATGTTCGGCGCCAGCACCTCGTTGTACAGCTCCTTCTGCACCATGTCCGGGGTCAGCACGGCGACCAGGTCGGCGTCCTTCACGGCGTCAGCCGGGGCCACCACGTTGAAGCCGTCGGCCTGGGCCTTGGCTTCGGTCGGGCCGCCCGGGCGCAGGCCTACCACCACGTCGAAACCGGATTCGCGCAGGTTCAGTGCGTGGGCGCGGCCCTGGCTGCCGTAGCCGATGACGGCGATCTTGGTCTGGGGCAGATCGTTGGTGCTCATGGGGGAGGTTCCTTGCGGTGGGAAGAAAAAGACGGGAAGAAAAAAGACGGCCGGCAGTCGAAGCGACGTACCGGCCGGTCAGGGGAAAACGGCGGGGGAGGCGCCACGCATCGCACGGGCACAGCCACCACGAGGCGTCGTGGTGTGGCAGGTCCGGGTTTTGCAGTTGGCGGTCTTCATGGTGGTTGCGTCTGAAACCAGGTCTTGAAATGAAAAAACCCGCACCGGGGCGGGTGCGGGTTTTTGTCGAGTTCCGGTGTGTCTGTTGCTTACACGCTGGCTCGTCCCGCACCTGTTGGCTGGGTAATAAGTACGAGCACGAGAATCGAACGCAGCGAGGCGGCGCCGGTGTCGGCGGCTTCAACGTGGGTTCGCAGTGGCGTGGTGTGGTGCAACATGTGATCGAGAGAAACATGTGCGATTCGGCAGTGTCAACCCTGGCAACGGATATTTTTTTGGTTTCCGCTGCATCCGGCGCAATCGCTTGCGGCACAAGGATGGTTGCGACTGAAATTGTTTCGGTGAACCGGAATTCACTCTTTTCAGCGGGTTTTTTGCGCGGGAATGAGGGGCTTTTACCGCTGCGCTCGCCGGGCACGGCCCGGCGCTACCGGGTCCCGTGCAGGTAGCGCCGGGCCATGCCCGGCGGATTGCCAGCGCCTTCCATGACCTCTGCCCGATACCGCGTGAAGGCCGCAGCGGCGAAGATCGGGGCACCACCCTTTCCCCGGAACCCGACCGTGTCCCGACGCCTTGCCCGTTCCCTGCTGGCCGCCGCCGTACTGGCCGCGATGCCCGCGCTGTCCTTCGCCGCCGACCGCATCACCGGCCACACCTTCGCCACCCGCTCGGAGGTGATCGCCCCACATGCCATGGCCGCCACCTCGCAGCCGCTGGCCACCCAGGTCGCGCTGGACGTGATGAAGGCCGGCGGTTCGGCGGTTGACGCTGCCATCGCCGCCAACGCCACCCTCGGCCTGATGGAGCCGACCGGCAACGGCGTGGGCGGCGACCTGTTCGCCATCGTCTGGGACCCCAAGACCCAGAAGCTGTACGGCTACAACGGCTCGGGCCGCTCGCCGAAGTCGCTGACCCTGGCCGAGTTCCAGCGCCGCGGCCTGAAGGACATCCCGGCCACCGGCCCCCTGCCGGTCTCGGTGCCCGGCGCGGTCGACGGCTGGTTCGCCCTGCACGAGCGCTTCGGCCGCAAGCCGATGGCCGACAACCTGGCCCCGGCCATCCGTTATGCCCGCGAGGGGCATCCGGTGGCTGAGGTCATCGCGTACTACTGGGACCGCTCGGTACCGAAGCTGTCCAAGTACCCCGGATTCAGCGAGCAGTTCACGATCAACGGCCACGCCCCGCGCAAGGGCGAGATGTGGAAGAACCCGAACCTGGCCAGCACCCTGCAGCAGATCGCCGACGGCGGCCGCGATGCCTTCTACAAGGGCGCCATCGCCCACACCATCGGCGACTACTTCAAGGCCAACGGCGGCTACCTGAGCTACCAGGACATGGCCGACCACCACGGCGAGTGGGTCGAGCCGGTCAGCAGCAACTACCGTGGCTATGACGTGTGGGAACTGCCGCCGAACAGCCAGGGCATCGCCGCGCTGCAGATCCTCAACGTGCTGGAAGGCTACGACTTCTCGAAGATCCCGTTCGGCTCGCCCGAGCACGTGCACCTGTTCGTCGAAGCCAAGAAGCTCGCCTTCGCCGACCGCGCGCGCTTCTACGCCGACATGGCCTTCCAGCCGGCACCGGTGCAGAAGCTGATTTCCAAGGACTACGCAGCGCAGCGCCGCGCGCTGATCTCGATGGACAAGGCACTGAAGGAAGTGCAGCCAGGCACGCCCAAGCAGCTGGAGGAGGGCGACACGATCTACATGACCGTGGCCGACGCCGACGGCATGATGGTGTCGCTGATCCAGTCCAACTACCGCGGCATGGGCAGCGGCATGGCACCGCCGGGGCTGGGCTTCATCCTGCAGGACCGCGGCGAGATGTTCGTGCTGCAGAAGAACCATCCCAATGGCTACGCACCGGGCAAGCGCCCGTTCCAGACCATCATCCCGGGCTTCATCACCAAGGACGGCAAGCCTTACGCCAGCTTCGGCGTGATGGGCGGTGCGATGCAGCCGCAGGGCCACGCGCAGATCGTGATGAACCTGGTGGACTTCGGCATGAACCTGCAGGAAGCCGGCGATGCACCGCGCATCCAGCACGAGGGCTCGACCGAACCGACCGGCCAGGCGACGGCGATGAGCGATGGCGGTGAAGTGAATCTGGAAATCGGCTTCCCGTATGAGACGGTGCGCGCGCTGATGCGCAAGGGGCATCGCATCGTGTTCGCCGACGGCCCGTATGGCGGCTACCAGGCGATCATGCGTGATCCGGAGAGCGGGGTTTACTACGGTGCTTCCGAGAGCCGCAAGGATGGGCAGGCGGCGGGGTACTGAGTTTCCCGGCCAACGGGCTGAGCCCCCTCTGCGGTGGTGGTGGTTTCAGTAATGCTGGGTTTGGCCGGGCGGGTGGGTTGTCTGGGGGACGCTGCAAGTACGTCCATGTAAGCTCGGTCGCCGCATCCATGCGGCTCACGCCCCCAGCCAACCCACCCGCCCGGCCACGGACGGTTTCCGTGGCCATCACCGCAGGAAAAGAAAAAAGAAGAGCAAGAGCAAGAGCAAAGGCGACAGCCACAGCCGCTCGCTTTGAGTTAAGGTCGGATCCGTTTTCCGCAGGAAAACGGATCCGACCCCTTCTTGTTTTCCGATACACCCCATCCACGCATGGCGTGGATCTACTGCCGTCACCGGGAAATTGTCGGAGGCGGGGAGGGGACAGTTGGCGGGACCGTCCACGGCATGGATGCCGTGGCCGAGCCTACAGGGACGTACTTGCGGCGTGTCCCGCCAGCTGTCCCCTCCCCGCCCAACCAGCAGCAACCCAGAGCCGCTCTGGCTTCGGCCGTTGCAGTTGCATTGAGCAGGTGCAGGGCTGCAAGCCCTGCAAAAACACACTTAATCCTGATCGTGCGCCCGCGCCGCCTCCGCCTGCGTCTCCTCCTGCGCCGCCATCTCCCGCGCAATCCACGCATCGATCATGTGCCGCTGCCGCAGCGCCTGCCGGCGCTCCCGCGTGTACTCCTCATCCAGTACCCGGTACAGCGACACCATCACCAGCACCATCAACAGCGCGAACGGCAATGCCGCGATCGTGATCATCCCCTGCAGCGCATCCAGGCCGCCGGCCAGCAGCAGCGCACCGGCTATCAGCGCGATGCCCACGCCCCAGGCCAGCTTGCGCTTCAGCGGCGGATCGCCCGCCTCGTCGGTCGACATGCTCGCCAGCACCAGCACCGCCGAATCGGCCGAGGTCACGAAGAAGATCATCAGCAGCACCAGCGCGATGCACGACAGCAGCAACGGCATCGGCATGCTGTCAAACAGGGTGAACAGCACCGTCTCGTAGCCATTGCCCAGCGCCTGCACCAGATCGGCGTGGCCGAAGATCTGCGACCAGATGGCCGTGCCGCCGAATACCGAGAACCAGAAGAAGCCCAGCAGCGTCGGTGCCAGCACCACGCCCACCACGAACTCGCGCACGCTGCGACCGCGCGAGATGCGGGCGATGAACGAACCGACGAAGGGCGCCCAGGAGATCCACCACGCCCAGTAGAAGATCGTCCAGTCGGCCACCCACGTGCTCGACGAGAACGGCGACATGCGCAGGCTCATCGTCACCAGCTGGTTGAGGTAGGAGCCCAGCGTGGTGGTGAAGGTATTGAAGATCGCACCGGTGGGGCCGAGCACCAGCACCAGGGCCAGCAGCAGCGCCGCCAGCGCCAGGTTGAAGTTGGACAGCCATTTGATGCCCTTGTCCACGCCACTGAGCGTGGACGCCATGTACAGCACGAAGGCCACCGCGATGATGGTCAGCTGCAGTGGCACGCCCGCATGCAGCCCGAAGATGCGCTGCACGCCGGCAGCGATCTGGATGGTGCCGAAGCCCAGCGTGGTGGCGACGCCAATGGCGGTGGCGACGACGGCGGCGACGTTCACCACCTTGCCGATCCAGCCGCGATGGTGGCGGCCGATGATCGGCTGCAGCATGTCACTGACCAGGCCACGTCCGTTGCGGTTGAACTGGAACCAGGCCATCGCCAGGCCGATCAGTGCGTAGATCGCCCACGGGTGCAGGCCCCAGTGGAAGAACGCGTACCGCATCGAAGCGCGCGCGGCGTCCATGCTCTGTGGGGCGATGCCTTCCGGTGGCTTGCTGAAATGCGAGATGGGTTCGGCCGCGCCCCAGAACACCAGGCCGATGCCCATGCCGGCGGCGAACAGCATCGACATCCAGCTGGCACGCGAGAATTCGGGTTCGGCATCTTCGCCGCCGATGCGCAGGTTGCCGAAGCGACCGAACGCCAGGTACATCAGGAAGACCAAGGCGAGGAACACGACCAGCAGGTAGAGCCACCCGATGCCGCGGATGAGTTCGCCGAGGATGCTCTGCACGACGCTGTTGAAGGGGCCAGGTGCGACACCGGCGAGCAGCACCAGCAGCAGGACCAGTGCGATGGAAACGCGAAACACCATGAAGGAGCTTCTCCGATCAAGGGATTGAGGGGAGCGAGCCAGAGCTTGCAGCGAGGGCCACGCATGCGGCACCGCATCACGTTACTGAACGGGATGTCATCGTTCCGTTAACGGTGGGTCGGATCCCGTTGCCCAGCAACGGGCTCTGACCCCTGTCCCCACACCTTCGTGCTCTAATGCGCAGCAAGAAGCGGGGGTACCGCGGCCTGGTGGTCGCGGTTGAGATAGTCCCTTGGAACCTGATCCGGCTCATACCGGCGTAGGGAAGCTTTGCAGTGCTGCCGTGCCCGGAGTCCGCCCAAGGACCGTCCGGGCGCGGTGCGCAGTGCGCCGCCGCTTCGTCCCTGACCTTTCCTGGACGATGCCCGATGAACGCACAGCTCTCCGCCCTGCAGCAGCAGGCCCAGCAACTCTCCGAATCGGTGATCCAGCCGATTGCCGGTTCGCGCAAGATCCATGTGCCGGGCTCGCGCCCCGATGTGCGCGTGCCCATGCGCGAAATCGTGCTGTCCCGCACGCCCGCGTTGTTTGGCGGCGGCGAGAACGCGCCGGTCACGGTGTATGACACCTCCGGTCCCTACACCGACCCCCAGGTGCAGATCGATCTCTCCGCAGGCCTGCCGGCGCTGCGCCGCGGTTGGGTCGAGGAGCGGGGCGACACCGAACAGCTCGATGGCCTGAGCTCGGCGTTCGGTCGCGACCGCGAACACGATGCGAAGCTCGACCCCGTGCGTTTCCCCGCGCGCAGCCTGCCACGGCGCGCGCGTGCCGGTGCCAACGTCACCCAGATGCATTACGCACGGCGCGGCATCATCACGCCGGAAATGGAATTCGTCGCCATCCGCGAGAACCAGCGGCTCGAGGCGATCCGCGATGCGGCGCTGCTGCAGCAGCATCCGGGGCAGTCGTTCGGCGCCGCCATCCAGAGCATCATCACCCCCGAATTCGTGCGCGATGAAATCGCCCGCGGGCGCGCGGTGCTGCCCAACAACATCAACCACCCGGAAAGCGAGCCGATGATCATCGGCCGCAACTTCCTCACCAAGATCAACGCCAACATCGGCAACAGCGCGGTGTCCTCGGGCATCGCCGAGGAAGTGGAGAAGCTGGTGTGGGCCATCCGCTGGGGCGGCGACACGGTGATGGACCTGTCCACTGGCAAGCACATCCATGAAACGCGCGAGTGGATCATCCGCAACTCGCCGGTGGCGATCGGCACCGTGCCGATCTACCAGGCGCTGGAGAAGGTCGACGGCCGCGCCGAAGCGCTGACCTGGGAAATCTTCCGCGACACGCTGATCGAACAGGCCGAGCAGGGCGTGGACTACTTCACCATCCATGCCGGCGTGCTGCTGCGCTATGTGCCGCTTACCGCCAAACGTGTCACCGGCATCGTCAGTCGCGGCGGCTCGATCATGGCCAAGTGGTGCCTGGCACACCGCAAGGAGAACTTCCTCTACACGCATTTCGAAGACATCTGCGAAATCATGAAGGCCTACGACGTGACCTTCTCGCTGGGCGATGGCCTGCGCCCGGGCTGCATCGCCGATGCCAACGACGCGGCGCAGTTCGGTGAACTGGAAACGCTGGGCGAACTGACGAAGATTGCCTGGAAGCATGATGTGCAGACCATGATCGAAGGCCCCGGCCATGTGCCGATGCAGCTAATCAAGGAGAACATGGACAAGCAGCTGCACGAATGTGGTGAAGCGCCGTTCTACACGCTGGGGCCGCTGACCACCGATATCGCACCGGGTTACGACCACATCACCAGTGCCATCGGCGCGGCGATGATCGGTTGGTTCGGCACGGCCATGCTCTGCTACGTCACGCCGAAGGAACACCTGGGCCTGCCCAACCGACAGGACGTTCGCGAGGGCATCATGGCCTACCGCATCGCCGCGCATGCGGCGGACCTGGCCAAGGGCCATCCGGGTGCACAGGTGCGCGACAACGCGTTGAGCAAGGCGCGCTTCGAGTTCCGCTGGGAAGACCAGTTCCACCTCGGGCTGGATCCGGAAAAAGCCAAGGCGTTCCATGACGAGACGCTGCCGAAGGATGCGCACAAGCAGGCGCACTTCTGTTCGATGTGCGGTCCGAACTTCTGTTCGATGAAAATCACCCAGGATGTGCGTGACCATACCGAAGCGGGGTGGCAGCGGTAGCGCCCGGCGCTACCACCACGCATCCACGCTGCACCGGCTATCCTCGCGCCACCACACAGGGAAGCACGCCATGCCCGTTGCCATCACCACCCGTTGGCTGGCCATCGCCCGCCGTCATCCGTCGGCCTGGCTGCTGGGGGCGCAGCTGATCGCGGTGATGTTGTATCCGGCACTGGATGACACCGCAGGCGGGCGCGCCGCGTTGGGTGTGTTCGGCATGGCGGTACTGGGGCTTGCGCTGTGGGTGGTGCAGCGCAGCCCGCTGGGAACGTGGCTGGCCCTGCTGCTGGCCATCCCGTCGGTGGTGTTCTCCATTGCCGCGGCACTGCTGGACCGACCCGCGCTGGGAACCACGGCGCAGCTGCTGGAAAGCCTGCTGTATTTCTATACGGCAGGCGCGTTGATCGCTTACATGCTGCAGGACCATAAGGTCACCCGCGATGAGCTGTTTGCCGTTGGTGCTACGTTCACGTTGCTCGCGTGGGGATTCGCGTTCGCATTTGCGGTCTGCCAGCAGTGGTATCCGGGCAGTTTCCAGGGCAGTGGAGAGGGGCCGCAGCGCACCTGGATGGAACTGCTTTATCTGAGCTTCAGCTTGCTGTCCGGGGTGGGGCTCAGCGACGTCGTCCCGCTGCATCCACAGGCACGCGCATTGGTCATGCTGGAGCAGTTTTCCGGTGTTATGTACGTCGCTCTGGTGGTTTCGCGACTGGTCGGATTGACCATGATCCGGCGTCTCTGAAAATGAACCCCAGATAAAAATTTCGCGCCCAAAGGGGCGCGAATGATGTTGCTGCTTATGTGAATGCGTCGGCGAGAGAGAGCCTGATGTCCACCACGCATAGGCGAGGTAACCTGCATAGGCTAATATTCGCGCGCTTCGTTTTTTTTGCGGTATGCGCCGATGCTTTTTGCGGAATCTGGCTTCTCGCTGTGCCTCGGACGGAATCGTGTCGATTGGCAGTTGCCTCCGTGGCCCGTTTCAGACCTTTAGCAGCACATGACCAGCGAAACCCAGCCGCCTGAAGCCGACCGCATACGGATCGGCGATTGCACCGTGACGTTGTCCTCGCGCGAGGTTGACGTCGTGGGTGCGCGTCGCCCGCGCCGGCTCACGCCGAAAGCGCTGGGCGTGCTGCGCGTGCTGCTGCGGCAACCGGGTCGCGTGGTCACCCGCGAAGAACTGTTCGCGGAAGTGTGGCCGGATACGCTGCCGACCAATGATGTGCTGACCCAGGCCGTGACGCAGCTGCGCAAGGCGTTCAGCACCGACCAGGACAACGGCCAGACCTACATCGAAACCATCGCCAAGACCGGCTATCGATTGCTGGTGCCGGTGCAGCTGCTGGCCGATGCCGTGCCTGAAGGTGCGGAGGACGCGGCATCGCCCGAAGCGCTGGCCGTTGATGAACCCATGGCGGTGCTGCAGCCGGCAGCGGATGCGGCGGCGCGCCGTCGCTGGCGCTACTGGCGTCGTCGCCTGCTGCTGGCGCTGGGCGTGGCGATGCTGCTCGCGTTGCTGGTGCTGACGGTGTTGCTGGTGCGGCGTCCGTCGCCGGTGAGCTCGCCGGTGGATGCGGCGGTGGAAGATGGCACCCGCGTGATCGGCAGCCCCGAACGCCCGTATCGCCTGATCACCGCGACCGCCGGATTCGAGACCTATCCCACGTTGTCGCCGGATGGTTCGCAGGTTGCCTATGAAGGCGCGAACGAGGACGGCAAGGGCGGGAACGCGATCAAGGTGCAGACCTCGGGCAACGCGCCGGCACGCCAGCTGCTGTCGCCGCCGGAAGGCGCCAATGATCGTTTCCCGACCTGGTCACCGGATGGCCGCGAGATTGCCTTTGCACGCTTTGGTGCCAACGGCAGCTGCCAGGTGCTGGTGGCCAGTGCCACCGGCGGCGCGCTGCGCCAGGCCACGCGCTGCGATGGCACCGAACTGCTGAGCTTCGACTGGACGCCGGACGGCCGTGGCCTGGTGTTCGGCAGCATGGTCGGCCGCTACGCCCATCGCGGCATCCGTGTGCTGGATCTGCCCACCGGGCAGTGGCGGGCGATCGACTACGCGGTGGACGAGGACGATTTCGACTATGCGCCGCGCTATTCGCCCGATGGCCGCTGGCTGGTGTTCGTGCGCAACCCGCAGTTGGGCGATCTGTGGCGCGTGCCGGCTACGGGCGGCACGCCCGAACAGCTGACCAATGAATCGGCCGAGCTGCGTGGCTGGGCCTGGCTAGGCGATGGCCGCACCATCGTGTTCGGCCGCCGCGTCGACAGCGAAGCCCGTCTGTACTACCTGGACGTGGCACGCCGCACCCTGCGTGATGCCGGCCTGGATGATGCGCAGTGGCCGGCGGTGTCGCGCCGCGGCGACATGCTCGCCTTCGTGCACCGGCGCGCCCAGTTCGGCGTGTTCAGGATGTCGGCGACCGGTGGCAGCGAGCGCCTGTTTGCCTCCAGCGGTCGTGACGCCCAGCCGATGCTGGCCCCCGATGGCCACCAGCTGGTCTTCAGTTCCGACCGCTCCGGCAGCTTCGCGCTGTGGTGGGCCGACCTGCAGCGACCCGATTCGTTGCGGCCGATCGAGGGGCTGCGCCCGGAGGCCCGGCAGGCCCCGGACTGGTCGGAGGACAGCCGCCAGGTGCTGGTGGTGGGCCGCGATGATCACGGCAACGCGGTGGTCTATGAGATCGCGCCCCGCGACGAGCGATTGCAGCTGCTTCCGGTGCCGGTCGAGCAACCCCTGCAGGTGCTGTACGGGGCGAACCCGGACCAGCTGCTGGTGCTCGAGCGCGACGCGGACCAGCACACCCGCCTGAGCCTGTTCGACCGCAGCAGCCAGCCGTGGCGGCGCCTGGCCAGCGTGGAAGGCGTCTCCCAGGCGCGTTTCGACCGCAGCGGCGGGCGGGTGGTGTTCACCCGGTTGGCGGCCAGCGGGCTGTGGTCGATCGATCCGGCCCTGGACCAGGCCAGTGTCCAGCAGATCAGCCAGGACCGGCCCAGCCGCTGGCGCTACCGGACCTGGACCGTGGCCGGGCAGGGCGGCGTGGATTACCTCGGTACCAGCAATGCCTGCGCCACCACCCTGGTGCGCCTGCGCGGCAATCACGAGGAGCCGGAGCGCTGCCTGGATGCGCAGCGGCTCAGTGCCGGTAACGGCCTGAGCGCCAGCGCCGATGGAAACGACCTGTATCTGGCCCTGGCGGTCACCGACGGGGCGGACATCGGCGTCATGCACCTGCCCAAGGCGGCGCCGTCGCTGTTCCCTGCCTTCAGCAAGTTATTGATCTTCAACGACAATGGGCCTTCGTAATTTCTTCGTGACGCTCTCGTCGCGAATTCGTGGCGATCTCGTCAGACTTTCCTGACGCGGAAGCACCTGATTGGGCAAAACGGAGGCCTGTACTTGGCAAATCCGTGGTGCCCACATGCGTCAACTTTCCCTGGCCGATCGCGGCCAAACCGTGTCCCTCGACAAGGCCGTCGACGATGTAGCCCCGACCTGCCTGGGCGTTGCCCGCCTGGGCAGCCTGCAGACCGCCGGCGTCAACTTCACCGTCTGGATGCAGGTGCGTGGCACCTCCTGGGTGGAAGCGAAGGAAGGCCGGTTCCGGCTGCGCCAGGGTGAGTGGATCGCGTTCGAGAAGGAATCGCGCCCGCTGGTGCAGGCCGGCCGCAATGGCCTGTGCGTGGGCCTGAGCCTGAATCCGGAGGCGCTGCGGGTGCTGGCCGAGCTGGCCGACTGCGGTCTGTACGCCGGCCGTGGCCGGATGAGCCGCAGCGACGCCCGCGTCGGCCTGCGCCTGTGGCGTGAGGCACTGGCCAATGGCCTGCCGGCGCCGTCGCTGCGTCCGCTGCTGCTGCACCTGGCCGGCCTGCAGCGCAGCCTGGCGGACAACGTGCAGCGCTGCCCGGGCCGTTCGCGCAGCCGCAAGCGCCAGGTGTTCGGTCGCATGCAGCGCGCCCGCCTGTACCTGGAAGGCAACAGTCACCGCGTGGTGCGCATCGGCGAACTGGCCGAGCTGACCAACTTCTCCAGCTGGTATCTCTCCAAGACCTTCCAGAGCCTGTACGAGGAAAGCCCGCAGTCGCTGTCGGCACGCCTGCGGCTGGAGCGTGCGGCGGATCTGCTGCGCGACACCGACATGATGGTCGGCGAAGTGGCTGCGGCCAGTGGCTTCGACAACTGCTGCAGCTTCGCCCGTGCCTTCCGTGCGCGCTATGGCACCTCCGCTTCGCGTTTTCGTGAAAACGGCGCGAAGCTTCCGCCACAATCGGCAAAGTCTCCGGGTGTGTCGCGCAAATTCAGCGCTGCAACGCAATCGTAACGTGCTGGGGTGTTTTAACACGCTGCTAACACGTACCTTGGAGAGATTGATGAACTTCCGTAATCCCGCAGTGCGGCTCGGCCTCCTGCCGGCCGGCATTGCGCTGGCGCTGACGCCGGCGTTTGCTTCCGCTCAGGAAGCGGCTTCTGGCACCACCGACCTCGATCGTATTTCGGTCACCGGTTCGCGCATCCGCGGCGCCGCCATGGAGACCCAGCAGCCGATCCTGACGATGACCCGTGAAAGCCTGGAAAAGCAGGGCTTCTCGAGCGTCGCTGACGTGCTGAACAACATGACTTCGGCTGGTTCGCCGGCCATTTCGCGTTCGGAGTCCCTGGCTTCGGGCGAGAACGTCGGCGGCTACTACGTCGACATCCGCAACCTGGGCGCACAGCGCACCCTGGTGCTGATGAACGGCAAGCGCCTGGGCGCCACCACTGCCGGTTACCAGGATCTGAGCCAGATCCCGATGTCGGCCGTTGAGCGCATCGAGATCCTGAAGGACGGCGCGTCCTCGATCTACGGTTCGGATGCCATCGCCGGCGTCGTGAACGTGATCACCCGCAAGAACTTCGACGGTGGCGAAGCCAACGTCTACGTCGGCCAGTACGGCAAGGGCGACGGCGGCACCGAGCAGTACTCGATGACCCTGGGCGCCCGTGGTGAGCGCGGCAGCCTGACCCTGTCGGCCGAGTACTCCAACGAAGATCCGGTGTGGGCGAAGGACCGCTGGTTCAGCCGCGACGGTTCGCGTGGTCCGAACTCGACTTCGGCCCAGTGGAGCCCGATCAGCCAGAACAGCACCTGGTGCAACCCGGTTGTCTACGACTGCGAGAACAGCCCGGTCTGGCAGACGCTCAATGCCGGTGGCAACCCGAACAACCCGGCCGATTACCACACCCTGACCCAGGATGAGTACTCGAACGCCAACCAGCAGATGACCCTGCTGACCGGCGTCAAGCGCAAGTCGGTCTACATCAACGGCACCTACGACTTCACCGATTCGATCAGCCTGAACACCGACCTGCTCTACAACGAGCGTCAGACGTTCCAGCAGATCGCGGGCTACCCGTACCAGTCCGCTTCGTCGGACATCAACACCCCGCTGTCGGCCGACAGTGCCTTCAATCCGGTCGGCGAAAGCGTCGATTTCCGTCGCCGCCTGTGGGAAGTGCCGCGTACCACCGAAAGCCAGCTGAAGACCCTGCGCTTTGCGCCGACCGTCAGCGGCTTCTTCGACGTCGCTGGCAAGACCTTCGACTGGGACGTCGGCGCCCTGTGGAACCGCAACGAGTCGATCAAGTCCAACCGCGGTGACATGAGCCTGATCGCTGCCCGCCAGGCCCTCGGCGCGTCCTTCATCAACGCTGATGGCGTGGCGCAGTGCGGTACCGCGGCCGATCCGATCGCGCTGGGTAACTGCCGTCCGTGGAACCCGCTGCTGCCGTACGGCGTTGATGGCCAGGGTACGCTGGCGAACCAGGAGCTGCAGGACTTCCTGTTCCCGACCTTCACTACCCGTGGCGTCACCAAGACCACCAGCTTCACCGCCAACCTTGCCGGTTCCATCGTGACCCTGCCGGCCGGTGATCTGGGCTTCGCCATGGGCGTCGAGCACCGCAAGGAAGAAGGCAGCTACGTGCCGGACGCCTTCGCGCAGTCGGGCCAGTCCACCGGCCTGGGCCAGAAGCCGACCCGCGGCGAATACGATCTGAACGAGGTCTACCTCGAACTGAACGTTCCGCTGCTGGCTGACGCTCCGTTTGCCAAGGAACTGACCCTGAACGTTGCCAGCCGTTATTCGGATTACAGCAACTTCGGCGGCACCACCAACAGCAAGTTCGGTCTGACCTGGCGTCCGATCGAAGGCCTGCTGGTCCGCGCGACCCGCGCTGAAGGCTTCCGCGCACCGACCATCGACAATCTGTACGGTGGCTTGAGCTCGAGCTTCGAGTCGTACGTCGATCCGTGCGGCGTTGGCGCCCCGGGCAGCGTCGCAGGCAACGCAGCCTGCCTCGCCGCGGGTGCACCGGCCAATTACGTGCAGCTGGGCCAGGGCAACGTCCCGTGCTCGACCCTGCCGTGCCAGTCGCCGGACCAGTTCATCTCGGGTGCCAACCCGAACCTGAAGCCGGAAACCTCGAAGAGCACCACCGCCGGTATCGTGTGGAGCCCGCAGTGGGTGCAGGGCCTGGACATCTCGCTGGATTGGTACAAGTACCAGATCAGCGACATGATCATCGCCGACAGCGTCGACCGCATCCTGCGCGACTGCTACGTGCTGGGTAACTCCTCGCGCTGCGACAGCGTCGTCCGCGGCAACGATGGCCACATCACCGCCATCACCTACGGCACCGCCAACCTCGGCAAGATGGAAACCGAAGGTTACGACCTGGGTGTGAAGTACCGTCTGCCGGAACTGGCCATCGGTCAGTTCTCGATCGACTGGCAGACCAGCTACACCGCCAAGTACGACGAAGAAGGCCAGAACAGCGCTGGTGACACCATCACCATCGGTCGCGTCAGCGAGCCGGGCCTGTTCCGCGTCCGTTCGAACCTCGGTGTCAACTGGCAGTACGGTGATTTCGGTGTCAACTGGACCGCGCGTTACTACTCGGGCATGAAGGAAAACTGCATCAGCCTGGCTGATGGCTGGTGCGATGCCCCGAACCACTACTCCAACGGCGAAACCGATCCGCTGCGTCACACCGGTTCGAACACCTTCCACGACCTGCAGGTCAGCTACAAGGCTCCGTGGGATGCCACCATCGCCCTGGGCGCCAACAACGTGTTCGATCACAAGGGTCCGCTGATGTACTCGGCCCCGAACTCTGCGTTCGCCTACTACGGTGGCTTCGACGTGGGTCGCTTCCTGTACATGAAGTACACCCAGCGCTTCTGATCCATCGAAGCGTCGCGACACGCAACACAGGAGGGCGGACCGCAAGGTCCGCCCTCTTTGTTTGTGGCTGCTGCCGACCCATGCCGGCGGTTCTCCGGATTCTCTGTAGGGAAACTCTGACGCAGGTCAAAGGTTGAATTCGATCACGGACTACGATTGACGCATCCAGCACAGTCCCGTCGTCCAATGACGGACGCTTGGAGACGGATATGAAAGCCACGCTCTTGCGAAAGCTGTCTGCCGCGGTGCTGATCTACGCCACGCTGGCGGGGTCGACATCTGCCCAGAACCTCATCGTCTGTGCCGGTGGCCGCTATTGCGAGGAGGTTCGCCAGGAATGCCTTGCCGAAGGCGGGTCTGCGGTGAAGTGCCAGCTGCTATGGCGCAACTGCGTGCTGGACGCCTGCCCGCAGCGCTGATCCGCCGATGGCGCGCCCAACCGGGCGCGCCATCGATCTGCCGCGAGGGCAGAATCAGGCTTCGGTGGGTACCAGCCCCATCAGGCTGTTGGCATGCTCGCGCCACTGCGGCAGCTTGTTCAGCACGCCGGCACGCTGCAGGTAGTCCTCGTCCACCGGGTCGCCGTTGACCAGCGCCAGCGCCACGTGCACCGCACCGGTCACCCAGAAGCTGCGCGTGTTGGCGCGCTGCGGCTGCAGGTGGAAGGCCACCGCTTCGATGATCGGCATCGGCAGGCCCCACAGGCCCAGCAGGTAGGCACCGGCTTCGGCATGGCCCGGGCGCGGATCGTCGGCCAGCGCCGGTTCACTGCGCTCATTGCGCACGCCCGGCAGCAGCAGGCCGATATCGGCGAGCAGGGCGGCGGTCGCACCCAGCTCCGCGCTGGATTCGGGCAGCAGGCGCGCGGCCAGGCGCGAGGCCATCAGCGCACGCTGCTGCAGCGAATTGCGCTCTGCAGCCGACAGCGTCGGCGCGGAAAAGACTTCGCTGGCCAGCACCAGGTCGCGCAGCGTGGCCAGGCCCAGGCGGGTCACCGCGGTGCGCAGGTCGGCAATCGTGCGGCCCTGGCTGAAGAACGCCGAATTGGACAGTTGCAGCACCTTGGCCGCGATTGCCGGATCGGCGGCCACCAGCTTGGCCACGTCGGCGCTGTCGGTGTCGTCATCGTGTTCCAGCGCCTGGGTCAGGCTCAGGTACAGGTGCGGCGGCGAGGGCAGCTTCTCGATACGGCCGATGGCATCGCGCAGGCGCGGGCTGTCGAGCACCTCGCGCAGCTCTTCCAGGCTGGTCAGCGCTTCCAGCAGCACTTCCGGCGCCAGCGGCAGCGGCAGGAAGCGGTGGGCCACGCCGATCAGGCGCGCCGGCGGCGGCCGGTTGCCGTGCTGGGCATCGACCAGTGCGATACGGATGGTTTCAGGCCGCAGCGTGCGGATCTGACCGAGCAACGTGGTTGCATTGAGGTCGGGCAGCTGCGGGCAGACGATCACCGCATCCACGCCCTGCGCTGCCACCGCGGACATCGCAGTGTGGCCATCGAAGGCGGTCAGCGGCTGCCATTCTTCCCCAAGATCGGCAATGAACTCGCTCAGCTCAGCCGGCAGGCTGGCTGAATCCCCAACTAGCAGAATACGCACGACACATTCCCCTGGCTGTCTCGACGGCGCGCGTCGATGACGTGTGAAGTGACGCAATTTACCTAATACGGCGCCAACAGTGATGGGCCGCAGTGTTGAAACGTGACCAGCATCGCTCCGGCGCGTGGCACCGGAGCGATCCTGTTCAGACTCAGGCCTTGCTGTCGAGGTGGCGCTGGTGCGCCTCGATCAGGATCTGCTTGGCCTCGGCCGCGCCACCCCAACCGTCCAGCTTGACCCACTTGCCCTTTTCCAGGTCCTTGTAGTGCTCGAAGAAGTGGCCGATGCGCTCCAGCCAGTGGCTGGACACCTGGGCGATGTCTTCGACGTGGGCGTAGCCGCTGAAGATCTTCGAGACCGGCACGGCCAGGATCTTCTCGTCGCTGCCAGCCTCATCGCTCATCTTCAGCACGCCGACCGGACGGCAGCGCACGACCGAACCCGGGACCAGCGGCAGCGGCAGCACCACCAGCACGTCGGCCGGGTCGCCATCGCCACACAGGGTGCTCGGCACGTAGCCGTAGTTGCACGGGTAGCGCATCGGGGTCGACAGGATGCGGTCGACGAAGATCGCGCCGGTTTCCTTGTCCACTTCGTACTTCACCGGCTCCGAGTCCTTCGGGATCTCGATGATGACGTTGATTTCTTCCGGCGGGTTCTTGCCGGGCGAGACGAGTTCCAGACCCATGGTGTGCTCCAGGTGGGGGATGTGGACGGATAGCCCACCATTTTATGCCTTTGACGGGCGCTGTGCAGGGTAGGGCGGGGCCGACCTTCGTCGTGGCCCCCGGCGGAGGGGCTGCCGCGGGGTTTCCCGATGGGGGCGGAGCGTGGGGCGGCGCAGGCTGGAGCTTCATTCCCGAGGAGCACCGCCATGACCTGGATACGCTGCTGTGGCCTTGCCGTACTGCTGTCCGTCGCCCCGCCGGCGGTGGCCGGCAGCCATGTCGACCTGGTCGATTTCCCCACCAGCGAAGCCAACTGGGACCGTTTCTACAACCTGGAAGCGGCCCTGATGCGGGGCTTCGACCACATCTGCGCCGACACGATCTGCGCGGGCGACTACAGCAATTACCGGGTCATGCAGGTGCGCTGCGCCGTGCAGCTGGCGGCGGCGGTGGTCACCCGCTGCGCCTGGGTGGTGGCGGCCAGCGAGCTGCGCGTGCAGCCCGCCACCGGCGAGGTGCAGGTGGACAACGGCCGCTGGGTCTGCCCGGTCGACCTGCTTCCGGGCGTGCCGGTGGAGCAGTTCCACGCGGTCCTGTCGGGGCCGGACGGCGTCGAGGCCCCGTTCCCTGGCCTGGGCCGGGGCCTGTTTGATGGCCTGCTGGGCTGCCTGCAGGGGCCGGGCAATGCTGGGAGGCAGGGATGATGGGCGCGCCACGAATGTTGATGGGGCTGCTGCTGTGCCTGGCCAGCGTGCCCGCCCTCGCTGCCGATCGCTACGTCGATGCGCGCCTCTACCCGGACCCGGCCAGCGGCTGGGAGCGTTTCCGCAGCGTCGAGCGCGCGCTGGTGGCCGGCTTCGATGACGTCTGCGGGGACACTTTCTGCGAGGGCGAGTACTACAACCTGCAGGCCATGCGCCTGCGCTGCGCGGTGGAGCGGGCCAGTGGCCAGGTGGCCGGTTGCACCTGGACCTTTGCCGGCAGCAACAGCTCGGTGCTGGACGACGGCAGTATCGATGTCGACCTGCGCAGCTATGCCTGCGCATTGCCGCTGGCCGCGGGCACGCCGCTGGAGAGCCTGCTGCAGGCGCTGGAAGCGGTGCCTCCGCGCGATGCCATCGATGTGCCGTTGCCCGGCACCTCGATCAGCGTCTACGACGGGCTGACTGACTGCCTCTGAGGCGACCCACCATACGCAAACGTGACTGATTCGCATTTACGGAGTAGCATGCGCGCCGCCCCCGTCCGTCCCGTCCTCGCGCATGCCTTCCAATGCCGCCACCCTCACCGAACTGCTGATCCGCGAACGGCCGGCGCTGCTGCGCCGGGTGCAGCGCATCCTGGGCGGCGACAGTGGTGCCGAGGACGTGATCCAGGCGGTCTGGTTCAAGGCCCGTGGCGTCGACAACCAGCAGAGCATCGACAACCCGCGGGCCTACCTGTACCGCCTGGCGATCAACCTGGCCACCGATCATGGCCGCGAGTCGACGCGGCGCAACCGCCTGCTGGCCGAGCACTACCTGTGGGAAGAGGAGGACGAGGTGTCCACCGAGGAACAGGTGATGGCCCAGGACGAGCTGCAGCGGGTGCTGGACGCGGCCGGTCACCTGCCCGAGCCGACCCGCAGCATCTTCCGCCTCAACCGGCTGCAGGGCCTGACCCAGGCCGAGATCGCGCGCCGGCTGGGTGTCTCGGTGACCACGGTTGAGAACCACGTACGCAGCGCCCTGGCGCGGTTGGCCTGGGCCCGCGAGGGCCGATGATCGATCGCCCTTGGGGGCCGCTGCGCTTCACACGTCTTGATCCATGGGTCGCACTGCGGTCCCGTCCTTTCCACCGCGCACGCCCGCGACCGCCTGCCAGCCGATGAGCCCGCATTCCCCTTCCAGCGCCCGCGCAGACGACCCCGTGGCCGAACAGGCCCGGGACTGGATCGTGTTCCTGGCCTCCGGCGAGCACAGCGATGCGCGCATGCGGGACTTCGAGGCATGGCTGGCACAGCCGGGGCATCGCCGTGCCTTTGAGCACGAGCGGCGCCTGTGGCGCAGCCTCGCGCCGGCACCGGTGGCATCGGTCGCCGCCACGCCGCATTCCCCGCTCCGCGCGCGTGCGCGTCCCCGCCAGCGTCGCCTGCACTGGGCGGCCGCCGCCGCGGCGGCTGTGGCGCTGCTGGTGACCGCACCCGATGCATGGCTGCGGCTGCAGGCCGACCATCGCAGCAACCACCAGGTGCAGGCGGTGCAGTTGCCCGATGGCAGCCGCGCGGTGCTTGATGCCGACAGCGCCATCGCCGTGCACTTCGATGCACACGCGCGCCGCATCGAGCTGCTGCAGGGGCGTGCCTGGTTCGAGGTGACGGCCGATGCGCAGCGACGCTTCAGTGTGGCCGCCGGCAACGGCGTGGTCGAAGACATCTCCACCGCGTTCACCGTGGCCCGCCTCGACGACTCGGTGGAAACCGAAGTGGGGCAGGGCCGTGTGCGCGTGGCCAATCCGGTGGATGGCGGCTGGACCTACCTGCAGGTGGGGCAGCGCGCGAGCTACGGCGCGCACAGCGGCGTGACCCGCCTGGCCAACGTGGCGGCCGATCGCGTCGGCGCCTGGCGCCAGGGTGAGCTGCTGCTGGACGAAACCGCCGTGGCAGAGGCCGTGCAGGAAGTGGGGCGCTATCGCCGTGGCCCGACGTTCGTGCGCGGTGACCTGTCGCGCCTGCCGGCGGTCAGCGCGGCGCTGCGCATCGACCAGCCGGAACAGGCACTCGATGCGCTGGCCGCGACCGCCGGCCTGCAGGTCACCCGCCTGCCGTTGGGCGTGGCCATCGTCCACCGGTAGATCCACGCCATGCGTGGATGAATCTGCCGGCAACCCCGCAGCCACGCATGGCGTGGCTCTACTGAATCACGCACCGGTAGATCCACGCCATGCGTGGATGAATTCACCTTGGGGTTCCAACCACCCCATTCGTCTTACCCCACGAACGTACCCGCCGCCGCCACGTACGTCGTTGTGTCCGCGCCTGCGCGGATGACGCCGCGCCCGCGGCTCCGTTCCCCTCACAGGTTTCCCATGTCCGACTTCCGTCGTCCGGGCCGCGCACTGCGCCCGTCCCGTCTGTGCATCGCCCTGCTTGCCGCTGGCCTGGCCGGCACCGCGCCGACCGTGCTGGCCCAGTCCAGCACCACCGCAGCCGCGGCCCTGCTGCGCTTCGACATTCCTGCCCAGCCGCTGGATGCCGCGCTGCGCGCCTACATGCGCCAGTCCGGCGTGCAGGTGGCCTACCCGGCCACGCTCGGCAACGGTGTCACCTCGCAGGCGGTCAGTGGCACGCTGTCGCCCAGTGATGCGCTGTCGCGCCTGCTACAGGGCAGTGGCCTGGTCGCACGCCGCGTCGGCAGCGATGCGGTCACCCTGGAAGCAGCGCCGGCCCAGGCCGGCAGCGGCGTCATCGTCACCGATACGCTCAGCGTGTCCGGTGAGCACATCGAAGGCGGCGCGGTCAGCGACGAAGCACGCCTGCTCGACACCTATCGCAGCGTCGGTTCGAGCACCACGATCAACCGCACCCAGCTGGAGCGTTTCCGCGGCACCTCCAACGGCGACATCGTCAAGGGCGTGGCCGGCGTCACCGCTGGCGACCCGCGCGTCGGCAACGGCTTCGACGTCAACATTCGTGGCATCCAGGGGCAGAGCCGCGTGCCGGTCATCATTGACGGCGGCCAGTCCAGCATGGACACCTACCGTGGCTACGCCGGCCAGTCGCAGCGCACCTACCTGGACCCGGACCTGATCTCGCGGCTGACCATCACCAAGGGCCCGAGCCTGCAGGCCAATGCGTCCGGCGGCATCGGCGGCGTGGTGGAAATGGAAACACTGAACGTCGATGACGTCCTGCGCGAGGGCCGCGACGTCGGCGTGCGCGTGCGCGGCGGCCTCGCCAACGGCAGTGCCAACAACCTGCCCGGTTACGACGCCGCACCGCGCAGCGACCGCAGCGCCACCGGCAGCCAGTTCTTCAACGTCGCCGCTGCCAAACACTGGGACAAATTCGACCTGGTCGCGGCCTACGCGTACCGCGACAACGGCAACTACTTCGCCGGCAAGCACGGCTACGACGACTTTCCGCAGACCCGTCGCACGCTGGCACCGCTGAACCCGCCGCGCACCGAAGTCTTCAACACCTCCTCGCGCTCGAAGTCGGCGCTGCTCAAGGGCACCTGGCGCATCGACGATGCACAGACCCTGGAACTGGGCTACCGCCGCTATGAAGGCACCGCCGGCGAGATCATGGCCTCGCAGATCATCCGCGTGGACCGCGACCGCGTGCCGCAGTGGGACCCGGGCCACGTCGACATGGACAGCTACAGCGCGCGCTACCGCTTCAACCCGGACAGCGACAAGATCGATCTGCGCGTCAACGCCTGGTACACCGACACCGACAGCGTGATGTACAACAGCCTGACCGGGATCACCCCGTGGTACTACGACCGCCGCACCGAGTGGTACGACGCGCCGAGCTTCAGCGGCAACCCCGGCTACAAGGACGCCTACCGTAACCCGCTGCGGCAGAAGCGTTTCGGCCTGGATGCCAGCAACACCTCGATCTTCGACACCGATGCCGGCCGCTTCACCCTGGATTACGGCCTGTCCTACAGCGATGAGGACATCGCGCCGGGCAGTTCCGCGCCGATCATGCACGACGATCTGGTCAACAACCGTTTCCTGCGCAACGCCGAGCGCAAGGAATACAGCGCCGTGGCGTCGTTGAAGTGGGCGCTGGACGAGCATTGGGAAGTGCAGGCCGGTGGCCGCTGGAACCGCGTGGACGTGCACGACCGCAACCGCCTGGCCACCCCGGACAAGTACGAGGTGCAGGGCCAGTACCGCTACACCGAACTGCTCAACGGCGACCCGAACCTGCCGTCGTGGCGGGCCAAGCGCATCGCGCTGCTGAACTGGTACCCGGACGCCAACGGCGACTTCACCCAGGCCTCGCTGCTGGCCTCGCCCTACGAGCGTGGCACGGTGGCCGACATCGGCGGCTGGAACTTCTACGACGCCGATGCTGCCGAAGACCTGGAAGTGCCGGTCAGCTGGACCTGGTCCAAGCCGATCCGCCGCCGCGACAGCGCGTTCTCGCCGACCGCCAGCGTTGCCTTCCGCTTCAGCGAAGACAGCATGGTCTACCTGAAGTACGCCGAAGGCACCAAGCTGCCGAGCCTGTTCGAGACCACCCTGGGCCTGTTCACCGCGGCCAAGCCGGTGTCCGAACTGAAGCCCGAGCGTGCGCGCAGCTGGGAACTGGGCGCCAGCACGATCCGCCACGACCTGTTCACTGCCGGTGATCGCCTGGCGCTGAAGCTGGCCTACTTCGATACCCGTATCGACGACCTGATCACCCGCGACTACCGCACGCTGTCGGCCGGCCTGATCCGCAACGTCGACCAGTTCAAGGTGTCGGGCATGGAGTTCCAGTCCAGCTATGACAGCGGCAAGCTGTTCGCCGATCTATCGGCGCACTACTACTTCAAGGCCAAGACCTGCGCGCCGGACATCGCCGCCGAGCGTCGTGCCTACGGCGTGCAGCGCAAGATCGAGGAGCTGGCCAATACGCCTGACTGCGTCGATGGTGGCTTCGAGGGTTCGTACTCGAACACGCAGAACCCGCCGCGCTACATGGTCAACCTGACCGTCGGCTCGCGCCTGTTCGACGAGCGGCTGACCTTCGGTACCCGCGTGGTCCACAACGCCGGCCCGATCAGCAAGCTGGACAAGGAATGGAACGTCGGCCTGTCGGCGATCCAGCAGCTGTACCGGCCGACCACCCTGGTGGACGTGTTCGCCAGCTGGAGCTTCAACGACCAGCTGTCGGTGGAAGCCAACGTCGACAACCTGACTGATCGCTACTACCTGGACCCGCTGGCCCTGGGCGTGATGCCGGCCCCGGGCCGTACCGCGCGCCTGGCCATCACCTGGAAGTACTGACAGACCGGGGTCGGATCCCTTTCCAGCGGAAAGGGCTCTGACCCCGGCACGTCGGTAGCGCCGGGCCATGCCCGGCGTTTCTTCCCGAGCGCTTACAGCCCGCGCGCCGCCTTCACGGCATCTTCGTGCAGCGCTTCGTTCAGCTCGTCCACCACGGTGGTCCAGGCCGCATCGGCCTGCAGCGATTCGGCCAGGAACTGGCGCTGCGCATCGCTCCAGAACGGGGCGTCGGCCACTTCCACTTCCGTGGCCAGCTGGTGCTGGGCGATGAACCCGGCGATGGCCTCGGCGCTGGCGTCCAGGCCCAGCTGCAGGAACAGGTTGGTCATGCTCGGTTCGGTGGTGATCATCGGAAACTGCCTGGCAGGGGAAAGGTAAGCTGCATTATCGACGCATGCCGTCTTGGGGGAACCCCCTCGTGGCACGTCTCATGATCGACGCTTCCCCCTGGCACTCCCCGATGACCGCGACAATTTCCCCCGACGACAGCCGCAGCGTGCGCCTGAAGGCCGCCACCCGTGACAGCCATGGCGCCCTCGACAAGCGCATCATGGCCGGCGACATCTTCGCCGACCGCGGCAACTTCGCCCGCTTCCTGCGCGTGCAGTACCGCTTCCACCGCAGCATCGACGCGCTCTACGCCAGCCCTGCACTGGACGCACTGCTGCCGGCCCTGCATGAACGCCGCCGCCTGCAGCAGGTGCGCAGCGACCTGCAGGACCTGGAACAGAGCCTGCCCGGCCAGGACATGGCGCCGCTGGCCACCGACCTGCCGCTGCCGGCCGCGCTGGGCTGGCTGTACGTGGCCGAAGGCTCCAACCTGGGCGGCACCGTGCTGTACAAGATGGCCGCCGCGCTGGGCCTGGACCGTGACTTCGGCGCCCGCCACCTGGCCGCGCACCCCGATGGTGCCGCCCGCCACTGGCGCGAGTTCACCGCGGCGCTGGACGCGGTGCCGCTGTCGGCCGAAGAGGAACAGCAGGTGATCGATGCGGCCGACGCCGCCTTCCGCAGCGTGCATGGCCACGTTGAAGTGGAATTCGGCGCATGAGCGGCCACCGCTGATGCGCTGGCTCTGGTTCGCGCTGGGCTGGCTGATGGTCGGCCTGGGCGTGATCGGTGCACTGCTGCCGGTGATGCCCACCACCATCTTCCTGATCCTGGCGGTGGGCTGCTTCGCCCGCAGTTCGCCGAAGTTCGAGCAGCGCCTGCTTGCCCATCCGCGCTATGGCCCCTCGCTGCGCCTGTGGCGCGAGCAGGGCGCGGTGTCGCGCAAGGGCAAGGCCTTTGCCAGCGCCGGCATGGCCGTGGGTTTCGTCCTGTTCTGCTGGGGTGCGCACCCCTCCTGGCGCCTGCTGCTGGGCGTGGGCCTGTTCTTCGCGGCCAGCGCCGGCTATGTGCTGAGCCGGCCGGCACCACGGCTTGATCCCACACCGCTGGTGGACGTGGGCGATGCCGAAACGCGTGCGGCCCGCCGCCGCGCGTCTACCCCCGATTCTGATGGAACCCCCGACGATGCTGCCTGCTGACCTTGCGCCCCTGGCCGCTCCCGCCCTCACTCCGTGGGGCATGTACCTGGCCGCCGACGTGGTGGTCAAAGCCGTGATGATCGCGCTGGCCGTCGCCTCGCTGGCCACCTGGACCGTGCTGCTGGCCAAGGGCTGGGAGTTGTCACGGCAGGCGCGCGCGCTGCGCGTGGCACGTGCGCGGCTGCTGGAGACGCCGAGCCTGCCCGCTGACGATGCGGATGCCGCGCTCGCCGAAGGCACCGCTGCAGCGATGCTGCACGCGGCCCGCAGCGAACTGCGCCTGTCGCAGGATCTGGACAGCCGCGACGGCATAAAGGAGCGCGTCGCCTCGCGCCTGGACCGGCTGGAACTGGAGACCGCCCGCGTGCAGCGGCGTGGCATCGGCGTGCTCGCCAGCATCGGGGCGGTGGCGCCGTTCGTGGGCCTGTTCGGCACCGTGTGGGGCATCATGAACAGCTTCATCGGCATCGCCCACAGCAACACCACCAACCTGGCCGTGGTCGCACCCGGTATCGCCGAGGCGCTGCTGGCCACGGCGCTGGGCCTGGTCGCGGCGATTCCGGCGGTGCTGGTCTACAACCATTTCAGCCGCGTGCTGGCCGGCCTGCGTGGCCTGCTCGGCGATCTCTCGGCGGCCGTGCAGCAGCTGGTCTCGCGCGACCTGGACCGTGCCGCCACGCGCGCACCGGCCAGCGCCCCGCGCGCGGTGCATTGAATGGCGATCAGGACTGCGTCCGACCGCGACGACACGCCCGAAGAAGCGCACGAGATCAATGTCACGCCCTTCATCGACGTGATGCTGGTGCTGCTGATCATCTTCATGGTGGCCGCACCGCTGGCCACCGTCTCGGTACCGGTGCAGCTGCCGGCCAGCAGCGCACAGGCCACGCCCAGCGAGCAGGTGCCGGTGTACGTGACCGTGCAGGCCGACCTGTCGCTGCGCGTGGGCGAACAGCCGGTGCCGCGCGACACGCTGGGTGCCGCATTGCAGGCGGCGACGCACGGTGACGCCGAGCAGCGCATCTACCTGCGTGCCGACCAGCGCGTGCCCTATGGCGAACTGATGGCGACCCTGGATGCACTGCGCGCTGCGGGCTACCTGAAGGTGGCCCTCGTCGGCCTGGAGCAGGGCGCGCGATGAACACACTGCGGCGCTGGGCGACCAGCCTGGCGATCGTGCTGCTGGTGCACGCCGTGCTGATTGGCGGGGTGTGGTGGTGGCAGGCGCGCGCGGCACCGGTCACCCCGGTGGCGCCGCCGGCCGCGTTGATGCTGGAGCTTGCGCCGACCGTGCAGGCGCCGCCGGCACCGCCGCGCGCGCTGCCGACCGGGCCGTTGCAGCAGGAACGGCAGAAGCGCGAGACCGTGCGCGAACACGCGCCCGCGCCGAAGGTGCCGCCGCAGCCGAAGGGCGACGTGGTGCCCAAGCCGCAGGCACCGGCCAGCACCACGCAGGACAGTGCCGACGCCAATGTCGAGCGGACGACGGCACCGCCGGAGGTTCCTGCTGAAGCCGCCACGCGCTATGCGGCGCAGCAGACCACGGCCGGTGAGCGCAGCCGCGCCAATGCCACCTGGCAGGGACTGTTGCTGGGCCATCTGCAGCAGCACCGGCGTTATCCGCGCCAGTCCGAACGGCTGCGCCAGCAGGGCGTGGTCTACGTACGGTTCGCCGTGTACCGCGATGGGCGCGTATCCGGCGCGCGCATCGAACGCGGCAGTGGCTTCGCGTTGCTGGACCAGGAAACGCTGGAGACCGTGCAGCGCGCCAGCCCGGTACCGGCGCCGCCGGCCGAAGTGGCCGGCGACCCGGTGGAAGTGATGGTGCCGGTCGCGTTCTACCTGCGCGGTCGTTGACCGGCAGCGGGGTCGGCAACGGGGTCGGATCCCTTTCCGCAGGAAAGGGCTCTGACCCCAGCGGCAACCGCTATCATCGACACGACCGTCAATGGATGACCGGAGGCTGCAGTGACAACACGGACCCTGCGGGTGCTTGCCTGGTGCAGCGTGGTCTTCGCCGCCTGCGTGGCCTTTGTCTCGCTGGCACCGTTCACGGCCGCTGTCATCTTTACCTGGCCGCTGCTGGTGTTTGCTGCGTTCTGCATCTGGCGTGGCGCGCGCCTGCCCGGCGTGCTCTGCGCGTGGCTGGCGTCGCTGGCCTTCATCTCCAGCCCGCACAGCACCTATGACGGGTGGGATACGCCCATCTACGTGTGCTGGGGAATTGCAGTGGTGGTGATTGTCGCCCTGCGGTTGCGGGGTTCCAGGCCGTAGAGTCGAGCTTGCTCGACTGCTCTTGCGGTGCAGGCCAAAAGCAGTCGAGCAAGCTCGACTCTACGGGGCGTGGCGACAACCCCATCCACGCATGGCGTGGATCTACAGCAGCGGCACCAGCAGCAGCGCCACGATGTTGATGATCTTGATCAGCGGATTGATCGCCGGGCCGGCGGTGTCCTTGTACGGGTCGCCCACCGTGTCGCCGGTCACCGCGGCCTTGTGCGCCTCGCTGCCCTTGCCGCCAAAGTGGCCATCCTCGATGTACTTCTTGGCGTTGTCCCAGGCACCGCCGCCGGTGGTCATCGAAATGGCCACGAACAGGCCGGTGACGATGGTGCCGATCAGCAGGCCGCCCAGCGCGCGTGGCCCCAGCAGCAGGCCCACCACCACCGGCACGGCCACCGGCAGCAGCGAAGGCACGATCATTTCGCGGATGGCCGAGCGGGTCAGCATGTCCACGGCCTTGTCGTACTGCGGCTTGCCGGTGCCCTGCATGATGCCGGGGATCTCGCGGAACTGGCGCCGCACTTCCTCCACCACCGCACCGGCCGCGCGGCCGACCGCTTCCATTGCCATCGCGCCAAACAGGTAGGGAATCAGGCCGCCGATCAGCAGGCCGATGATCACCGTGTGGTCACTGAGGTCGAAGCGGAACTCCTGGCCGGGGTTGGCCGCCTGCAGGTTGTGCGTGTAATCAGCGAACAACACCAGCGCGGCCAGTGCTGCCGAGCCGATTGCATAGCCCTTGGTCACCGCCTTGGTCGTGTTGCCCACGGCGTCCAGCGGATCGGTGATGTCGCGGATGTCCGAGGGCAGCTCGGCCATCTCGGCGATGCCACCGGCGTTGTCGGTGATCGGCCCGTACGCATCCAGGGCCACGATCATGCCGGCCATCGACAGCATCGCCGTGGCGGCGATGGCGATGCCGTACAGGCCGGCCAGCGCATACGCACCCCAGATCGCCGCACACACCGCCACCACCGGCAGCGCGGTGGACTTCATCGAGATGCCCAGGCCGGCGATGATGTTGGTGCCGTGGCCGGTGGTCGAGGCCTGCGCCACGTGCTGCACCGGCTTGTACTGGGTGCCGGTGTAGTACTCGGTGATCCACACGATCAGGCCGGTCAGCACCAGGCCGATCAGCGCGCAGCCGTACAGCGCCAGCGGGCCATGCACGTTGGCGCTCATCAGCCCGGTGGTGATGGGATAGAACGCGATGGCCGCCAGCACGCCGGAGACGATCACGCCCTTGTACAGCGCGCCCATGATCGAGCCGCCGGGCTTCACCTTCACGAACAGTGCGCCGATGATCGAGGCGATGATCGACACCCCGCCCAGCACCAGCGGGTACAGCACCGCATTGGCACCGGCCTCGCTCAGCATCAGGCTGCCCAGCAGCATCGTGGCGATGACGGTGACCGCGTAGGTCTCGAACAGGTCGGCGGCCATGCCGGCGCAGTCGCCCACGTTGTCACCGACGTTGTCGGCGATCACCGCCGGATTGCGCGGGTCGTCCTCGGGAATGCCGGCTTCCACCTTGCCCACCAGGTCGGCGCCGACGTCGGCGCCCTTGGTGAAGATGCCGCCGCCGAGGCGGGCGAAGATCGAGATCAGCGAGGAGCCGAAGGCCAGGCCGACCAGCGCGTGCAGCGCCTGTTCCATCGGCAGCCCCATGCGCAGCAGCAGTGCGTAGTAACCGGCTACGCCCAGCAGGCCGAGGCCGACCACCAGCATGCCGGTGATGGCGCCGCCGCGGAACGCGACGTCCATCGCCGCGCTGATGCCGTTGCGCGCGGCCTCGGCGGTGCGCACGTTGGCGCGTACCGAGACGTTCATGCCGATGTAGCCGGCCGCGCCGGACAGCACCGCGCCGACCGCGAAACCAATGGCCGTGTACCAGCTGAGGAACACGCCGACCAGCACGAACAGCACCACGCCGGCCACGCCGATGGTCAGGTACTGGCGGTTGAGGTAGGCGCGCGCGCCTTCCTGGATCGCGGTGGCGATCGCGATCATGCGTTCATTGCCGGTGGGTTGGCGCAGGATCCAGCGCGCCGAGATGATCCCGTAGAGGATCGCGAGAATGGCGCAGCCCAGCGCCAGTGACAGCCCGTGACGTTCCAGCATCAGACCCCTCCGCAGAATGGATGGTGAGCATCCAGTGGCGATGAACGGCACCACGAGGGGGACGACGGGTTGCAGCCTGGAACCAACCCGTGCCGACCGAAACGGTCGTCCGACGTATGGCGGTGTTCAGCATTCCCTGGTGCCCGCAGTATGCGTCCCGGCCCCCGTAGAGTCGAGCTTGCTCGACTGGCATGCCCCGGTGAGCGCAGCGGCAACTCGACCGGCTCCTTCGCGGCACCCTTTGCACCCCGTTAAGCCACCTTCTGCAAGCCTGCGCACAGTCCTGACGGAGATTCCCCATGCGCCTGTCCCTGCTGATGTTTGCCGCCCTGGTTCCGGCCCTGCCGGCCCTGGCTGCGGAAACCCCCGAACTGCAGCGGGCGGTCGGCGCCCCCCAGGCCGCAGGTGCGGTGCATACGCTGCGGCAGATTCCCGAGGCCTGTGCACGCCTGGAAGGCGTGTTCACCGGCCAGGCCGCCGAGCCGTACCGCTTCTCCGCCGTGCGCACCAGCGAGCAGTGCCAGCCGCGCGCCCGCTTCGTCGATTACGCCAAGGCACAGCCCAGTGCCGACAAGGGCTGGAAGCTCAACGACGTGATCCGCGTGCCGAATGCCGCCTGCCCGGCACAGCAGGCGGTGGTGCGGGTGTGGCGCCTGCCGGTCAACAGCACCCAGGCGCTGGATGGCCAGGGCCAGTCGCGCATCTATCTGGAAGAAGCGAAGAAGCAGGCGGCCGCCGGCAAGATCCCGCAGGTGACGATGTTCGCCGCGCAGCTGCAGGTGGAAGGCAAGGCCTGTAATTGATACGGGTGGGTGCCGACCTTGGGTCGGCACCGATGACGGAACCTGCCCGGTGGGTGCCGACCGTTGGTCGGCACCGATGCCGGAACCTGCCCGGTGGGTGCCGACCGTTGGTCGGCACCGATGTCGCATCCACGCATGGCGTGGATCTACCGCAGCGCGCCATCACCCCTCGGCCAGCTTCGCTCCGCGTGCCACCAGCAGCTCGCGCAGCGCCTTGCGATGGCAATGCGCCTCCTCTTCGCAGTAGCAGCCCACGGCGATGTCGCTGTGCTGCGACAGTGCCGCCAGCAGATCCAGCGCATGGGCGGCCTCGGGCGCTTTCATCTCGGCCTTGAAGTGGCGGAAGAAGGCGTTCCAGTCCGCCGCAGTCTTCGCCTCGTGCGCCAGCTTCACCAGCGCCGGGCTGGGCGACAGCGTCGGGAACCACACGTCATACCAATCCTGGCGGGCGAACTCGCTGCGCGGCACGCCCCGTGGCGGCCGCCGCACCGTGCCGATGCGCAGGCCCTCGCCGGGCGCGCGCGGGCTGCCGAGTCGAACAACGCGCAGTGCCATCGCCTTCCTCCCTCGCCCCGACCGTGGCTCAGCCCTCGAACGCGGGCAGCTTCTGCTTCACCGCCACGTTCTTCAGTGTCACGTACTTCGGCAGACCGTCAGCGCCGTAGGGCAGGGGGGCTTCGCCCTTGATCAGCGGCGACAGGTAGGCGCGTGCCTTGGCGGTGATGCCGAAACCATCGCGGCGGATGAAGCCGGCCGGCATCTTTTTCTCATGGTTGGCGATCTTCGCCAGCGGCGCGGCCTCGATCTTCCAGCGGTAGGGCGCATCGCTGCTGCGCACGATCACCGGCATCACCCCGTTCTGGCCCTTCAGCGCCAGCTGCACGGCGGCCTTGCCCACCGCCTGCGCCTGTTCCCAGTCGGTCTTGCTGGCCAGGTGCCGGGCCGAGCGCTGCAGGTAGTCGGGCAGGGCCCAGTGCACCTTCAGGCCCAGCTGGTCCTTGACCCGGCCGGCCAGATGCGCGGCGACGCCGCCCAGCTGCGAATGGCCGAAGGAATCCTTGCCACCACCGGCATCGGCGACGAAGCGGCCATCGGCGGTAGCGATGCCCTCGGAGGCCACGACCACGCAGTAGCCGACGCGCTCGACCACGGCCTTGACCTTGGCCAGGAAGGTCGCCTCGTCATAGGCACGCTCGGGCAGCAGGATGATGTGCGGAGCCTCGTCCTCGCCATTGCCGGCCAGGCCCGCGGCGGCGGCCAGCCAGCCGGCGTGGCGGCCCATCGCCTCGTAGATGAAGACGCGGGTGGAGGTCTCGGCCATCGCTGCCACGTCCAGCGCGGCCTCGCGCACCGAGACCGCGGTGTACTTGGCTGCCGAGCCGAAACCCGGGCAGGTGTCGGTCACGGCCAAATCGTTGTCGATGGTCTTGGGCACGCCGATGCAGGTCAGGTCGTAGCCGGACGCCTTGGCCAGCAGCGACACCTTCAGCGCGGTATCGGCCGAATCGTTGCCGCCGTTGTAGAGGAACCAGCGCACGTCGTGGGCGCGCAGCACCTCCAGCAGGCGGTCGTAACGGGCACGGTCGGCCTCCAGCGATTTCAGCTTGACCCGGCACGAGCCGAAGGCGCCGCCCGGGGTGTGGGCGAGGGCGCGGATGGCGGCGGCACTCTCCTTGCTGGTGTCGATCAGCTCCTCGCGCAGGGCGCCGAGGATGCCGTTGCGGGCAGCCAGGACCTTGATGCCCTTGGCCCGGGCCTGCTCGATGACCGCCGCCGCGGTGGCGTTGATGACCGCCGTGACGCCGCCGGACTGGGCGTAGAGGAGGGTGCCGTTGCGCATGCTTCTACCTGCTCGGTGAGGGGGACATTGCAGAGACATTACCCGGATGCGCTAAAGTGGCGCTATTGCGGTGCAGCGATACCGGTCCGTCCGGGGCGCGAACCTTCTTTGTTTTCAACACGTTGGAGTCAGGTCAATGCGATTGGTTCTGTTGGGACCGCCCGGTTCGGGCAAGGGGACGCAGGCGACGCGCCTGAAAGAAAAGCTGGGCATTGCCCATATTTCGACCGGTGACATGCTGCGCGCGGAAATCGCCGCGGGCTCGGAGCTGGGCAAGCAGGCCAAGGCGGTGATGGATGCCGGCAACCTGGTGTCCGATGACATCCTGCTGGGCATGCTGGAGTCGCGCCTGACCCAGGCCGATGTCGCCAAGGGTTTCATCCTGGACGGCTACCCGCGCAATGTGGCCCAGGCCAATGCGATGGACGGCCTGCTGGCCAAGATCGGCCAGCCGCTGGACGCCGTGGTGCAGCTGGACGTGGCCACCGAGCTGCTGGTCGAGCGCATCGCCGGCCGCGCGCAGGAACAGGGCCGCGCCGACGACAACCCGGAAGCGGTGCGCCAGCGCCTGCAGGTCTACAACGACCAGACCGCCCCGGTGGTCGACTTCTACGCCGGCCGTGGCACCCTGGCCCGCGTCGATGGCGTCGGTGACCTGGACGAGATCGAAGCCCGCATCCTGGCAGCGATCAAGGGCTGATGGCGGTTGGCCGGCCCTGCGCCGGCCACCCTGCAGCGACAACGAAACAGGCCTGATCCTCGCGGACCAGGCCTGTTTCGTTTCATAGGTGCCAGCGATGAGCTTGCTCAGGGCTCCGCAGCATGAGCTCCCTTGGGGATGGCCTCTTGGGGAGTAGGACCGGTTCGGGTACTACGGCTGGCTTCCTGAATTGTGTACGGGTTCACATACCTGCGCTATCAGGAATTCCCTGACAGACGGTTGGACTTTTCTCACAAGCGCTGTAGGAGTTGTCTGACCCCGCTGCTGACAATGGCCCTATACAGCCGTGATCGGTCACAATCCCCGGTCATGAGCAGCGTACATATCCTTGCAATCGCCGGCACCTTCATGGGTGGCGTGGCCGCCCTGGCGCGGGAACTGGGCCATACGGTCAGTGGCAGCGACCAGGCCATCTATCCGCCGATGTCCACCCAGCTTGAGCAGCTGGGCATCGTCCTGGACCAGGGCTACCGCGCCGACAGCGTGCCGCCGGGCACCGCCGAGGTGGTGATCGGCAACGCCCTGTCACGCGGCAACCCGGCCGTGGAAGCCGTGCTCGACGCCGGCCAGCGCTACATCTCCGGTGCCCAGTGGCTGTCCGAGCAGGTGCTGCCGGGCCGCGACACCCTGGCCGTGGCCGGCACCCACGGCAAGACCACCACCACCACCATCCTGACCTGGCTGCTGGAAAGCGCCGGGCGTTCGCCGGGCTTCCTGATCGGTGGCGTGGCCGAGGATTTCGGCGTCTCCGCCCGCCTGGGCCAGGGCCGCGAGTTCGTGGTCGAGGCCGATGAGTACGACACCGCCTTCTTCGACAAGCGCAGCAAGTTCGTGCACTACCGGCCGCTGGTGGCCATCCTCAACAACCTCGAATACGACCACGCCGACATCTTCCCGGACGTGGAGGCCATCGAGCGCCAGTTCCACCACCTGGTGCGCACCGTGCCCGCGCGCGGCCGCCTGATCGTCAATGGGGAGGACGCGCACCTGGCCAAAGTGCTGCAGATGGGCTGCTGGACCCCGGTCGAGCGCTTCGGTTTCGACCCGTCGCTGGAATGGCATGCCGAGCTGCTGGCCGCCGATGGCAGCGCCTTCCGCGTGCATCACCGTGGGCAGGCGCTGGGTGATGTGCACTGGTCGCTGCTGGGCCGCCACAACGTACTCAACGGCTTGGCCGCCCTGGCCGCCGTGCATGCGGTGGGCGTGGCCCCGGCCGAGGTGATCCCGGCGCTGGCCCGCTTCCGCAGCGTCAAGCGCCGCATGGAAGTGATCGGCAGCCATGACGGCATCACCGTCTACGATGATTTCGCCCACCACCCCACGGCGATCGCGACCACGCTGGACGGCCTGCGCGCCAAGGTCGGCGACGCGCGTATCGTGGTGGCGATGGAACCGCGCAGCAACTCGATGCGGCTGGGCGCACACGCCCAGGCGCTGGCACCGTCGCTGGCGCTGGCCGACGAAGTGGTGTTCCTGCATCGGCCGGAACTGGCCTGGGATGCCGCTTCGGTGATCGCCGCCGTGCGTGGCCAGGCCCATGCCGTGCCCGATACCGATGCGCTGCTGGCACAGCTGCAGTCCAGCGTGCGCAGCGGTGACCACGTGGTGTTCATGTCCAACGGTGGCTTCGACGGCGCGCCGCGCCGCTTTCTCGCCGCCCTGCAGGCCCGATGAGCACCGACGTTCCGCTGCCGCTGTTTCCGCTGCACACCACGCTGGTGCCCGGCGCGGCGGTTGGCCTGCGCGTGTTCGAGCGCCGCTACCTGGACCTGGTGCGCGACACCGGCCGCAGCGGCGAGGGCTTTGGTGTCTGCCTGATCCTGGAAGGGCAGGAAGTGGGGGAGCCGGCTACCCCGGCGGCCTACGGCGTGCAGGTCCGCATCGAGGACTTCGATGTCGGCGCCGATGGCGTGCTGCAGCTGCGCCTGCGCGGTACCCGGCGTTTCCATGTCGAGCGTACCCGCGTGCGCGACAACGGCCTGGTCGTGGCCGATGTGCGCTGGTGCGAAGAAGACCCCGATGACGAACTGAAGCCGCAGCATGCGCTGCTGGCCACGGTGCTCGGGCACATCATCGAGCAGGCGGGCGAGGCCTATGCGCCGGCGAATCCAGCGTTGCTGGACCAGGCCAGCTGGGTCGGCTGGCGGCTGGCCGAACTGCTGCCGCTCGGCGAACAGCAGCGGTTGCAGCTGCTGCAGATGGACGACCCGCACCAGCGCTTGCAGCAGTTGTTGGGGTGGATGCCGTAAGCGGCCATCCACGCATGGCGTGGATCTACGCCGCCGGGCATGGCCCGGCGCTACCCATCCACGTTCCGGTAGCGCCGGGCCATGCCCGGCGATCGATCACGGCTGCGTCTTCAACCGCAGCACCGGCAACCCGGTTTCGGCGTGTACGTCCTCGTGCTGCGGCATGCCCTGCACGGCGTCCTTCAGCGCATTGAACGCGGGGTCGATGCCGCGCACCGGGTGCCACATGCCGATCCACTCGAAGTGGCGCTCGTAGCGCAGGGTCTGCGCACTGCCCAGCCACAGCGGCACGTCGCCCGGCTGCAGCTGGCCCGGTGCCGGCCACAGGCGCAGCACGTAGCGCTCATCCGGCTTGGCCCCCTGGCGCACCATCAGCAGGGCTTCCACGCGCGTTTCCAGCGTGGCCGGCAGCACCGGCAGTTCGTCGGCGCCAGTGTTCTTGTCCAGCATCAGCAGGGCTTCTTCCCAGCCGGCCTGCGCCTGCACGGTCCAGCCGCGCGCTTCCAGCTGCGCCTGCAGCGGTGCCAGCGGGCCGGCCACCTGCACGTCCAGCGGCCAGCGCTGGTCATCGTCGAACTCGTTGCGGCGCGCCGGCAGCTTGGCCCAGTCGTGCTGCCACCAGGCCTGCATGTCCATCGCCACCGGTGCCGGCAGGGTTGGTTCGAAGCGCTCCAGCTTCACCGGGATGTTGCGCGGCGCGTACCACATCGCCGCCACCGCGAAGACGCCGTAGAACAGCCACGCCACCGGCTTCACCCAGAACGAGCGGTTGAAGCGGCGGCGGTAGGCGATGCCCAGCACCAGCAGCCAGAACGTGCCGAACAACATGCCGCCGATGACGTCGCTCAGCCAGTGCGCGCCCAGGTACAGGCGCGAGAAGCCGATCAGGCTGACCACGATGCCCGACACCAGGTACGGCCAGACGCGGGTGCGGCCGGGCATTTCGCGCGCGATCAGCACCGCGAAGAAGCCGAAGGTGATGGTGGCCATGGTCACCGACACCGAAGGGAAGCCGAAGCCACTGCTGGCATCGACCGGGCGCACCACGTCCACGGTGGTGCCCAGCAGCTTGGTCAGGGCCAGGCCGAAGGCCAGTGCGGCCAGCCAGTGCGCGGCGGCCATCCAGCGCCGGCGCCACACCAGGTAGCCCATCGCCGCCGCAGTGGCCGGCATCAGCACCTGCCACGCGCCCAGCGAGGCCAGTGCGGCCATCGGGTAGTCGGCCAACGGGTTGCGCAGGGCCAGCATGGCCTGGTGCACCAGCAGATCGATGGCCAGCGGTTCGCCATGGGCGACCACCACGGTCAGCAGCGCGAACCAGCCCCAGCCCAGCAACAGCAGCATCAGTGCCAGCATCGCCAGCGGCACCGATTCACGGCGCTTCGGGTCGAGCACGCCGACCGTGTAGCGGCCCAGCGTGGGGTGGCGGTTGGACCAGTCCAGCAGGCGCGCCAGCCAGTGGTCCATGCGCGCGGCCGACCAGCGGTAGCCGTACAGCACGATGGCCCAGACCAGGCCGAGGATGACCACCAGCAGGCCGACCACCACCACCAGGCGTCCGGCAACCGCGGCGACGGCGTCATAGGCTTCGCCGAGGATCCAGCCTGGCGCCAGGAACAGCACCGCCCACGACAGGCTTGCGATGCCGCTGGCCTGCACGTAGCGGCTGGCCGGCATCTTCAGCATGCCGGCGATGGCGGGCACGAACGGCCGGATGGCGCCGACATAGCGCGCGATCAGGATGCTCTTGAAGGCATTGCGGCGGAACAGGTTCTCGCCGCGGTCCAGCAGCTGCGGGTAGCGGCTGAACGGCCAGACCCCGCGCAGGCGGTCGCCCCAGCGGCGGCCGATCCAGTAACTGATGCCATCACCGGCAAACGCACCCAGCGCCGCCGCGGCCACGGCATACGGCCCGGAGATCTGCCCCAGGCCGATGAACACGCCCACCGCGAACAGCAGGGGCAGCGCCGGCACGATGGCGCCGAGAATGATGACCGCATCGCAGAAGGCGATCAGAAAAATAACCGCGCCCGCGAGTACGGGATGGGCGGCAATCCACGCGAGGGTGGCGTCGATCCATGAAGAGTCCATTGCCCGATTATAGAGGCGTGAAGGTGACTGGTTCCCAGCGGCTTGGTGACCGTTTGCAACCAGCGCCATCGCCTAGAATGGGCGCATGCCGCACTCGACCGACGCTCCAACGCATGCCCTGAAGGCCGACAGCTTCGGCCGCATCATGCTTGTGCAGGGGCCGCAGGGCCCCTTCGTACGCCGCGACCTGGGCGCAACGCCGCTGTGGCTGCGCGTGCCGGCGTGGTGGCTGGCACGCCGCGAAGCACGCGCGCTGCGGCATATCGAGGGCATGGCCGACGTGCCGCAGCTGCTGGACTGGGATGGCCGCCATCTCGACCGCAGCTTCATGGCCGGCGATGCCATGTACCAGCGTCCGCCGCGTGGCGACCTGGCCTGGTTCCGTGCCGCGCGGCGCCTGCTGCAGCAGCTGCACCGGCGCGGCGTGGCCCATAACGACCTGGCCAAGGAGGCCAACTGGCTGGTGACCGAAGACGGCCGCCCGGCGCTGATCGACTTCCAGCTGGCGGTGATCGGCAACCCGCGCTCGCGCTGGATGCGCCTGCTGGCCCGCGAAGACCTGCGTCACCTGCTCAAGCACAAGCGCATGTACTGCCGCGAGTCGCTCACCCCGGTGGAGAAGCGCGTGCTCAAGCGCACCTCCTGGGTGCGCGAGCTGTGGTTCGCCACCGGCAAGCCGGTCTACCGCTTCGTCACCCGCCGCATCCTGCATTGGGAAGACAACGAAGGGCAGGGGCCGAAGCCGTGACCGCCGCGCAGGTGGTGACCGCGCCGCCGAGTGCGGCCAGCGTGCTGCGCGCGCAGCTGCCCGGCGCCAGCTTCGTGCACGCCTGCCAGGTCCATACCCGTCGCGATGGCCGCAGCGCGTTGCAGGCATACCGCGATATGGCCGCGACCATCCCCGGCTGGTTCGATGGCCTGATGGCGCTGCGCAACCGCGGCATGCGCCTGCTCGGCATGAAGGACCTGGGCTCGTTGCGCGCGGTGCAGGACACCACCGCGCCGCGACCGGGCCAGCGGCTGGGCATCTTCACCCTGCAGTCGCTGGATGAGGATGCCATCGTGCTGGAGGACAACGACCGCCACCTGCGTGTGCAGCTGGCGCTGCAGTGGCAGGGTGACGTGCTGGAAGTGGCCACCGTCGTGCATACCCACAACGCGTTTGGGCGGTTCTACATGCTGCCGGTGGCGCCGGTGCATCGATGGATCGTGCCGCACCTTCTGAAGAAGCAGGTGCAGGCGTACGGTTGATTCAATGCCGCGCCGCCGGCACCACCTGCTGGCCGATGAAGTTGCGCTTGCCATCGAAGTCATAACCGATCTGCAACTGGCCGACATCCGGGCAGGCATGGCAGTCGCGCAGCGGCGTGCGGTACAGCAGGCGGATGCCGCCGCCATCGAGCGGTGCCGTGCCTGCTGCCTGTGCGGGCGCGAACGGCGTGGCCTGCGGATGCGCGGCCAGCACCGCCTGTACCCCCGGGTCGGCGCGCAGGGTGTCGTCCAGCTGCACCGCGTCGACATCGATGCGCTTGCCGCCGGCATCCACCAGGCGCGTGCCCTCGTTGGTGTTGGCGCGGAACGGATACTCCACCGTGGCCACGCCCAGGCCATCGTGTTCATGCCAGGCCGTCACGTAGGCCAACTCGCCGCCGGTGGACAGCTGGTCTGCAGCGGCCACGGCATCGGCGCTGGCGCCGGCGGACTTCATCGTCTCGGCCAGGCACTCGCGCGTTGCGCTGTTCTCACCCTGGCGGCAGGCGTTGAGGTCGCCATCCCAGACCACCGACTCGCTCCAGCGCAGTGAGCCATCGGCGGCCTTGTTGGCGGCGGGCGCATCACCCGTGGCAGGTTCGGTGCCGGGTTCCGGCGCACGGCCCTGGCAGGCGGTGAGCAGGGCCAGGCCCAGGGCAGGCAGCAGCAGGCGGGAACGGCGCATGGCGTGTACCTCGTGCGTGTGACCGGGGCGCCAGTATCGTCAACGCGCGGTGAACTCCGCGTCGGCGCGGCATACTAGCGGCTCATTGCATACGCTGGAGTGTGGAACGTGGGCAGTCTGCAGGGTAAAACCCTTTTCATCACCGGTGCCTCGCGTGGTATCGGCCTGGCCATCGCACTGCGCGCGGCGCGCGACGGCGCCAACGTGGCCATCGCCGCGAAGTCGTCGGTGCCCAACCCGAAGCTGCCGGGCACCATCCACAGCGCCGCCGAAGCCGTGACCGCGGCCGGCGGCCAGGGCCTCGCCCTGAAGTGCGACATCCGCGAAGAGGACCAGGTGAAGGCGGCCGTGGCCGCGACGGTGGATACCTTCGGTGGCATCGACATCCTCATCAACAACGCCAGCGCGATCTGGCTGCGCGGCGTGCTGGATACGCCGATGAAGCGGTTCGACCTGATGCAGCAGGTCAATTCGCGCGGCAGTTTCCTGTGCGCGCAGGCCTGCCTGCCGTACCTGCTGCAGGCGCCCAATCCGCACATCCTCACCCTGGCCCCGCCGCCCAGCCTGGAACCGAAGTGGTGGGGCCCGCATACCGGCTACACGCTGGCCAAGATGGGCATGAGCTTCGTCACCCTGGGCCTGGCTGCGGAGTTCGGCCCGCAGGGCGTGGCGGTCAATGCGCTGTGGCCGCGCACCGTCATCGCCACCGATGCGATCAACATGATCCCCGGCGTCGATGCGGCGGGCTGCCGTACGCCGCAGATCATGGCCGATGCCGCGCATGCGGTGCTGGTGCGCGAGGCCGCCGGTTTCCACGGCCGCTTCCTGATTGATGACGAGGTGCTGGGCGAAGCCGGGCTGACCGATCTGTCCGGGTATGCCGTGGACGCGTCGCGTCCGCTGCTGCCGGACCTGTTCCTGGATTGATCGGCGGCGCGTGCTTCTGAGGCAGTGGTCAAGGATGGCCACTGCCCGGGTTGGGTAGAATGGGTGGCTGGAATCGTTTTCATCAACTCTCTCAACAAGGAAGTTTCCCTATGCGACCGATGCTTCGTGCGGCCACCCTGGCTGCTTCGCTGTCCCTTGTCCTGGCCGGCTGTGGTGGCAAGCCTGCGGCCCCGGCCGATGCCGCCGACACTGCAGGCAAGGGCGAGACCGCCGCCGTCGACACCGACAGCGACCAGGCCCTGATGGGCAAGCTCAACGGCTACATCGAGTGCTACAACGATGTGGACCGCAAGATCCACGCGGGCATCGGCCCGTACACGGTGTGGATGAAGGACCCCAAGGCCGGCCCGACCGGTCGCGAGGAACGCCCGATTGGTCCGCCGGACCTGACCGCCAGCGACCTCAAAGGCTGCGACAAGACGCTGCCGGAAGCCATCGCCGCGCAGCCGTCGCTGCCGGAGCTGGACAAGGCCGCGCAGGGCTATCTCGATGCACTGCATGCACTGCAGCCGATCACCCACGAAGCGGCCGACTACTACCAGCGTGATGACTACGAAGACGATGGCTTCGCGCGCGGCAAGGCGCTGCATGCGCCGTTGATGTCTGCATTCGGTACCTTCGTCGAAGCCAGCAGCGTGTTCAGCGACGCGCTGGATGCCGAGAACGATCGCCTGCAGGATTCGCAGCTGGCCAAGGTGGAAGCGCAGGAAGGCCGCACCCGCAATTTCTACCGCCTGGCGATCATGCGCGATGCCAAGGCGCTGATGGACCTGATGGCTGAAGACAGCTTCGACGTGGCCGAAGCGCGCCGGCGCCTGGATGCGTTCAACGCGATCTCCGACGAGGCCCATGCCAAGGTGGCCGAGCAGGAGCCGGGCAAGCTGGACTGGAACAGCTTCGAGCGCACCGCCGAGAATTTCCGCCGTGAGAGCAAGGAGCGCCTGAAGCGCGTTGCGGAGAAGACACCGTACAGCGATATCGAGCGGCGCATGCTGGACACCACCATGGCACCGCATGGCTCGCCGGGCAAGCTGATGCAGGAATACAACTCACTGGTATTCCAGAGCAACCGCCAATAAGGCGGTGCTCTTTTTTTTCTGCAAGGAACTGAATTGAACGCTTCTGTACGTGTACTGCCGGTGCTGCTGCTGGGTGCCGTGGCCGGCCTGGTCGGCTGCAACAAATCCACCGGCCTGTCGCTGGCCGATCCCAGCCTGGCCAAGGTCAACGCCTACATCGAGTGCTACAACGGCGTCGAGCAGCCCATCCACGAGGGCTTCGAGACGTACACCGGCTGGATCAAGGATGTCGAAGCCGGCCCGACCGGCAAGGAAGCGCAGCCGCGTTCGCCGGGCAAGGTGCTGTCGCACCGCGTGGAGTACTGCGGCCAGCCGCTGACCGACGCGCTGGCGATGACGCCGGCGATCCCGATGGATGCGCCGGTGCGTGATTACCAGCAGGCCTTCCAGGCCCTGTACGCGAAGATCGAGCAGGCCGATGGCTACTTCAGCCGCGAGGAGTTCCGTCGCGATGGCGGCGAAGGCATGCGCAGCCAGCACGCACCGCTGATGCAGGCCTATGCGGCCTTCTTCAAGGCCAGCGACGCACTGGACGTGGCGCTGGAAAAGAACGAGGAAGAGCGCCGTGCCGCGCAGCTGAAGCAGATCGAAGAGAGTGAGGGCCGTTCGCCGGCTTACTACCACCTGCGCCTGGTCGGCGACGGCAAGCAGCTTGCGGTGGCCTTCCAGGATGAAAAGCCTGACGTCGCCGCGCTGCGCACGCGCGTGGCGGATTACGAGGCACTGGTGAAGGAAATGCAGGCCGCCGGCATCGGCAAGGACGACCCGATTTGGGGCCATGTGCAGCGCTCGGCCGACATGCTGATCCGCAAGGCCGGCCGTGGCATCGAACGCATCGAGCAGGGCAAGCCGATCAGCGCCGAAGGTCTGGCCGCCGAGCGCAAGGCATCGGGCAGCTGGCTCACTTCGGCCCCGGAAGGCGCGCAGTCGGACATCCTGGACGCGTACAACGACCTGGTGACCACCAGCAATCGCATGCGTTGACGAGTACCGACTCTGGTGGGTGCTCATCCACGCATGGCATGGATCTACTGACTCTGGTGGGTGCGGACCGTTGGTCCGCACTGTACAGTTGCTCATCCACGCATGGCGTGGATCTACTGGGTCTGGACGGCGTGGATCTACCTGTTGAAGGTATCCGGCAGGGCACTGCCGCACCGGCGGCAATGGCGCGCGTCGGGCTCGTGGCCTTCCAGCCCGCACTGCGGGCAACCACGCGCATCCCGGCGCGCGGCCATGTCGGCCTCGCGCATGGTGCTGGCCAGCTCGGCGGTGTAGATGCCGGTGGGCACGGCGATGATGCTGTAACCGATCAGGATCAGCACCGAGGTGACGAAGCGGCCGAGCACGGTCTGCGGCACGATGTCGCCGAAGCCGACCGTGGCCATGGTCACCACTGCCCAGTACATGCTGGCCGGGATGTTGCTGAACCCATGCGCAGGGCCCTCGATGATGTACATCAGGGTGCCGGCGATGATCGTGATGGTGATGACCGTGAACAGGAACAGCAGGATCTTGCGCCGGCTGCGCCACAGCGACTGCAGCAGCACGCCGCTTTCCTCGATGTAGCGGGTCAGCTTGAGGATGCGGAACACCCGCAGCATGCGCAGCGCGCGCACCACCAGCAGGCTCTGCGCGCCGGGGATGAACAGTGACAGGTAGGCCGGCAGGATCGACAGCAGGTCGATGATGCCCCAGATGCTGACCGCGTAGCGCAACGGCCGCTTCACCACCGCCAGGCGCAGCAGGTACTCGATCGTGAACAGGGCGGTGAAGCCCCACTCGATGACGTACAGCCAGTCCGACCATGCCACGTGCAGGTGCTGCACGCTGTCGATCATCACCACCAGGATGCTGGCGATGATCGCCACCACCAGGATCAGGTCGAAATTGCGGGACGGCCGGGTGTCGTGGCGGTAGATGATGTCGAACCAGGTCCGGCGCCAGCCGGAAGCGGTGGCGGGGTTCAGCTGGGGGGCGGAAAACGGGCGCATCCGCACATTGTGCCGCAGGGGCTGGGGGGCGAGAATGGGGGTTCCTGAACCCAATCCACTGCCATGACCGCCGCTACCGATCCGTTGATCTCCCTGTCGCACTACTACCTGCCGGTGTACAAGCCCCGCCAGGTGGTGTTGGAGCGAGGCCAGGGCGCCCGCGTGTGGGACAGCCAGGGCCGCGAGTTCATCGACCTGGCCGCCGGCATCGCCGTGTGCGGGCTGGGCCATAACGACCCGGACCTGGTGGCTGCGCTGGTCGAGCAGGCCGGCAAGCTGTGGCACACCAGCAACGTCTTCTACAGCGCGCCGCCGCTGCACCTGGCCGAGGAACTGGTGCAGGCCAGCCGCTTCGCCGAGCGCGTGTTCCTGTGCAATTCCGGCGCCGAAGCCAACGAAGTGGCGATCAAGATGGTCCGCAAGTGGGCCTCCAGCAAGGGTCGCCCGGCCGACAAGCGCGTCATCATCACCTTCCGCGGCAGCTTCCACGGCCGCACCATGGGCGCGGTCACCGCCACCGCCCAGCCGAAGTACCAGGAAGGCTACGAGCCGCTGCCCGGTGGTTTCCGCTACATCGACTTCAACGATGAAGTGCAGCTGGAAACCGCGATGGCCGCCGGCGACGTCGCTGCGGTCATGCTCGAGCCGGTGCAGGGCGAGGGCGGCGTGATGCCGGCCAAGTCCGGCTTCCTCAAGCGCGTGCGTGAGCTGTGCGACCAGCACGATGCCCTGCTGGTGCTGGACGAGATCCAGGCCGGCATGGGCCGCACCGGCACCCTGTTCGCGCACTGGCAGGATGACGTGGTGCCGGACATGGTGACCCTGGCCAAGGCCCTCGGCGGCGGCTTCCCGATCGGCGCGATGCTGGCCGGCCCGAAGGTGGCCGAAACCATGCAGTTCGGCGCCCACGGCACCACCTTCGGTGGCAACCCGCTGGCCGCGGCCGTCGCCCGCGTGGCCCTGCGCAAGCTGGCCTCGCCGGAGATCGCCGCCAACGTCAGCCGCCAGTCGAAGGCGCTGCGCGATGGCTTTGACCGCATCAGCGAAGAGTTCAGCGTGTTCAGTGGCGTGCGTGGCCGCGGCCTGATGCTGGGCGCGGTGCTGAGCCCGGCCTTTGCCGGCCAGGCCGGTGCGATCCTCGACCATGCCGCCGACCAGGGCCTGCTGACCCTGCAGGCCGGCCCGGACGTGCTGCGCTTCGTGCCGTCGCTGAACATCACCGACGAAGAAGTGGCCGAAGGCCTCAAGCGCCTGCGCGCGGCCGTTGCCGCGTTCGTCGCCGCGCGCTGATGCTGACGCTGGGGTCAGAGCCCTCTCCGTGGGAGAGGGATCTGACCCCGATCATGACGCAGGGGTCGGATCCCTCTCCTGCGGAGAGGGCTCTGACCCCCGGATCATCGTACCGCGTAGCGCTTCAACACCTTCCCCAGCCCACGCCCGTCACGCACCGTTTCCGCGTGCAGGCCGGCCGCGCGTGCGCCGCGCACGTTGGCGAACAGGTCATCGACGAACAACGTGTGCGCAGGCGCAACCTGCAGCACGTCGAGCACGCGCTGGAACACCGCCGGCTGCGGTTTGCGCAGGCCGAAATCGGCACTGCAGAACACCCGCCCGTGCAACGCAGGAAACAGGCCCGGCAGCAGCTGGGGCAGTGCCTGCACCATCAGCGCGCCATTGTTGGTCAGTACCGCCAGCGGCGCCTGCAGGTGCTCCAGGCGCTGCAGCACCGCGTCCTGCGGATGGCTGGCGGCCTGGCGTGCGGCGATCCAGGTCTGCGCATCCACGCTGCGGCCCAGCAGTCGGCCAAGGCGTGCCAGATAGGTCGCGCCATCCAGCGCGCCGCTGTCGTGTGCCGCTTCCAGCCCACTGTCATACAGCGCCGCCTGCACGGCATCGGCGCTCACGTCCAGCGCCTGCGCCAGATGCAGCACGCGCTGCGCGCGCTGGTACTGCACCAGCACGCCATCCACATCGAGCAGCAACAGGTCGATCCGCATGGCCTGAGCATGCCATTGCCATAGAAGCGCGAACACCCCGGCGTGCGCATGCGACAGACGGTCGCAGCCGGTGGCGCATGGCCCTGCCTAGAATGGTCGGTGAACCCGCAGGAGACGCAACGATGAAGGCTTGGATGGTGGCAGTGGGACTGGGTGCGCTGATGCTGGCGCCGTCGGCGATGGCACGCGTGTGTGCGGTGAGCATCGACAGCACGGACCAGATGAGCTTCAGCACGCGCCAGATCAAGGTGGCTGCCGACTGCAGCGAAGTGGACCTGACCCTGCGCCACACCGGCAAGCTGGCGGCTACGGCGATGGGCCACAACTGGGTGCTGACCCGCACGGCCGACTACCAGCCGGTGGCGATGGCCGGCATGCGCATGACCCTGGCCGACAGTTACCTGCCCAAGGCCGACAAGCGCGTGCTGGCGCACACCAAGGTGATCGGCGGCGGCGAAACCGCGCGCGTGCGTTTCTCGACCAAGGGGCTGCAGAAGGGCGGCGATTACACCTTCTTCTGCTCGTTCCCCGGCCACTTCGCGATGATGAAGGGCAGCTTCGTTTTCGGTTGATTGCAGCCACGCATGGCGTGGCTCTACTGGTGGAACGGTGCGCGCAGCCTGGTAGATCCACGCCACGCGTGGATACGGTGCCCCGGCAATGCGTGGTAGATCCACGCCATGCGTGGATACGGTGCCCCGGCAATGCATGGTAGATCCACGCCATGCGTGGATACGGTGCCCCGGCAATGCGTGGTAGATCCACGCCATGCGTGGATGCCGTACCCCGGCAATGCATGGTAGATCCACGCCATGCGTGGATGCCGTACCCCGGCAATGCATGGTAGATCCACGCCATGCGTGGATGCCGTACCCCGGCAATGCATGGTAGATCCACGCCATGCGTGGATACGGTGCCCCGGCAATGCGTGGTAGATCCACGCCATGCGTGGATACGGTGCCCCGGCAATGCGTGGTAGATCCACGCCATGCGTGGATACGGTGCAAGGCGGTGCCAACCAGGGTTGGCACCAACCGGGCGTGGGCTCAGCCCTTGGCGGCCTTGAACGCGATGCGGGCAGCGGCCAGGGTGGCTTCGATCACGGCATCGTCGTGCGCGCTGGACATGAAGCCAGCCTCGTACGCCGACGGCGCCAGGAACACGCCCTGGTCCAGCATCGCGTGGAAGAAGCGGTTGAACGCCGGGATGTCACAGGCGGTGGCCTGCGCATAGGTCTCCACCTTTTCGCTGGTGAAGAACAGGCCGAACATCGCACCCACGCGGGTGGTGGTCACCGCCACGCCGGCTTCGGCGGCGGCCGCTTCCAGGCCCTCGCACAGGCGCGCGGTGCGTGCGGCCAGCTCGTCGTGGAAGCCCGGCTGCGAGACCAGTTCCAGCATCGCCAGGCCGGCGGCCATCGCCACCGGGTTGCCGCTCAGCGTGCCGGCCTGGTAGATCGGGCCGGCCGGGGCGATCTGCTGCATCAGCTCGCGGCGGCCGCCGTAGGCGCCCACCGGCATGCCGCCGCCGATGATCTTGCCGAAGGTGCTCAGGTCCGGGGTGATGCCGTAGTGCGCCTGCGCGCCGCCCAGGGCCACGCGGAAGCCGGTCATCACTTCATCGAAGATCAGCAGGGCGCCGTACTGCGTGCACAGCGCGCGCAGGTGCTGCAGGTAGCCGTCGCGCGGCGGGATGCAGTTGGCGTTGCCCACCACCGGTTCGATGATCAGGCCGGCGATCTCGCTGCCCTGTGCTTCGAACAGCGCGGTGGCGGCGTCGAAGTCGTTGTAGGGCAGGGTCAGGGTCAGCTCGCTCAGGCCGGCCGGCACGCCCGGCGAGGTCGGCACGCCCAGGGTCAACATGCCGCTGCCGGCCTTGACCAGGAACGAATCGCCGTGGCCGTGGTAGCAGCCTTCGAACTTGACGATGCGGTTGCGGCCGGTGGCGCCACGGGCCAGGCGGATGGCCGACAGCGTGGCCTCGGTGCCCGAGTTGACCATGCGCACCATCTCGCAGGACGGCACCAGGCGGGTGATGGTCTCGGCCATGGTCACTTCGGCCGCACACGGCGCGCCGAAGGACAGGCCGTTGTCGATGGCCTTCTTCACCGCCTGGCGCACGGCCGGGTGGTTGTGGCCGACGATCATCGGGCCCCAGGAACCGACGTAGTCGATGTAGCGGTTGCCGTCGACGTCGTACAGGTAGGCGCCATCGGCGCGCTCGACGAAGAACGGCTCGCCGCCGACGGACTTGAACGCGCGCACCGGCGAATTGACGCCACCCGGCAGCAGCTGCTGGGCGCGGGAGAACAGGGCGTGGGACTGGTCGTGGTTCATGGGGCTTTCCTGGGTGTTACGCGAACTGGGCGAGGAAGGCGCGCTGGGTCGCGACCGGGTCCTGCGCGGCATAGATGCCACTGACCACGGCCACCAGGTCGGCGCCGGCATCGATGATGGGACCGACATTGTCCGGCGTCAGGCCGCCGATCGCCACCCGCGGCACACCCAGTGCGGCGCTTTGCCGCAGCAGGTCGGTGTGGGCGCGGCTGCTGGTGACCTTGGTGGTGGTGGGGTAGAAGGCGCCGAAGGCCACGTAGCTGGCGCCAGCGGCCACGGCCTTTTCGGCGTTGGCCAGCTGGTCGTAGCAGGACGCGCCGATGATGGCGTCCGGGCCGAGCAGGGCGCGCGCGCTGGGGATGTCGCCGTCGGTGCCGCCCAGGTGCACGCCGGCCGCGCCCACGGCCTGGGCCAGTGCCGGGTCGTCGTTGATGATGAGCGGCACGCCGTGGACGGCGCACAGCGCCTGCAGGGCGACGGCCTGTTCCTGGCGCAGCGCGTCGCTGGCGGTCTTGTTGCGGTACTGCAGCCAGGTAGCACCGGCGGCCAGCAGCGGCGCCGTGCGCGCCAGCAGGCGTGCGGTATCGGGTTCATCCGGGGTGATCAGGTAGACGCCGCGGGGCGCCGGGGAAGCAGAAGTCATCGATGGCTACCGGTGAGTGGGCCGCGATGGGACAATGGCGGCCCGTGAATCCAGCCCTGATTATCCGATGAGCGACGCCACCCCCACCACCTTGCGTACCTGGATGTGCGTGGTCTGCGGCTTCATCTACCGCGAAGCGGACGGCCTGCCCGAAGAGGGCATCGCCCCGGGCACGCGCTGGGAGGACATTCCCGAGACCTGGACCTGCCCCGACTGCGGGGTGACCAAGGACGATTTCGAGATGGTCGAGATCGATTGACTCAATGCAGCCGGGGCATCGGCCCACCCAGGTCGATCAGCTTTTCGCGCAGCCACTGCGCATCGTTGGCCTCGGGGTTGCGGCGCAGGTACTGGCCCAGGTCGTGGCGGGCGCCGGCCACGTAATCCAGCTGCAGGTAGGCCAGGCCCCGGTCGCGCAGGGCATCGTCCTGTTCCGGGGCCAGCTTCAGCAGGCGGTCGGCACTGCGCGCGGCACGGTCCCACTCGCTGGCTTCGGCATACACGCCGTGCAGGTTGCGCAGCATGCGGATCAGGATCGCGCGGGTCGGCGCCGGGTCGAGGATCTGCGCCAGCACCTGGTCGTCCGGGGCCTGCCCGCCGAGGTGTGACTTGGCGCGCTCGCGCAGTTCGTCCACGTCCAGCGGGCGACCGCCGTTGAAAGGGTCCATCACCAGCACGCCGTCGTCCACCGGCAGGCGCACCAGGAAATGGCCGGGGAAGGACACGCCATCCAGCGGAATGCCCAGGCGCCGGGCGACTTCCATCTGCACCAGGGCCAGCGAGATGGGGTTGCCCAGCCGGCGCTCGAACACCTGGTTGAGGTAGCTGTTGCGCGGGTCGTAGTACTCCTGGTGGTCGCCGCTGTAGCCCAGTTCGTCGAACAGGTGGCGGTTGACCGCGGCCATCTTCAGCGGCCAGCGCTCGATGGTGTCCACTTCCGCGCGCAGGTGGTCGACATGGCTCTGCACCAGCGCGTCGTACACGCCGGGCTGCAGGTCGGGGTATTCATCGCGCGCGATCAGCAACGCGGTCGGCAACAGTGGCAGCGCCTCGTCATCGACGTCGGCCAGTGCATCCCAGTCGGGGAGTGTGATCCGGTCCTGCATGGCCACAGACTGGAGGCAATCGCAGGCGGTTTCAAGCGGTGTGGCGTGAAAAGAACCGCGCCATGAAGAAACGGGGTCAGAGCCCTTTCGCGCGCGAAAGGGATCTGACCCCGAGAGATTGCAGCCAACTGTCAGAGGCGGGGCGGTGTGGGCTTGCAGGACCGCAGGCGCCATGGATGGCGCCTACGAGCCCCCATGGGTGAGGGCGCTTTGCTTGCGAAGCACTGCTTCGCAAGCGCCCGAACGCCCAGCCGCCAGCGGCTGGGCCGGACCCCGGAGGGGGGTTTACGGCGTGTCCTGCAAGCCCACACCGTCACGCCATCCCACGGAATGCACGATTTTGCCGTTGCCGTTGCCGTTGCCGTTGCCGTTGCCGTTGCCGGCCAGCGGCCGGCACTACCCGCGGGTGCCGGGCGCAGCCCGGCCAACCCTTATTTCTCGATGCCCGGGCCGAAGGTCAGCGGCGTGCCGTCCTTCAGCTTCAGCTTCTCGGCCTGGCCGGCGTTGAGCTCCAGCACGTAACGCGCCGGGCCACCGCTCGGGTAGGGCGGGCACATGTCGCCGGCCGAGCACGGCGGCACGTCGCGCTGCTGGCTGACCAGCTTGCGCTCGCTGTCGAAGTACAGGATGTCCAGCGCGATCTTGGTGTTCTTCATCCAGTACGCCTGCATTTCCTCGCGGTCGTGGATGAAGAGCATGCCGTTGTCGGCCGGCATCTGGTCGCGGAACATCAGCCCGCGGGCGCGGGTTTCATCATTGGTGGCCAGCTCCACCTGGTAACGGGCGCCGTCCAGCTCCACCCAGTGGCGGGCGGCATCGGTGGCGCAGCCGGTCAGGGCCAGCAGGGGGAGGATCAGCAGCGAGCGCAGCGACATGTCAGCGTCCTTCGGGAAATTCAGAGCACGACCGGCGGTTCGCCGCCGACGATCACCACATCGGCGCGACGGCGCGCGAACAGGCCGACGCAGACCACGCCCGGCAGCTGGTTGAGCTCGCGCTCCAGCTTTTCCGGATCGGTGATCTCCAGGTTGTGGATGTCCAGGATCTGGTTGCCGTTGTCGGTCACCACGCCCTCGCGCCAGCTCGGCTGGCCGCCGGTCATGTCGCGGATCTGGCGGGCCACCAGGCTGCGCGCCATCGGGATCACTTCCACCGGCAGCGGGAACCTGCCCAGCACCGGCACCTGCTTGCTCGGGTCGACGATGCAGACGAAGCGCTCGCTGGCCTCGGCGATGATCTTCTCGCGGGTCAGCGCGGCGCCACCGCCCTTGATCAGGCACTTGTTGGCATCGCACTCATCGGCGCCGTCCACGTACAGCGACAGGCTGCCGGCGTGGTTCAGTTCGATCACCTCGATGCCGTGCTGCTTCAGGCGGGCGGTGCTCTGTTCGGAACTGGACACCGCGCCCTTGATGCGGTGCTGGATGCGGGCCAGGGCATCGATGAAGTAGGCAACGGTGGAACCGGTGCCGACGCCGACGATCATGCCGTCCTGGACGTATTCGATGGCTTTCTCGGCGGCAAGGCGCTTGGCTTCGGACATGGGAGGACTCTCAGGCAGGGAATCAGGATTTCTTTTCGAGCGACAGCAGCAGCTTCCACTGCGCGGCCGTCACCGGGAACACCGACAGGCGGTTGCCCCTGGCAACCAGCGGGAAGCCCTCGCCGAGTTCGTCGGCGTGCAGCTTGATCTCGTCCAGCGCGATCACCTGCTTCAGCTTGCGCTCGAAGCCCACGTCCACCAGCATCCAGCGCGGGTTTTCGCGCGTGCTCTTGGGGTCGTGGTAATCGGACGTCGGGTCGAACTGGGTGTCGTCCGGGTAGGCCGCGCTGGCCACCGTGGCCAGGCCGACGATGCCCGGCACCTTTGTATTGGAGTGGTAGAACAGGATGCCGTCGCCGACCTGCATGCCATCGCGCATGAAGTTGCGCGCCTGGTAGTTGCGCACCCCGTTCCAGGGCTCGACCTTCACCTTGGCCAGGTCATCGATGGAAAAAGCGTCCGGTTCGGACTTCATCAGCCAATAGCGCTTGCGGGCGGTCATGCGTTCACGGGGGCAGCGGAGGGGAACAGGGTGCCGTCTTCGGTGCAGATCGCATCCACCGGCACGTCCCACGACGCCACCGGCAAGGACTCGACCTGCTGCACCGCGAACGCAGCACCGACCAGCCAGGGCGGCGCCGGCCGGTCGTGGCGGAAGGCGAAGCTGCGATCATACCAGCCGCCCCCCATGCCCAGCCGTCGGCACTGGCTGTCGAAGCCGACCAGCGGGGTCACCACCAGCGCCATCTGCGCCGGTTCCAGGGTGTCTTCCAGGGCCACGTCCGGTTCGGGAATGCCGTAGCGGTTGCTGGTCAGCGGCTGGCCGGGCCGCCACGGCGCGAAGCTCAGCACCTCGCCGGCCAGCACCGGCAGGCAGTAGGTCAGGCCTTCGGGCAGCTGCAGCTGCCAGCGGTGCAGGGCGATCTCGCCATCCAAGGCCCAGTAGCCGGCCACCGGGCCGGTGCGCGGGGCGAAGGGCAGGGCAAGCAGGGCATCGGCCAGCGATTCGGCGGCGGCGATGCGCGCGGGCGCGGAAAGATCGCGGCGGCGTTGCCGCAGGTCGTGGCGCAGGGCCTGGCGCGGGTCGGTCATGGCAGCGTGCGGCGGGGGAACAGCCGTCATTGTGCCGGAAAGAACAAGGGCGACGCCCGAAGACGCCGCCCTTGCTGGAATATTGCATTCTCCGCAATGTCGATGCATGCGAAACGACCTTGAACCCGGGGGCTCAAGTGGGAACGCTGGAGAACCATCGGGCTTCCCGCTACAAGGCGGACTTGCACTCCCGGCGCTGTCGCGCTCCCGGTGTCGTTCTTAAGGGACAAGGCGAATGTTTGCACATGCCGTCGAGTACCGCAGAGAACGCGTCGCCATTATAGCCAGCGCGCAGGATCTGGATAGGCCGTTCGTCGGCAACAGTACGTGCCAATTCAGTTATGAAAAGACGCGATGCGCGCGCTCCTCACGTGCTGCTGTCGATCGCGCGGTCCAGCCGCCGGTTCAGATCGGCCAGCGTCTGCTGCAGGGCCACCGCCTGGCGGGCGTTCTCGTCGCGCAGCAGCTGCAGCTCGTGGGCCAGGTTGAGCGCGGCCAGCACGGCCACGCGGTCGACGGCGGCCATCCGGTTGCTGCCGCGGATCTCGCGCATGCGCGCATCGAGCAGGCGCGCGGCGGCCATCAGGCTGTCGCGTTCATCGCCACCGACGCCCACCGTGTATTCACGATCGAGGATGCGGACACTGACCGGTTCGGCGCTCATGTGTGCTGCTCCAGGGATTTGAGCCGGCTGATCATCGCTTCCACCCGCGAGCGGGCCTGCTCGTTCTTGGCCAGCAGCGTCGAACGCTCGGTCACGAGCTGTTCCTGCTGGTGGCGCAGGCTGCGGTTCTCCTCGGCCAGGCGCTGGTTGCGTTCAAGCAACGCTTCCACGCGGGCGGCAAAGGCCTGCAACTGGGCAAGGGGGTCGGCGGGTTCCATGCCGCACGATAGGCAAGCCGGGCAAGGGCGGTCAAGCGTTGCCGCAGCAGGGCCGGGCTGCCACGGGGAGGACCCGGTTGGGTTGCTACACTACCGGGCTCACGGGCGCGCGCGTGCGCACCCCGGGTTTCCCTTACGAACGAGCCGCACGATGACCGAACTTCCCTCCGTCGACGACGTTTCCCGCGCCAGCCAGGAACTGGGCCTGGGCGCCACCGCTGCCGAGCTGCACGGCGGCCTGTGCGGCTGGCTGGCCGCCGGCGGCGCCCCCGGCAATGACTGGCCGGCACGCGTGCTGGCCGACGACAACCTGGCCCCGGTGCCTGACGGCAGTGCGCTGGCGCAGCTGCTGGAAGCCACCATCAAGCAGCTGGAAGACCGCGACTTCGCCTTCGAACTGCTGCTGACCGACAACGACGACGTGGCCGCGCAGGCCGACGCGATGTTCGCCTGGACCCGCAGCTTCCTCGGTGGCTTCGGCCTGGGCAGCGGCGGCCGCCGCCCGACCCTGTCGGAAGAGGGCGAGGAAGCGCTGACCGACATGGCGAGCCTGGCCCGTGCCTCCAGCGAGGATTTCGAGGCCGGTGGCGAGGACGACGACGAAGCCCTGTCCGAGATCGAGGAGTTCATCCGCGTGGCGGTCCTGCTGCTGCACGGTGACGTTGTGCTGGCCGCGCGCCACCGCCAGCGCCTGAACTGATGGATATCAAGCAGCGCACCGGCATCGCGGCCGGCGAGTACAAGCGTCGCCGCCGCCAGCTGATGGACATGGCCGGCGACGACGCGATCCTGGTGCTGCCGGCCGCATCGGAGAAGGTGCGCAGCCTGGATACCCATTACCCGTACCGGCAGGACTCGGACTTCCAGTACCTGAGCGGCTTCCCGGAACCGGAAGCGGTGCTGGTGCTGATTCCCGGCCGCCGCCATGGCGAGGCCATCCTGTTCTGCCGCGAGCGCGATGCCGAGCGCGAAGCCTGGGACGGCGGTCGCGCCGGCCAGGACGGGGCGGTGGCGCAGTACGGCATGGATGATGCCTACCCGATCGATGACCTGGACGACATCCTGCCGGGCCTGCTGGAAGGGCGTTCGCGCGTCTATTACCACTTCGGCCGCGATGCGGACTTCGACCTGAAGCTGATCGGCTGGGTCAACCGCGTGCGTTCGCAGGTGCGCCACGGCGCGCAGCCGCCGCATGAGTTCCTGGAGCTGGGCCACCTGCTGCATGAGCAGCGCCTGTTCAAATCCGGTGCGGAAGTGGCGCTGATGCACCACGCCGCGCAGATCAGCGTGCGTGCGCACCTGGCCGCGATGCGTGCGGCGAAGGCGGGAATCCATGAGTACGAGCTGCAGGCCGAACTGGAGCGCGTGTTCCGCGCCAGCGATGCGGTGCCGGCCTACAGCAGCATCGTCGGTGCCGGCCGCAACGGCTGCATCCTGCATTACCGCGACAACAACGCGCGTTCGCGCGATGGCGAGCTGGTGCTGATCGATGCCGGTGCCGAGTACCGCGGCTACGCCAGCGACATCACCCGCACGTTCCCGGTGAATGGTCGCTTCAGTGCCGAGCAGCGCGCGCTGCACGACCTGGTGGGCGAGGCGCAGGCGGCAGCGCTTGCGCAGGCGAAGCCGGGCGTGGCCTACGAGACCGGTCACCTGGCGGCAGTGCAGACGCTTACCGAAGGCCTGCTGCGGCTGGGCCTGCTGAAGGGCACGCTGGAAAAGAACCTGGCCGAGGGCCTGTACCAGCGCTTCTACCGGCACAAGACCGGTCACTGGATCGGCCTGGACGTGCACGACGTGGGCGATTACCGCCTGGCCGGCGATTCGCGCCTGCTGGAGCCGGGGATGGCCTTCACCATCGAGCCGGGTCTGTACATCGGCGCGGATGACACGACGGTGGAACCGCGCTGGCGCGGGATCGGCATCCGTACCGAGGATGACGTGCTGATCACCGATGACGGCCATCGCGTGCTGACCGAAGGGCTGGCGCGGAGTGCGGACGAGATTGAAGCGGTGATGGCGGGTTGAGGGTTTCTGGGTAGCAGGGCTTGCAGCCCTGCACCTGCTGGTAGTGCCGGCCGCTGGCCGGCAACCTCAAGATCAAGAGCCGAAGCGGCATTCCGTGGGATGGCGGGGCACTGTGGGTTTGCGGGGACGCCGTAAACCCCCCTCCGGGGTCCGGCCCAGCCGCTGGCGGCTGTGCGTTCGGGCGCTTGCGAAGCAGTGCTTCGCAAGCAAAGCGCCCTCACCCATGGGGGCTTGGTCGCCGCTTGCTCGTGTGCGCTGTCCTGCGCACACGGCAAGACCGGGGTTGGGCGTCCTGCCCAACCCGCCCGAGGCATGCCTCGGGCCCATGCGGCTCACACCCCGCAAACCCACAGTGCCCCGCCTTCGACAGGTTCACGCGGCTGTGGGCAACTGCTGCTTTTGGTGGGTGCCGACCGTTGGTCGGCACATCTGTCGGACATCGAATGAATCATCCACGCGTGGCGTGGATCTACCGGCGCGCGCGGCTGTTGGTGGGTGCCGACCTTGGTCGACACGATTTTTCTGTCAGATATCGCATGAATCATCCACGCATGGCGTGGATCTACTGGTACGAGCGGTTGTTGGTGGGTGCCGACCGTTGGTCGGCACATCGGTGGGATATCGAATGAATCATCCACGCATGGCGTGGATCTACTGGTAGGTGTCGACCTTGGTCGACACAGAGCGAGCGCAGCGAGCGATCCGCTTTTGGTTTTCTTTTTCTTTTCCGTGGCTGGCCGCACACGGAAATTGTCCGTGGCCGGGCGGATGGGTTGCGCAGGGGCGTGAGCCGCATGGATGCGGCGACCGAGCTTACATGGACGTACTTGCAGCGTCCCCTGCGCAGCCCATCCGCCCGGCCAGGCGTCAGTAATCCCGCCGCACCCTGCGCCCAGCCACGAGGGGCTCAGCCGTTGGCTGCCGCAAACTCCGGACGCGTCAGGTTGTCCGCTTCGCCCTCGGTGCACAGCACTTCGTCTTCGATGCGGATGCCACCATACGGACGGAAGAAGTCCACGCGGTCCCAGTTGACCGCATCGCCATGGCCGGCAGCCTTCACTTCGTCCAGCAGCATGTCGATGAAGTACAGGCCCGGTTCGATGGTCACCACCATGCCCGGTTCCAGTACGCGGGTCAGGCGCAGGTAGAGATGGCCGGCCGGGCGCTCGATGCGGCCGCCTTCCTCGCTGGCCGCGAAACCGGCCACGTCGTGCACCTGCAGGCCGATCAGGTGGCCGATGCCGTGCGGGAAGAACGCGGCGCTGACGCCGGTTTCCAGCGCGGTCTGCGGCGAGACCTTGATGACGCCGAAGTCCTTCAGCACGCCCATCAGCGAAAGATGCGCATCCACGTGCAGCTGCTTGTAGTCGAAGCCGGCACGCACCGCCGCGCACATCTGCTGCTGGGCCGCGTCCACGGCCTCGATCATCGCGGCGAATTCGTCGTGGCCCTTGGCCGCGTAGGTACGGGTGATGTCGCTGGCGTAGCCGTGCGCGCTGGCGCCGGCATCGATCAGGAAGCTGCGCAGCGGCTGCGGTGCAGTGCGGCCCAGTTCGGTGTAATGCAGCACCGCGGCGTGTTCGTTCAGCGCAACGATGTTGCCGTACGGCAGCTCGTTGGCATCCTGGCCCACGGCCTGGCAGTAGGCCATGTGGATGTTGAACTCATCGGCGCCATTGCGGAACGCCGCCTCGGCAGCACGATGGCCGCGCACGCCCAGCACCTGCGCCTGACGCATCAGTGCGACCTCGTACGGCGTCTTGTAGGCGCGGTGCCATTCCAGATGGTTCACCACCGGCGCCGGGTTGTTCGGCACGTAGGCACCCAGCGCGCTCTGCGGCTCGCCGACGATCGCGCAGCGCGACGGATCAGCCGGCAGCAGCGCCAGCGCCTCTTCCGGCTTGCGGATGACGTGGATGTCGAAGTGCTCCACCCACCAGCCGCTGGGGGCGTCGGGCACCACGTGCCAGTAATCGAACGGCTGGTGGAAGATCACCGCCGGACGCTTGCCCGGGGTGAACACCACCCAGCTGTTGGGCACGCGGGTGAGCGGCAGCCACGCCTTGAACTGCGGGTTCACTGCGTACGGGTAATCGCGATCGTCGAACATCTGGTAGTGCAGGGTGCCGCTGGGCACCACCAGGTGGTCGAAGCCGCCGCGGGCCAGCGCCTGTTCGGCGCGTCGGCACAGCACGGCCAGGTGGTCGGAATACAGGGCGCCAGGGTCTTGCTGGATCATTGCGGTGGCTCGACACGGAAAACGGCCCTAGATTCTGCCGCATACCGCAAAAAACCGCTGTGCAGGAACCGGCACTCAGCCTGTCGAAACCGGCGCCTCGTCGCTGTCCTCGCCGATCCAGGCACGCAGCAGCTGCCGATGTTCGCGCGACAGGGTGAGGAAACGGAAGCCGGCCCAGCTCTGCCCCGGGGCATGCGCCGGCTCGCTCCACAGCAGGTGCACGCCCACATCGATGGCCGCGCTGCGGCCGTCGCCCAGCGGCAGCGGGAAGCGCAGCTGGTACAGCGCGTCATCGCGCAGCGGTTGGCTGGCCAGCATCAGCATGCCGGTTTCGGAAACATTGCCCAGCCGGCCCACCACGCTGTCGCGCATCTGGTCGGTGACCGGGACCAGGTCGGACACCTGGCGGCGGGGCGCGCGGCGGGTGTCCTGCGGCGGTAGCTGGCTCATGCGTCAGGCTCCTGGCGGCGACGACCGGCCAACGCGCGCAGGGCAGACAGGCTGGCCTGCCACGCACGGTCGACCAGGCGGCCTTTTTCTTCGGTGACCAGCTGCGCCCGGCCTGCGGCCATCTGCCGGGCCAGCGTATCCAGGTCGGTCTCGCTGCTCTTCTGCCCGCGCGGATTGACGAACAGCACGTGGCCGGTCAGCAGGCTGTACCAGGACAGGCGCTGGCGGCGCACGCTGCCGTCCTCGTCGGCGAGATCGAACCAGCTGCCGAAGGGCAGGTTGGTCAGCTGTTCATGGCAGGCCTGCTCGGCCGCGCTGCGCGGTGCGGCGTCGTGGGTGCTGGTGCTGCCCGCCGCATGCTCGCCCAGCCGCGCGCGCGCCTTCAGGCGTGCGCTGAGTTCGGTGCGCGAGGTGTGCTCGTCCTCGCCGCCGGGCGTGGCCAGGCGGCGGGCGACTGCCGAGGCTTCCTCGGGGTGGTAGCCGACCTGCAGCAGGGCCGCTTCCACTTCCGCGGCCAGCGGCGCGTCGGGCACGCTGTCGGCCCCGGCGGGCGCGGCGGTGACCGCGGCAATGCGTTCGGTCTGCTGCAGGCGTTCCTGCCACTGCGCCGAGTCATCGCCATGGCGCAGCCGGGTCAGGGTCAGGGCGTCGGCCCAGGCCTCGCGCAGCAGGGTCTGCACGAAGCGCGGCGGCTCCTGTGCCTGGCATTGCTGGTCGATCTGCGCGCTGGCTTCGCGGCGGGCCAGGGCCAACCGCTCCTTGCCGCGCGCTGCTTCCACATGGCGGCGTTCGGCCAGCTCGGCGCGATGCGCGGCGGCGCGCTGGTGCTGCTGGATTTCTTCATTGGCCGCAGCGAACGCTTCGGGCGTGCGCGCGTCCTGGCCCAGCAGTCCCTGCACGCTCTGCGCCAGGCGCTGCATCAGCTGCGGGTCCACGTCATCGTCGCCCAGCCAGTTGGCACCGGCTTCGGCGATGGTGTTGAGCAGTTCGCGCGCGGGGTGTTCGTCGCGCACGAAGAAGGCGGGGTCGGCCATCGCCGCGCGCGCCAGCGGCACCTGCAGGCGGGCCAGCAGGGCGGCCGGCACGGGGTCGGGGCGCTGCTGCTGCTGGACCTGCTGCAGCAGCAGGCGCAGCAGGTCGAGGTGGTCGCGATCGTGGCTGGCCAGCTGGGCCTGCGCGCCGTGCTCGCTGCGCAGCTGCGCGGTCACGGCAGTCTGCAGGTCGGTGATGCTGGTGGCGGCGCCGGCCTGGGCCTGCAGGCGCGCCAGCACCGCATCCACCAGGCCACTGGGCACCGAGGGCGGTTCGATGGCCATCGGCGCGGCGTGCCGGGCCTGCTGCAGCAGGTCGTGCAGCAGGTTGGCCGGGGGCGTGGTCAGTTCCGGGTTGGCTGCACCCGGCGGGACGGTGTCGGCGAAGGCGTTCTGCATCAGCGCCGACCACGAGCCCGCGCGGCCGGTGCTGCCCCAGCCGGTCAACGGCTCGGCCGAACGCGGTGCAGGCTGCGTCGCGCGGCCACCGCCGACGGACTGGGTGATGATGCGGCGGGTGCTGGACGAGCGCGCCAGGTACGGGGTGTAGACCAGGCCCGGCAGCACGCCGTGCTGGGCCAGCAGGTTGTTGGAGCGCTCCAGGACATCGCCGAGGCGTTCCAGCAGCTGGCGTTCGAAGCTGCGATAGAGCGCCAGCTGCAGTTCCGCGCTCAGCCCATCCTGTTCGGCCAGGCGCCGCACCAGGGTGCACAGCGCCTGCGGCGCCAGCGGCAGGGTGTCGTTGTCGAACGCCGGGGCGGCGGCCAGCACCGCAAGGCGCTGGCCGAGCAGGTTCAGGGAATTGCCCGAACGCTGGTTTTCCCGGCGCACCATTTCGGTCAGCACCAGGTTGCGGTCCACTTCGTGGTCATCCACCAGCGACAGGCCCAGCAGGCCCGGCGGGCGAGCGGGCGCGCTCGGCGGCGCGGTGTCCTGCGGCGCACGCAGCTGCACCAGGCTGTCGGCCAGCGCATCGAGCATGCGGTCGCAGAAGGTGCCGGCAAACGCGTGCAGCTGGCCACGCTGTGCCAGCAGCTCCGCCTGCATCTGCGGATTGCGTGCATGGTCGGCATCGTGCAGCAACGCCTGTTCGGCCGCTTCCACGGTAAGGATGAGCGGCGCGGTCAGCACATGGCGGCACAGCACCAGCAGTTCACCCAGCAGCTCGCGCACGCGGGGGGGCAGGTCTGCCGCGGCCAGGCGCGCGCTGTCAGGGGTGGCAAAGGGGAAAGCGGCAGACATCGGGTGCAGTTCCGGGATTCCCGCGAATCGACATGGGAATCTACCGTGTCGGCAGCCGCGGGCGCTACTTGAGGAATTTCTGCGGTGGGCACCCGTTCAAACGCAGCGAAGGGCGGCCAGCGGCCGCATCCGCCAGGCGCAACGCATCCGCCGGGCATGGCCCGGCGCTACAGGAACAGGCTCACCACATCGTTGGTGAAGCGGCGGCCCAGTTCGGTCGGCTGCACGTGGTCGCCGCTCACCTCCAGCCAGCCGCGCTGCACGGCTTCGGCCAGCGGTGCGTCCAGCACGCTGCGCGACAGGCCGGTGCGCGATTCGAAATCGCGCAGGCCGAAGCCCTCGTGCAGGCGCAGCAGGTTCAGCATGTACTCGAAGGGCAGGCGGTCGGCGGCGATCACTTCGTCGCCCCCGAACGAGGCCGGACTGCCGGCGCTGTCCATGTAGGCCTGCGGGTGCTTGAGCTTCCAGCGCCGCAGCACGTGTTCCGCGGCACCGGAGCTGATCTTGCCGTGCGCGCCGGCGCCGATGCCCAGGTAATCGCCGAAGCGCCAGTAGTTCAGGTTGTGTGCGCTCTGCCGGCCGGGGCGGGCATAGGCACTCACTTCGTACTGGCCGAAACCGGCCTGCGCCAGCAGCGCCTGGCAGTGCTCCTGCATGTCCCAGGCGTTGTCCTCGTCGGGGATGCCCTGCGGCGGCCGCGCGAAGAACACGGTGTTCGGTTCCAGGGTCAGCTGGTAGTGCGAGATGTGTGCCGGCTGCAGCGCGAAGGCGCGTTCCAGGTCGGCCTCGGCACCGGCCAGGGTCTGTTCCGGCAGCGCGTACATCAGGTCGATGTTGAAATTGTCGTAGCCCGCGTCCTGCGCCATCTTCACCGCGCGCTCGGCTTCGCCACTGTCGTGGATGCGGCCCAGGCGCTTCAGTGCGGCATCGTCGAAGCTCTGGATGCCGAAGCTGAGGCGGTTCACGCCGGCGGCGCGGTAGCGGTCGAAGCGACCGTGCTCGGCGGTGCCCGGGTTGGTTTCCAGGGTGATCTCGGCATTGGGCGCAAAGCGCAGGCGCGCGCTGGCCTGCTGCAGGAAGCGGTCGATCGCTTCCGGCGGGAACAGGCTGGGCGTACCACCACCGAAGAACACGCTGTGCACCACCCGGCCCCAGACCAGCGGCAGGTCCTGGTCGAGGTCGCGCAGCAGGGCGTCGATGTAGGCCTCGAACGGCAGCTCGCCCTTGGCCTGGTGCGAGTTGAAATCGCAGTACGGGCATTTGCGCACGCACCACGGCAGGTGCACGTACAGCGACAGCGGCGGCGGCACCAGGCGCGGCGCGGTGTCGTGTGCGTGGTCGGCGGAGCAGGCTTCGCCGGGCAGGTGGTTGCAGTGGTCGTGGTCGTGCGGCATGGGTTTCATCGGTAGTGCCGGCCGCTGGCCGGCTTCCCTGGGCTAATCAGAGGGGCGTCAGAGCCAGCGGGCCAGCTGCTGCTTGAGCTGCTGCAGGGCGGTGGCGCGGTGGCTGATGGCGTTCTTCAGCGCCGGCTCCATCTCCGCAGCGGTCAGACCGTGGGTGGTATCGAGGAACACCGGGTTGTAGCCGAAGCCGTTCGTGCCGCGCAGTTCGCGGATGATCTGGCCTTCCCAGCGACCTTCGCAGATCAGCGGCTGCGGGTCGGTGGCGTGGCGCAGCAGCACGATGACCGCATAGAAGCGGGCGGTGCGCTGGCCATCGGCAATGTCGGCCATCGCCTCCAGCAGCTTGGCGTTGTTGGCCGCGGCATTGGTCGGGTGGCCGGCGTAGCGCGCGCTGTACAGGCCGGGCGCGCCGCCGAGGGCATCGACGATCAGGCCCGAATCATCGGCCAGTGCCGGCAGGCCGGTCGCTTCGCAGGCCGCGCGTGCCTTCAGCAGCGCGTTCTCGACGAAGGTCAGGCCGGTCTCCTCCACGTCACCCAGGCCCAGTTCGGCGGCCGAGGTGATCTGCAGCGGCAGGTCGGCGAGGATCTCCTGCATTTCCACCAGTTTGCCGGCGTTGTGGCTGGCAAGCACGAGCGTCTTCATCAGCGGGGCTCCAACAGGTCCCAGGTGTTGCCGTACAGATCGCGGAACACCGCGACGGTGGCATAGGCTTCTTCGCGCGGCGCTTCCAGGAATTCGACGCCGGCGGCGACCATCGCCGCGTGGTCGCGGTGGAAGTCATCGGTGTTGAGGAAGAAGCCGACGCGGCCACCGGTCTGGTTGCCGATGCGGCTGCGCTGTTCCTCGTTGCTGGCGCGGGCCAGCAGCAGGGCGGCCGCGCTGCCGTCGGTCGGCCCGACCACCACCCAGCGCTTGCTGCCCTGGTCGATGTCGTCCAACAGGGCGAAGCCGAGCTTGCCGGTGTACCAGGCAATGGCTTCGTCGTAGTCGGCCACCACCAGGGTGGTCAGGGCGATGCGGCGGTTCATGCCGACAGCGCCGCCTGCTGCGCGGCCAGCAGCTCGCCCACGCCCTTTTCGGCCAGGCCCAGCAGCGCGTCCAGTTCATCGCGGCGGAAGGCATGGCCTTCGGCGGTGCCCTGCAGCTCGATGAAGCCGCCACCGTCGTTCATCACCACGTTCATGTCGGTGTCGCAGTCGCTGTCTTCGGCGTAGTCCAGGTCCAGCACCGGGGTGCCGCGGTACACGCCCACCGAAACGGCCGCCACGGCGCCGAGGATCGGGTTGCGCTTGATGTCGCCACGCTTCATCAGCACGTTCACCGCATCGACCAGGGCCACGTAGGCGCCGGTGATGGCGGCGGTGCGGGTGCCGCCGTCGGCCTGCAGCACGTCGCAGTCCAGGGTGATGGTGCGTTCGCCCAGCGCGTTGCGGTCGACGCAGGCGCGCAGGCTGCGGCCGATCAGGCGCTGGATTTCCAGGGTGCGGCCGCCCTGCTTGCCACGCGCCGCTTCACGGTCGCTGCGGGTGTGGGTGGCGCGCGGCAGCATGCCGTATTCGGCGGTCACCCAGCCTTCGCCCTTGCCACGCAGGAAGCCCGGCACGCGGTTCTCCACGCTGGCGGTGCACAGCACGCGGGTTTCACCGAAGCACACCAGCACCGAACCCTCGGCATGGCGGGTGAAGCCGCGTTGGATGACGACCGGGCGGAGCTGGTCGGGCTGGCGGCCACTGGGGCGGGAATCGGACATGGTGCGGGTTCCGTAAGGGCATGGGAGTACGCCGCCATGCCCGCGACCTTGACGGGGCGGGCAGGGGGGCTCAGGTGAGGGCGCTAGGGTACCATTCCCCCTTTGCACGCACCGGACACATTCCATGATTCGAAGCATGACCGCCTATGCCGGCGGCGAGCGCGTCACCCCGTGGGGCACGCTGGGCTGCGAGCTGCGCTCGGTCAACCACCGGTTCCTGGAAGTGGGCACCCGCCTGCCCGAGGAACTGCGTGCGCTTGAACCGCAGCTGCGCGAGCGCATCGCCGCCCGCCTGAGCCGCGGCAAGCTGGACCTGGTCATGCGCCTGCGCGCGCCGGAAGGTGCCGCCAGCCTGCAGGTGAACGAAGCGCTGCTGGGCCAACTGGGCCAGCTCGCGCACCGCCTGACCTCCGATTTCCCCAACCTGCAGGTCAGCTTCACCGAGCTGCTGCAGCTGCCGGGCGTGACCCAGGGCGAGGCCACCGACGCGGCGGCCCTGCAGGCCGAGGCGCTGTCGCTGCTGGACCAGGCGCTGGACGGCTTCGTCGCCGCCCGTGAGCGCGAAGGCGACAAGCTGGCCGCCGCCATTGCCGAGCGCGTGGACGGCATCGAGCGCATCGCCAATGACGTCCGCACGCTGATTCCGGCCATTCGCGACGGACAGCGCGCCAAGCTGGCCGCCCGCCTGGCCGACCTGCCGCACCCGGTCGACCCCGGCCGTGCCGAGCAGGAACTGGTGATGTGGCTGCAGAAGCTGGACGTGGACGAGGAGCTGGACCGCCTGGGCAGCCACATCGTCGAGATCCGCCGCGTGCTCAAGCAGCGCGAGCCGGTGGGCCGCCGCCTGGACTTCCTGCTGCAGGAGTTCAACCGCGAAGCCAACACGCTGGGCTCGAAGTCGGTGGACAGCCGCACGTCCAATGCCGCGGTGGAGCTGAAGGTGCTGATCGACCAGATCCGCGAGCAGGTGCAGAACATCGAGTGATGTGCAGCGGGGCCCTTCGGGCGCCCTTCTTCATTGGGTTTCCTGAAGGCGGGTACGCATGGACGACGCGAACGATCCTCATCTGGCGATGCGCGCCACCGTGGACCTGCTGGATGAGGTTCTGGACGTCGCCGGGCTGGAAAGCGACGCACGCGCCACGGCGGCGCTGGCCATTGCCTTCTGCGACCGGCTGGGGGACCGCCTGGATGCCGACCAACGCGCGGCGGTCGACGCGGCGCGCTGCTATTGGAGTCAGCAGGACAGGACAGGGCGACACCGGTGGCACGCGGTCTATGCGTCCCGGCTCGTTCAGCAGCGGCACGTCCTCAGCCCTGTTGACCGGCTGGTCTGGGGCAGCCTGGTCGACAACACCGGGCTCACCGGGTATGTGGGTGAGTTCCTGGTGCTGGAGGCGCTTGATGCCGGCCTGGGGCTGGATGACGTCGAAGCGGTGTTGTGCGGCTCGGTTCCGGGCTTTGCGGCGGCGAGGGTGCAAAAGCCCTGCTGAGGGTGGGCGCATTGTCGGGACGGAACGAACGCAGTTGTGACAAAACCTATGATAGATTCCAGTTCTGTTTGAGGATTTGTCACATTCTGACGATGCAGACCTCTCAAAATGCCAAGCTCAACCGCCTGCTCGGCACGCGCAGCATGATGCGCGCCCATGAGCTGCGTGATGCCGGTATCAGTGCACAGACGATTGCCCGCGCCGTTCAGAGTGGTGAAGTCGAACGTATCTCGCGTGGTCTCTATCAGAAGCGTGATTCAGAAGTCGAAGAGAATCAGATGCTTGCCGAAGCCAGTATGCGCGTCCCCAAGGGAGTGATCGCCATGGTGTCGGCGCTCGCCTTCCACGGGCTGACCGATCAGATGCCACGACGCATCTGGATGGCCATCGGCAAGAGCGACTGGGCGCCCGTGCAGTCCTACCCCCCGCTGCGCATCGTCCGTTTCACGGAGCCGTATCTGCGAACGGGAGTCGAGCAGCATGCGATCGCGGGGCTCGATGTTCCGGTCTATTCGATCCCGAAGACGCTGGCCGACCTCTTCCGGAATCCCAGGCTGATTGACCGATCCGTCGCCGTAGAGGGGCTGCGCGCTGCACTCCAGCAACGGCGGGCAACGCCATCCGCAATCGCCGAGGCCGCGAAGGCTGGGGGGGCCTGGAAGGTCATGCAACCCTATATTGAGGCGCTCACCTCCAATGGATAGAAGACCGTCCAACCTGGCGAAGTCGGTCAAGGATCGGCTGCTTGCCATCGCTCGCAGAGAGGGGCGCATCTTCGATGTTGTCCTGGTGAATTTCGCGCTTGAACGGCTGCTCTACAGGTTGTCGATCTCGGCGCACAAGGACCGCTTTGTCCTGAAAGGCGGCATGCTGGTCACTGTCTGGGTGGCCGACGGAAACCGGGTGACCCGAGATGCCGATTTCCTCGGTCACGGGGATTCCGATCCAGCCCGTTTGATTGCTGATTTCGCAGAAATCATGGCGGTCGAGGGTGAAGATGGTCTCGCCTACGATACTGGCGCGCTTACCGCGACGGTTATCAGGGAAGAGATGGAATATGGCGGTGTTCGCCTCAAGACCTTCGCCTGTCTTGAAAAGACGCGCATCCCCGTAACCATCGACATCGGTTTCGGCGACGCAATGGCGGATCCGACCTGGCGCATTGACTATCCAACCTTGCTGGATCTTCCCGCTCCCCACATCCGTTCCTATCCGCCTGCCACAGTCGTGGCTGAAAAATTCCAGGCGATGGTGGCGCTGGGTGTCCTGAACGGCCGCATGAAGGACTACTACGATCTGTGGGCAGTGCCACAGGCCATCGAGATATCCGCTGAAGATCTCGACGCGGCTATTGCCGCAACGTTCGAGCGACGGCAGACGGCTGTCCCGAAAGATCGCCCCCCGGGTCTCTCGGCCGAGATGTTCGGCGACGAAGGGAAGCAGCGGCAATGGCGCGCCTACGCGGCATCGCTCGACCTGGAGGGCGTTTCACTGGAAGTGATCATCGGAAGGGTGTGGGAGCTGGTCGGCCCCTCATGCGCGCGGATCACAGCCAGGAAGGGGCAGGGAGGGTGATGGCCGTCTGGACTGGGTTGCGGCCACGCGCTGCGCCCCAGGCAGCCATCCCGGCCCGCTCTGTTAAAGTTGCGTGCCCGCACCCCGGGGAGCCATCTGCCGGGCCTGGTTCCAGGATGTTCCGCGCAGCTCCCGCCGTGCTGGCGCGATCCTCCGCGCCGGTTCTGGAACATCGAGGATAAATTTTGCGAAATCAACAACTTGGGTTCCGCGCATGAGCGCTCCGTCCACCCCGTCGGCCGCCGTTGCGCGCGGCACGCTGTACATCGTTGCCGCCCCCTCGGGCGCCGGCAAGAGCAGCATCGTCAACGCCACCCTGGCGCGAGACCCGCAGATCGCCCTGTCCATTTCCTTCACCTCGCGCGCCATGCGCCCGGGTGAGGTGAACGGCGAGCACTACCACTTCGTCAGCGCCGAGACGTTCGAGGAAATGATCGCCGACGGCGATTTCTTCGAGCATGCCTGGGTGCATGGCGACTGGAAGGGCACCGCCCGCCAGTCGGTGGAACCGCAGCTGGCCGCCGGCCAGGACGTGCTGCTGGAAATCGACTGGCAGGGTGCGCAGCAGGTGCGCCAGCTGGTGCCGGGCACGGTGACGGTGTTCATCCTGCCGCCGTCCAAGCAGGCCCTGCAGGACCGCATGCGCAAGCGCGGCCAGGACAGCGAGGCGGTCATCGCCCAGCGCTTGGGCGCCGCCCGCGATGAAATGCTGCACTTCAACGAGTTCGACTACGTCATCGTCAACGAGGTGTTCGACACCGCCGTGGACGAGCTGTGCGCCATCTTCACCGCCAGCCGCCTGCGCCGGGAGGCCCAGAAGGTCCGCCACGCCGGCCTTATCCAGGCCCTGCTGACCCCCGATGCGGGCGCAACTGACTGATTCCAAAAGAATCGGGTGGGGGTTGGCTTGATTTTGTCCAGCCCCTGCCAGTACACTCCGTCCCCTTTCCCTCATTCGACTGAGCGGCCGACCGGTCGCCGGGAGCCCGTATGGCCCGCATCACCGTAGAAGATTGCCTGGAAGTCGTTAACAACCGTTTCGAGCTGGTCATGATGGCCTCCAAGCGTGCCCGTCAGCTCGCCAACGGCGTGCAGGCCACCCTGGACAACGACACCGAAGACAAGCCGACCGTGCTGGCACTGCGCGAAATCGCCGCCCGCAAGATCGACAACGCGCTGATCGACGAAGTCGAGAAGGCCGAGCGCGAGCGTGCCGAGCGTGAAGCGCTGGAGTGGGCCGCCGCTGAAGTGGTCGCCGACGAAGACATGTCCAAGAACGACGATTGATCGCATCGATCAATGCCGTTGCTTGACCGCTGAACAGCCCGCCCCGTGCGGGCTGTTTCGCATTCAGGGTTTGCCGTAATCGGCGCGCTGGCATAGGCTTCTGGCATGAACCCAGGCCCCACTGCCAAGGTAGCCGCGCCCACCGCCGCGGTCGTACCTGATTACGTCCTCCAGCTCGAACGCGCCGCCCATTACCTGCCGCCGGAACAGCTGCCGCTGCTGCGCCGTGCCTGGGAAGTCGGTGCGTCGGCGCATGCTGGGCAGACGCGCAAGTCGGGCGAGCCCTACATCACCCATCCGGTGGCCGTGGCCCAGGTGCTGGCCGAGCTCGGCCTGGACGTGGAAGCGCTGATCGCCGCGATCCTGCACGACACCATCGAAGACACCCCGCTGACCCGCGAAGAGCTGGCCTCGGAGTTCGGCGAAGCCGTGGCCGAGCTGGTCGATGGCGTGACCAAGCTGGACAAGCTGAAGTTCCGCGACCGCCAGGAAGCGGCCGCCGAGAGCTTCCGCAAGATGCTGCTGGCCATGTCGCGCGACCTGCGCGTGATCATGATCAAGCTGGCCGACCGCCTGCACAACATGCGTACGCTGGGCGCGCAGAGCCGCGAAGCGCGCGGCCGCATCGCCCGCGAAACGCTGGAGATCTACGCGCCCATCGCCCAGCGCCTGGGCATGAGCCTGGTCAAGAGCGAGCTGCAGAACCTTGGCTTCAAGGCGCTGTACCCGTGGCGCCACGCCATCATCGAAAAACACATCCGCAGCCAGCCGGTGGTACGCCGCGAGGCGATGGCGCAGGTGGAAGTGCAGCTGTCGCAGCGGCTGGCGAAGGAAGGCATCGAGCACCGCCTGGTCAGCCGCATCAAGACCCCGTGGAGCATCTACAACAAGATGCGCGACGAGAACAAATCCTTCGACCAGGTGATGGATGTGTTCGGTTTCCGCCTGGTCGTGCGCAGCGTGCCCAGCTGCTACCACGCGCTGGGTTCGGTGCACGCCACCTTCAAACCGCTGGATGGCCGCTTCCGCGATTTCATCGCGATTCCCAAGGCCAACGGTTACCAGTCGCTGCACACCGTGCTGTTCGGGCCCTACGGTTCGCCCATCGAGGTGCAGATCCGCACCGAGGAAATGGACCTGATCGCCGAACGCGGCGTGGCCGCGCACTGGACCTACAAGTTTGGTGGCGATTCGCCCAACAGCGCGCAGAGCCGAGCCCATGCCTGGATCGTCGAACTGATCGATTCGCAGCGCGCCGCCGGTTCCTCGCTGGAATTCCTCGACAACGTGAAGGTCGACCTGTTCCCGGACGAAGTCTACCTGTTCACGCCGAAGGGCAAGATCCTGGCCCTGCCGCGCAACTCGACCGCGCTCGATTTCGCCTACGCGGTGCATACCGACGTCGGCAACATGGCCGTGGCTTCGCGCGTGGACAAGAAACTGGTGCCGCTGCGTACCAAGCTGGTGTCCGGGCAGTCGGTGGAAATCATCACCGCGCGTTCGGCCACGCCCAAGCCGCAGTGGCTGGAATTCGTGGTCACCAGCAAGGCGCGCACCGCCATCCGCCACCAGCTCAAGCAGCTGGAGCACGAAGACGCCGTGCAGCTGGGCCACCGCATGCTGGACCGCGCGCTGGAAGCGATGGATTCCTCGCTGGAGCGCCTGCCCAAGGGCCGCCTCGATGCGTTCCTGGCCGAACACCGTTTCCCGCGCCTGGAGGCCCTGCTGGCCGAAGTGGCGCTGGGCAACTGGATGCCGACCCAGGCCGCGCAGGCGCTGATGGCCTATGCCGAGCTGCGCGGCGGCCCGCATTCGCGCCACCACTCGCAGGAAAAGATCCTCATCAACGGCAGTGAGCGTGGCGTGGTCACCTTCGCCGGCTGCTGCCAGCCGATCCCCGGCGACGAGATCATGGGTTACCACACCGCCGGCAAGGGCATCGTGGTGCACCGCGTGGATTGCCCGAACCTGGCCGAACTGCGCAAGTCGCCCGAGCGCTGGGTGCCGATCGGCTGGGACACCACCGTGTCCGGTGATTACAACACCGCGCTGGTGGTGGAAGTGGAGAACGGCACCGGCGTGCTGGCGCAGCTGGCCGCGGCCATCGCGCAGAGCCACTCCAACATCGAGCGCGTGGATTACCTGGACCGCGACTTCAACGCCGCCGTGCTGGCGTTCAACATCCAGGTGCGCGACCGCAACCACCTGGCCGAAGTCATGCGCCGCCTGCGCCGCCTGTCGGTGGTGCAGTCGGTACGCCGCCAATAGATCCACGCCATGCGTGGATGGTTTTTGTAGAGCCGAGCCCATGCTCGGCTGCTCTTGCCTGAAGCAGCCGAGCATGGGCTCGGCTCTACAGACGGCGCATCGGGCGAGTCCAGTAGATCCACGCCGTGCGTGGATGGTGTTCCGTGAACGTGACGCATGGGGTCAGAGCCGTTTCCCGCCGGGAAACGGATCCGACCCCAGCCGACATCGCGCCCACCCGGTACAATCACCGCTCTGTTTTCCCCCAACGCACCGGAGCGACCATGTCCCGCCAGATCATCAACACCGAAAAGGCGCCTGCCGCCATCGGCCCGTACTCGCAGGCCGTGCGCGCCGGCAACACCGTGTACTTCTCCGGCCAGATTCCGCTGGACCCGGCCACCGGCGACATCGTCGGCGTGGGTGACGTGGAAGCGCAGGCCCGCCGCGCCTTCGACAATCTCAAGGCCGTGGCCGAAGCTGCCGGTGGTTCGCTGGACAAGGTCGTGCGCCTGGGTCTGTACCTGACCGACCTGGCCGAATTCGCCAAGGTCAACGCCGTCATGCAGGACTACTTCCAGGCCCCGTTCCCGGCCCGTTCCACCATCGAAGTCTCCGGCCTGCCGAAGGGCGCCAACTTCGAGGTCGACGCGGTGATGGTCATCGACTGACCCACCCGTGGCACGCAAGGCGGCGGTCACCCCGGCACTGTCACCGTCCGGCGAAGCATCCCTGGCGATGCTGGCCGGCGTGGGCCCGGCCGTGGCCGCCAAACTGCAGGCGCGTGGCCTGGCCACCCTGCAGGATCTGTGGCTGCACCTGCCGCTGCGCTATGAAGACCGCACCCGCCTGACCCGCATCGAAGACCTGCGCCCGGGCGTGCCCGCGCAGGTGGAAGTGCGGGTCACCGCGGTCGAACGCGGCATGCGTTACCGGCCCATGCTGAAGGTGGCGGTGGAAGACGAAGGGCGGGGCACCCTGGTGCTGCGCTTCTTCCACTTCCGCCAGCAGCAGGTCGGCCAGTTCGCGGTGGGCAACCGGCTGCGCTGCTTCGGCACGCCCAAGCCCGGCCACCTCGGCCTGGAAATCGTCCACCCCAGCTACCAGGTGCTGGGCCGCAACGACGACCCCGAACTCGGCGACCGCCTCGACCCGGTGTATCCCACCGTGGAAGGCGTCGGCCCGATGACCATGCGCAAGCTGATCGGCCAGGCCCTGGACCGCCTGCCCGAGGAAAGCACGCTGGAGCTGCTGCCCACCGGCTGGCTCGACGGCCTGGGCCTGCCGTCGCTGCGCAGCGCGCTGCTGACCGTGCACCAGCCGCCGCCGGATGCCGATCTGGCCGCGCTGGCCGCGGGCACCCACCCGGCGCAGCGACGTCTGGCGATGGAAGAACTGCTGGCCCACCACCTCAGCCTGCGCCGCCAGCGCATTGCCCTGCAGGCGCACCACGCGCCGCCGCTGGCCGGCCCGGGCAAGCTGGCCAAGGCCCTGCTGAAGCAGTTGCCGTTCGCGCTGACCGGCGCGCAGGCGCGCGTGTTCAAGCAGATCCGCGAAGACCTCGCGCGCCCCAGCCCGATGCTGCGGCTGGTGCAGGGTGACGTCGGTTCCGGCAAGACCGTGGTGGCCGCGCTGGCCGCCATGCTGTCGGTGGAGCAGGGCAAGCAGGTCGCCCTGGCCGCACCCACCGAGCTGCTGGCCGAACAGCACCTCAACAATCTTCGCGGCTGGCTGGAACCGCTGGGCGTGCGCGTCTGCTGGCTGGCCGGCAAGGTCACCGGCAAGGCGCGCGCCAAGGTGATCGAGCAGGTCGCCAATGGCGAAGCGCAGGTCGTGGTCGGCACCCATGCGCTGATGCAGGAAGCGGTGGTGTTCCAGGACCTGGCCTTGGCCATCGTCGACGAGCAGCACCGCTTCGGCGTGCACCAGCGGCTGGCCCTGCGCGACAAGGGGGCAGGCGCACACAGCGTGCCGCACCAGCTGGTGATGACCGCCACGCCCATTCCGCGCACGCTGGCGATGTCCGAATACGCGGATCTGGATGTATCGGCCATCGACGAACTGCCACCCGGCCGCACCCCGGTGCAGACCGTGGCGCTGAACAACGACCGTCGTCCCGAACTGATCGAACGCATCGCGCTGGCCTGCCAGGAAGGGCGCCAGGTGTACTGGGTCTGCACGCTCATCGAAGAAAGCGAAGAGCTGGATGCCACGCCCGCCCAGGCCACGTACGAATCGCTGCAGGCGCTGCTGCCTGGCGTGCGCGTGGGCCTGGTGCATGGCCGCCTGAAGGCGGCGGAAAAGCTGGCCACAATGGTCGCGTTCAAGGCCGGCGAGATCGATCTGCTGGTGGCCACCACCGTGATCGAAGTGGGCGTGGACGTACCCAATGCCTCGCTGATGGTGATCGAGAACGCCGAGCGTCTCGGCCTGGCCCAGCTGCACCAGCTGCGCGGTCGGGTGGGGCGTGGATCGGCGGTATCGCGCTGCGTGCTGCTGTACCAGGCGCCGCTTTCGCAGATGGCGCGCGAGCGCCTGCAGACGATGCGCGAAACCAACGATGGCTTCGTCATCGCCGAGAAGGATCTGGAGCTGCGCGGTCCTGGCGAACTGCTGGGCACCCGCCAGACCGGCCTGGCCGGTTTCCGCATTGCCGATCTGGCCCGCGACGCCGGCCTGCTGCCCGGCGTGCACGACCTGGCCGAACGCCTGCTGGCCCAGCAACCCGCGCTGGCCGACCGCGTGGTCAACCGCTGGATCGGCACCGCCGTGCGCTACGCCTCGGCGTAGCCGCCGAAGGGGTCAGATCCCTTTGCACAGCAAAGGGCTCTGACCCCATCCACGACGCGACCGATCATCCACGCATGGCGTGGATCTACTGGGCAACGGGCTACGCCGCAGGCAACTGCGTGCCCACGTATTCGGACAACCCACGGCAGGCCAGCAGCAGGCCCTCGCGCACGTCATCGCCGACGTTCTGCGCCTCTTCACCATCCACGCGCAGGCGCTCACTGGCGTGCAGCATTTCCAACAGCAACGTCAGGCCCGCCGCCGCGCGGTCGATGCGGGCGAGCGCCATGCATTGCCCGGGGGAATGCCGCTCGCTCCGCCACGGTTGGCCATCGGCACCTTCGCCGTGGCGGATGCGGCGCAGGCAGTCCAGCAGGCTGGGGCCTTCACCGGTGTTGGCGGCCTGGGTGGCAGACAGCGTGGTTTCCAGCGTGCGTGCCAAAGCATCGGGGATGCTGGCGGCGGCGTCGCCCAAGGTGGCGAACAGCAGGGGATAGTGGGAAGCAGTCATGTCGGCAATCCTCGTGCACAAGGCAGGAAGCCACCGTCGCGAAGGCGAGGGTGGCGGGCGGTGAGTGGTTCCAATACCGGTGACCAATGCTGATAAGCCGGCGGGCACGAAGCCCCCACGCACCGCCCGCCATAGGAGGCGCGGACGGATCGCCTGCCGGACGCCGCGCAGCAACACGCACGCAACGCCGGCAGGCAAGCGTAAACATCATTGGTCAAACGGGATTGGAAGCCCGTGCCATCCGTTGTCGATGGCACCGCATCATTTCCATGCGGTCCTTGTGGTCTCAATGAGGATTGTTTGAAACCTCGAAATACGTGCAATTGGAGGGTGGGTGCGTGTTTTGGGTTGATTGCGTCAGTCCTTGGGAGGGGATGGGGTCAGAGCCCTTGCCCTCTGGGCAAGGGATCCGACCCTGTCCCCGTCGCATCTGCCCTCGGGGCAGGGTGGTCTTGCAACGGTCATCAACCCGGTCCACACTTCGTTGCCGATCTGAAGACGGCAACGATGACCCACAAGATCCCGCTGTTGATCGACACCGACCCCGGTGTGGACGACGCCCTGGCCCTGCTGATGGCCTTCGCCGATGAACGGCACGACGTGGTCGCCCTGACCATCGCCGCCGGCAATGTCGGCCTCGACTACACCGTCCGCAACGCCCTCAAGCTCTGCGACATCGTCGGCCGCACCGACGTGCCGGTGTTCGCTGGCAGCCCCGATCCGCTGATCCACCCCTCGATGGACGCTGCCCACGTGCACGGCCGCGACGGCTATGGCGATGTCGACCTGCCGCCGCCGAGCCGCCAGGCCGAGGCCGAGCACGCCGCGCTGGCCATCCTGCGCCTGTCGCACCAGTACGCCGGCGAGCTGATGCTGGTGATGCTCGGCCCGCTGACCAACCTGGCGCTGGCGCTGAAACTGGACCCGACCCTGCCGCAGCGCATCAAGCGCATCGTGGTGATGGGCGGCGCCGTCACCTGCCACGGCAACATCACCCCGGCCGCCGAATTCAACATCGCCTTCGACCCCGAAGCCGCGCATGTGGTGTTCACCTCGTTCAAGCACCTGCTGGTGTCCGACTGGGAGGCTACTGTCGCCCACGGCCTGCCGCTGGAGCAGGCGGAGCAGTGGCTGCAGGCCGATTCCGACCGCGCACGCTTCTATGAGCTGATCTCGCGCAAGACCCGCGCGCTGTCCGAAGACGCCAAGGGTGGCCGCTGGTACACCGCCGATGCGGTGGCCATGGCCTGGGCGCTGAACCCGGAAGGCCAGCTGCAGGTGGAATCGCGTCCGCTGAACGTGGAACTGAACGGAACGTTCAGCCGCGGCGCCACCATCGTCGACTGGAACCGCCAGACCGGCCAGCCGGACAACTGCGACCTGCTGATGGCCTACGACCAGGCCCGTTTCGAGGCCCTGGTCCGGCAGGCGCTGGGCGCCAATTGATCCCGATGTGCAAACACCGGTTGCCCCACGCGGCAACCGGTGTTTATAATGCCGCTCTTGACCACCAGCCCATTTACGGTGTGAGCCCATGAAGGCCGATATCCATCCGAACTACCGCGACGTCGTCTTCGAAGACGTCACTTCCGATTTCAAGATCCTGACCCGCTCCACCATGGCGACCAAGGAAACCACCACCTGGACCGACGGTAACGAATACCCGCTGGTCAAGGTCGAAATTTCCTCGGCTTCGCACCCGTTCTACACGGGCAAGCACAAGGTGATCGACACCTCGGGCCGTATCGACAAGTTCCAGAAGCGCTACGCGCGCTGATCCGTCGATCCAGCTTCGAACCGACGGCCGCGCTTTGCGCGGCCGTTTGTTTTTGTCCGGCGCCCACCCAACGGGCGTTTGGAATGGCGGAACAGACCGTTCAGGGGATGGCGTCTTTGCCCATCAAGGCCGCTTGCCGGCAGGGTTGCTGCTGCCCGTCGTCTACGACTTCCGTCTAGCACCCGACAAATGCTGCTGTGCGATAATGACCTGATCCCCGGCACAGGCCGAGGACGTCATTCACGTGCCTGACCAATGCGCTTGGGCAGGCGCCTTCCCATGAAGGAGCGCACACAGTGTCCGATCTTGATCAGGTCACGCTCAACGCCGGCGACAAGTCGGTCGTTCTGCCCGTCATCAAACCCACCCTTGGCAACGACTGCGTCGACATTGCGAAGCTGACCAAGGAAACGGGGTATTTCACCTACGATTCCGGCTTCACCGCCACGGCCAGCTGCAAGTCCGCCATCACCTACATCGATGGCGACAAGGGCGTGCTGCTGTACCGCGGCTACCCGATCGAACAGCTGTCGGAAAAGTCGAGCTACGTCGAAGTGGCCTACCTGCTGATCAACGGCGAGCGCCCGAGCGCCGAGCAGCTGAAGGCCTTCACCGATGAGCTGACCGCCGAAGCCAACGTCGATGAGTCGATCAACACCCTGATCGGCAGCTTCGCCAAGGATGCCCACCCGATGGCCATCCTGACCGCCGCCATCGCGCAGCTGTCGGGCATCTACCACGCCTCGCTGGACCTGTCCGACGCCGAACAGCGCCGCCAGGCCGCCGTGCGCCTGATCGCCAAGGTGCCGACCCTGTCGGCCCTGATCTACCGCCACGGCAAGGGCCTGCCGGCCAACAAGCCGGACACCTCGCTGGATTACGTCAGCCGCTTCCTGAAGCAGACCTTCGAGTCGGCGGATGGCCAGTACGATCTGAACCCGGACGTGGTCAAGGCACTGGACCTGCTGTTCATCCTGCACGCCGACCACGAGCAGAACGCCTCGACCTCGACCGTGCGCCTGGTCGGTTCGACCGGTGCCAACCCGTACGCGTCGGTCGCCGCTGGCGTCACCGCGCTGTGGGGTCCGGCCCACGGCGGTGCCAACGAAGCCGTGCTGAAGATGCTGGAAGAGATCGGCACTGCCGACAACGTCGAGTCCGCCGTGGTCAAGGCCAAGGACAAGACCTCCGGCTTCCGCCTGATGGGCTTCGGCCACCGCGTGTACAAGAACTTCGACCCGCGCGCCAAGGTCATCGGTGAGATGACCGGCAAGGTGCTCAAGCAGCTGGGCGTGCAGGATCCGCTGCTGGACGTGGCCGTGAAGCTGGAACAGGCCGCGCTGCAGGACGAGTACTTCGTCGCTCGCAAGCTGTACCCGAACGTCGATTTCTACAGCGGCATCATCTACAAGGCGCTGCAGATCCCGACCGAAATGTTCACCGTCATGTTCGCCCTGGGCCGTACCTCCGGCTGGGTGTCGCATTGGCTGGAACAGCAGGTCGATCCGGAAATGAAGATCGGCCGTCCGCGCCAGGTCTACACCGGCGCCGACGTGCGCGACTACCAGGGCTGATCGCCTGCGATAGGTTGTGTTGAGAGCGCCCCGCATCCGCGGGGCGTTTTTTTGCGTCGGATGGGCCTGCCGGGCTCTGGTAGCGCCGGGCCATGCCCGGCGGCTCCTGCCTTTGCGCGTCCGCGCAAAACCATCCACGCATGGCGTGGATCTACTGACACCCGGCACCGTACCCCGGTAGCGCCGGGCCATGCCCCGGCGGCTCCTGCCCTGGTGGGTGCGGACCGTTGGTCCGCACGATGTCGACGCACGCGCAAAACCATCCACGCATGGCGTGGGAACTACCGACACTTGGCACCGTACCCGGTAGCGCCGGGCCGTGCCCGGCGGCTCCTGCCTTGGTATGCGCGTCCGCGCAAAAACCATCCACGCATGGCGTGGATCTACTGACGTGTTCTCCGATCCATGCCCGGCGGCTCCTGCCTTTGCGCGTCCGCGCAAAACCATCCACGCATGGCGTGGATCTACTGATGTGCTCATCGATGCACGCGTGGCGTCGATCTACCCGCGCCAAGACCGCGTGATTTACAGGTCTCACCAGCTTCACAAGCGCTCGCGCAGCCTCGTCATGGCCAGCTGCAGCCGCAGCATTGTTACGGAGCCTTCATTCCATGAGTACCCGATTCGATCCACCCGAGCGCGGCCCGCTCGGCCCTGACGTCGCCACCGTCGTCACCGCGCCCATCGTCGCGCCGCCCAGCGAAAGCGCCGTGTCCTGGGGCGCGATATTCGCGGGCGCCGCCGCGGCTGCCGCGCTCTCCCTCGTCCTGTTGATCCTCGGCGTCGGCCTGGGCCTGTCCTCGGTCTCGCCGTGGTCGTTCGAAGGCGTCAGCAAAGAAACCTTCGGCTGGTCCAGCGTCGCCTGGCTCACCTTCACCGCACTGGCCGCCTCCGGCCTGGGTGGTTATCTGGCCGGTCGCCTGCGCACCAAGTGGACGCAGATCCACGGCGATGAAACCTACTTTCGCGATACCGCGCACGGCTTCGTGTCGTGGGCCGTCGCCACGCTGCTCACCGCCGGTCTGCTGACCTCGGCCATTGGCGGTGTGCTGGGTGCCGGTGCCAAGGTTGCGGGCGCCACCGCAGGTGCTGCAGCGTCCACTGCAGGCGTTGCCGCAGCCGGTGCCGGTGCGGCGGCTGCGGGTGCGCCGGAAGGCGACCTCAACTATTGGGTGGATTCGCTGTTCCGTAATGCAACCACTCCGGTCCCGGGCCCGGACGCCGCCGCTGCGCCGCCGGCCCCGCCTGCACCGGGTGCCGCCCCGGGCAGCAATGCCCCGATGGATCCCGCTGCACCGCCGCCGCCGCCGGTCGCTGCAACTGCCGGCCCGCGTGATGCCCGCACGGCCCCGCCGCCGCGCCCGATGCCGGGCCATGGCCCGATGGGCGACCGTCGTGAGGTGCGTGCCGAAGTGAACCGCATCATCGTCAACAGCCTGCAGGGTGATGGCCTCGACCCGGCCGACACGCAGTATCTATCGCAGCTGATCGCTCGCGAAACCGGCATGAGCCAAGCCGAAGCCCAGGCCCGCGTGACCGACGTGCAGACGCGCATGCGTGCTGCGCTGGAAAAGGCCAAGAACACGGCCAAGCAGGCGGCTGACGACGCCCGCAAGGCCACGGCCTATGCCGCACTGTGGCTGTTCATCACCCTGCTGATCGGTGCGTTCTTCGCCAGCCTCAGCGCCACCTGGGGCGGCCGCCGCCGCGATCTGTAACCCGCAATCCATGCAAGGAGACCTGCCATGAAAATGATTCTGCTCTGGCTGTTGGGCGTGCCGATTCCGCTGTTGATCCTGTACGCGATCTTCTTCTGACAGCACACGTTTGAATGATCTGACCATCAGGCCGCCGAAAGGCGGCCTGATGCGTTTGGGGTAGCGCAGGGCCATGCACGGCGGCGTTCGTTCCATCCACGCATGGCGTGGATCTACTGCTACGCGTTTGCTCCGTGAATCCACAGTAGAGCCACGCCATGCGTGGATGCTTTCCACGTGTTCAATGAGGTTAGTTGCAAAAGCAATGGCGAAAAGTTGCATCTCTCTCAAACCTTGACCGCCATCCCCAAAACTCCTTAACAACCAGATATTTAGGAATCGTTGAATGGTCAACGGGGGGTAGGGGTTCCTACCATTCTCTCCGTCGCCACTCCCTACCTCCGGCGTGGTGACGCTCCCCTCCCACCCTCCTTCCTCCGGGAGGGGAGCTTCTTCCCTTCATTGTCCGAGAGAGACAACCGATGAAAACCATTCTGAAGAAGGTCGCGCTGGCTGCAGCGCTGGCCACCGCTTCGCTGTCCGCACACGCCGCCGAAGTCGATATTGCCGTCTGGGCTGACGTCGACCCGACCCTGGCCATGCTGAAGGCCGACGGTACCGCCCTTGATGACTCGGTCAAGCTGTCGCATGACCCGGCCACCGGCCTGCTGCTGGCATGGACCCAGCGTGTACGCATCCACAGCAACGACATCGACAAGGACATCACTGTGCGCCTCGGCGCCAGCCCGTCACTCATGCCGGAAGGCAGTGCCGGCGGCACCGCCGTACCGCTGGCCGTGAGCCTCAACGGTGAAGCGCTGTCCACGACGGCGAAAGACTTCGAAGCCAGCAAGATCTTCGATGGCGCGCTGCCGGGCCGTTCCATTCCGATGGACCTGACCATCGGCCAGGGCAACACCACCGCCATCGCCACTGCTGGCAAGTACTCGGGCATTGTCACGCTGGCCTTCATCCAGAAGCCGTAACCGGCCGTTCCAGCCGTAACACCCCCGCGCCGGCCCGACCACCGGGCCGGCCGCACCAGGCACCCCATCCATGAAAGCTCCCGCACCCGCCGTCACCCGGCTGGCGGTCGCGCTCGCCTTGTCGTTGGCCACGCCGCTGGTCGCGGCACGCGGCGTTCCCGTCGGTTTCGAGGATCTGGTCGAAGGCCAGGTCGAACAGCTCGACATCCGCCTGTTCGGCCGCAGCGCCGGGCTGTCGCCGGTGCGCGTCACCCTGGAACACGTGCAGCTGGAAGATCCCGCACGCGTGCTGCAGGCGCTTGACCTGTCGGCCGATGCCCAGGCCGCGCTGCTGCCCGCACTCTCGCAGCCGATGGCGCGCAACAGCCACCTGGCCTGCCGCTTCGGCGGCGCCGAAGCCGGTTGCGGCTACCTCGATCCGCCGGAAGACCCCAGCACCGTGCGCGCGCTGTACGACGAAGGCGAGGGCGCCGTGCGCCTGTTCGTTGCCAAGCAATGGATCACCGCCGAGCCCGCCGCCGACCGCTTCCACCAGATCAGCAGCAATGCGGAGAATGCCTTCCTGCACCAGCAGACCATCAACCTCAGCGGCGGCCGTGGCTACCAGGCCATCACCGCCCAAGGCGCGGGCGCGCTGGGAATGTTCGAGCGCGGCCACATCGCCGTGGACTGGAACCTCAACAGCCAGCAGTACCGCGGTGGCCGCCGCCGCCACGATTTCCAGTTCGACAACGCGTATTACCGCCATGACCTGGGCCCGCAGCACTACCTGCAGGCCGGGCGCATGGACCGCCGCAACCTGTCCAGCCCGCAGGGCGGCACCTTCAGTTTCAGCATGCTGCCGATGGACCGCTTCGCCGGCCTGCGCATCGGCACCACCCAGGCCTATGTGGATACCGAAGCGGCCGTGCAATCCACGCCGCTGACCGTGCTGCTGGCCCGCGATGCACGCGTGGACGCCTTCGATGGCGAGCGCCTGCTGCAGAGCTTCTACCTGCAGGCCGGCATCAACGACCTGGACACGCGCCGGTTCCCGTTCGGCAACTACACCATCACCCTGCGCATCTACGAAGACGGCGTGCTGGTGCGCAGCGAAGAAGCACCGTTTGACAAGGGCGGCGACTGGGCCAACAGCAGCGTTCAGTGGTTCATGCAGGGCGGCCGCCGCAACGAGCGCCGCAGCGATCGCTTCGATGGCGAGATGGCCGCCATGGTCGGCCTGCGCGTGCCCATGGGCCGCGATGCCGCCATCACCGCCGGTGCCGCCGATCTCGGTGGCTTCAGCTACGGCGAGCTACGCGTGGACCTGCGCCACCTGTTCACCACCCAGGACGTGCGCGCCAGCTTCAGCGGCATGCGTGGCAGTGATGGCAGCCGCGGCCAGCAGCACCAGCTGTCGTACCGCCGCAAGGCGTCCTGGAACGTCTACCAGCAGCGCCTGCGTGGGCGCGCCTGCCAGTTCGAAACCGATACCCGCGACCGCCTGGCCTGCGCCGATTCGCTCAGCGCTTCGATGTCGCTGCCAGTGGCCGGTGGCAACGCCTACGTCGCCTACACCCGCCGACAGACCTGGAGCCGCGGCACCGTGCTCAACACCGACCCCGATGACCCGATGGCCGCGCTCGACCCGCTGCTGCCGTGGGAGCCGCGCTACAGCCGCGATCCCAACCTCACCCGCACCTGGCAGGCCAGTTACAGCCGCGTGCAGCGCTGGCAGGAGTTCAGCGTATCCACCCGCGTGGGCGTGTGGCAGCAGGGCACCCAGCGCAGCGTGGGCGACAGCCGCGACCGCGGCATCTTCATCAACCTCAGCCTGACCCGTCTGCAGCGCCGCGACATCGGCAGCTCGCAGCGCCGCTATGCCGTGGATGTGCGCCAGCCGCAGCACGCGCGCCCCGATGTGAACTACAGCGCCGGCCAGACCCTGCGCCAGGAAGTGGATGCGCAGTACCGCGAGGCCACCGTGGACCTGCGCGGCAACAACAACGACCGCTACAGCGCATCGCTGAGCGGGCAGACCCAGAACAAATACGGCCACACCGGCGCCAGCGTGGCGCACTACCAGCAGCGCGGCGGCAACGAGGTGACCTACAGCGCCACCCACAGCTCCGGGCTGGCGCTGGGCCGCCGTGGTTTCTACTGGGGCGGTGGCCTGGGCGCCGAAGCCGGCCTGGCCGTGCAGGTCGATGGCACCGACGATCTGGAACTGACCGGCGTGGCTGCCGAGCTGCAGGTGGGCGGACAGCGCAAGCAGCGTCTGGCGCTGGGCGAACGCCGGCTGATGCCGCTGCCGGCCTATCAATCGCACCGCGCCGAAGTGCAGGACGCCAGCGCACTGAACAGCGACGCCGCCATCCGTGTGACCGGCGTGGGCGGCGCACGCCCGCTGTTCCTCGCGCCCGGACGCCTGGTGCGCATGCCGGTGCCGATTGAAGTGACCTACACCTTCATCGGCAACGCCCGCGACGTGGCCGGCGTGCCGCTGGGCGGCGCCCGCATCCTCAACGCCCCCGTGCCCGGCACCGGCAGCAACGGCGGCTTCGTGGCCGACTTCCCGCGCCGCGAACGCACCCTGTACCTGCTGCAGGACGACCGCCTTCTGCATTGCCCGCTGCAGGTTCGCGAGCGCCGCAGCGTGGTGATGCTGGTGGGCGCAGTGCACTGCGAGCCGCTGGCCGTGGCCCAGCTGCCAGCCGAGATCCGCCAGCAGGCGCGGGTGACGCGGCTGCTGCAGGAACAGGCACTGATTGCAGGCACGCAGCGGACCGCTGCGGCAGGAGGTACGCCATGAAGCGCGCGCTGCGTGGATTGATGTGGGTGATGTTGAGTACGGCGCTGGTGCTGATGGTGCCGCGGGCGTTTGCGCAGCGGCCGCCGGAGACGCATCCGGTGAGCGAGCACCGGGACATTGTGATGAGTTGGGATCGCTCGGCGTTGCCTGGGGATGTGGAGCTTTGGGCGCCTAGGACGTTACTTGGGTTCAGTAGCGATGCCAGCCTGGACTATGGGCAGCTCCATCTCACTTGTCGCTCAAACACTGACCCAAGTACTGGGGCCTGCGCTTCTGAAGGGATGATGGACCTCAGTACGCTTGCGACGAGCATTCGCATTCAAGCGACGGAGATGCGTTCGGGTTTGATGACCGAGCTTCGGGCGCGCGCATGGGTTGAGCGCGCAATCAGTGGGGGACGTTGCCTAGGTGACTACTGGGTGCGCGCCCAGCGGCCGATCAACACCGCAAGAGGGGAAGATTGCGCGGGGTACTGGTCAACGGGTACTGGAGCAGCGCTGATCATCCCAGAAGATGAGATGGCACGACTAGTGGCTGGGCACTGGCAAGCAACCCTGAATTTGTCTATGCACAGTGCTCTTGGTGGAGCAGTCACTGCCAACTACAGCTTCAGCTTTGACTTCACCATCACCGACCGCGACGCAGTAGCCATCTACTTCCCGCACTTCGACGAAATCTCGCCGCACGTCGGCATGAACCTTCGCTACGACCCCATCGCCCAGACCGTGGGTGGCGGCACGACCGTGGATATGTGCCTGTACGACGGCCTCGGCTCGCAGGCGCCATATCTCGGCGTGACCGTTCGTGATTCCGGTGGTCGAACACCTGGCCCCAGCGGCTTCTCCGCCTGGCACCGCGACAGTGGTGGCACTGGCGACAACGCGCGCCTCGATTACGGCGTCACGCTCGACTACAACGGCGCGCCATTGTCCATGCGCAATGGCGTGGAAGAACAGCTCACCGGCATCGACACCGCAAAGCTGACGCTGGTGGTGCTGCCCGGCATGAGCCAGCCCGTGTTCTGCGTGGATACGCCGCTGCGCCTGAACATGCCGCGCGTTCCCATCGCCGAGAAACAACCCGGCTACTACCGCGGCGACCTGAAGGTCGAGCTCCGCGTGCCCACCGGCGTGCCTTGATCCCCACCAGGAAGTTCCATGAAACGTCTCTCACTCTGTCTGCTCCCGTTCTGCCTGCTGCTGGCACTGCCCGCACAGGCCAACCTGACCGTGCACCCCATGCGCACCTCGGTGGATGCCAAGCGCGGCACCCAGATCCGCGTCTATTCACAGTCCACCCAGCCGCAGTACATCCAGGCATCGCTGCGTCGCATCGTCGATCCAGCAGGTGCGGAAGAGACCGAGGTCGAGGTGGAGCCCGGTGACGCCGCCATCGCGGTAACGCCCGGCAAGTTCGCGCTGTCCGGTGGCGGCAACCGCCTTATCCGTGTCATTCCGCTGCAGCCGGTCGAACGCGAAACCGCCTACCGCGTGTACTTCGAAGGCGTCGCTGGCCCGGAGGCAGCGTCGGCCGAAACGAAGGAACAGGCCGAGGCAAAAGTTGGCGTGAACCTGGTCTGGGGCGCGCTGGTGAATGTGCTGCCGCATGACGGCACGGTACTGCCGCGCGTGCAGGGCAACCGCCTGCGCAACGACGGCACGCTGCGCCTTGGCATCACCAGCATTGCCGACTGCGTGGGCAGCCGCTGCACGGCCTATGACGTCTCAAAGAGCCTATACCCGGGCAGCGCGCTGGAGCTGCCCTTCGCTGTCGAACCCGGGCACACCGTGCAACTGCGCTACCGGCTGACCCGCGATGGCTACCGCGAGCACGTACAGACCCTCACGCCCTGAATCCCCACACCCCGCCACGCGCAGGGCGCGGGCGGGTTCCTCTCTGTCCCTGTTGTTAAGGAGAAAAACCATGAACAAGATCTATCGTCGCCTATGGTCCACCGCCCGGCAGTGCTGGGTCGTGGCGAGTGAATTGGCCGCGCCGCGCGGAAAGGCCGCATCCACGGTCCTCAAGAGCATGTCGTTCTGCCTTCTGCTGATGCCGGGTGCGCTGATGGCGCAGGAGCTGGAAAGTGAAGTTGGCGCAGAGGAGGAGCTGGACGCTTCGCTGTCTGACGGCTCGTTGCCGCACGCACTCCGGCTGATTGCGCAGTCAAACAGAGATGCGCAGCTCTACGCCGCCGCGTTCGCAGGGCAGGATTCGCTTCAGTTGGGGGTGGGCGCTAATGCCGCAGGAAGCTACAACGCAGCCGTTGGCCCGGGGGCACGCTCCAGCGGTTACGCATCATCCGCATTCGGGCACTTGGCCGTTGCGATCGGGCAGAGCAGTACCGCCATTGGCGCAGGGTCAAACGCAACAGGTGGCTTCGCACTCGCGCTTGGCCACAAAGCGAATGCAAGTGGTATGGGTTCGATAGCACTGGGCTATGACTCGGTTGCAAGTGAGGACTATTCCGTTTCTGTGGGGAGTAGCAGCCGGAAGCGAAAGATTGTGAACGTGGACGATGGGGCTCTCAACAGCAACAGCTTTGAAGTGGTCAACGGCCGCCAGCTGCAGAGGGTAATCGACAGCACGCGGGTACCGACGCTGTTGATGGATGCGGGTACCGAAATTCGAGAGGCGGATCGCGCAATTGCAAGTGGATTCGGTTCACTGGCTATTGGGCAGATCGCTCGCGCTGCGGGTGAGGGCGCGGTATCGCTGGGGCACGATGCTATTGCTGACTCAAACAACGCCGTTGCAATGGGTAGTGGGTCCTATGTCTCCGCTGAGTTTGGCGTTGCTCTGGGAGGGAACGCGCGGGCAACCCACAAAAACTCGGTGGCCTTGGGAGAGAAGTCGGTGACCACCGGCGAGAAACAGGTTTCCGTAGGCAGCGCTGCGTTCAAACGCAAGATTGTCAATCTGGATGATGGCGCGATCAACGCAAGTAGTAGCGAGGCTGTAACAGGCCGGCAGCTGTTCCAAGAGAGTCAGCGTGTGGGCGGTCTGGTAAAGCAGGCCAGTGTCGGTGGCACCATGTATATCGGTGCGGATAACACCGGCAACGTCCTCACCGTCAGCAACAAGAATGGCGGCAAACGCTACGTCAACGGCGTGCAGAATGCCACGTTGAGCGCGTCCAGCAGCGATGCCGTTACTGGCCAGCAATTGTTCGCAACCAACAATCAGCTGGCTGCCGCTGTCGCACGCCTCGAAGCGGAGGCGCCAGCGCTTGGCAGGGCCGCCGCAGCAGAGGGCGCTGGCGCAAATTCGGGCACTGCCGTGGGCAACGCCAGTAAGGCCTACAACAACCGCAGTGTAGCGCTGGGCAATGACGCCCGGGCTGGCGTGGATGCCGCGGGTAATAAGCTGGCAGACGCCCATGGCGCAGTGTCCTTGGGCGGCGGCACGCGCAGCGGGGAGTCTTCCACTGCCGCAGGCAACGGAGCGCAGGCCGTCGGTAAGCAGGCCGTAGCGGTGGGCGCACAGGCGAAGGCCACCGGACAGCTCTCTACCGCGATGGGTTACAACGCCCAGGCGACAACCGGGCAGGCAACTGCCATCGGTCGCGAGACCGTTGCGTCTGGCACCTATTCAACCGCGCTGGGCAATCTTTCCAAGGCGACTGCTGAAAGCGCCGTCGCACTCGGCGACCGAGCCGAGGCCAGCCACTATCGCTCCGTCGCGCTGGGACGCCAATCGGTGACCACCGCAAATGACCAAGTCTCCGTGGGCAATGCGAGCATCAATCTCAAGCGCAGGATCGTCAATGTGCAAGACGGGGCGCTCAGTGCAGGCAGCAGCGAGGCCGTAACCGGTAATCAGCTTTTTGCCACCAACACTACGCTGGGTACTGTCCAGGCTACTGCAAACCAGGCGAAGGCGACTGCCGATCTCGGGCTGAGCAAGGCAGACTGGCTGGGCCGACTGATCAGTGGTGGGCCGACCGGCGGCGTGCAGATTGGGGCCGAGAATGCCGGGAGCCTGCTTTCGGTTCGCAACCAGACCGGCGGCAGGCGCGTCATCACCGGCCTGCATAATGCCGATCTGAGCACCGCCAGTACTGAAGCCGTGACCGGTCAGCAGTTGTTTGCAACCAACAACAACGTCGCCACTGCGCAGGCCGCAGCCGATGCGGCGTCGGGCAAGGCCGATGCGTTGGGTGGTCTGGTCAGCCAGGTCACGCCCAATGGGAGTCTGCGCCTTGGCGGCGAGAACACGGGTGGCGCATTGGACGTGCGCAACAAGGCGGGTACTGGCCGCGTTGTTGATGGCGTGGCCGCAGGTCGTATTGCAACGGACAGCGACGAGGCCATTTCGGGCAAGCAGCTGTACGCCACCGAGGCGCGCATCAATGCGGTGATCAAGACTGCCGTTGATGCGCAGACCGTCGCGAACCGTGCAGAAGGCAAGGCCGACGTGCTTGGCGGTCTGGTAAAGCAGGAGTCAGCCAGCGGCAGCATGCGCTTGGGTGGCGAGAACACGGGAGGCGTGCTGGACGTACGCAACAAGTCTGGCGCTGGTCGTAGCCTGACCGGCCTCGCCGACGGTGCAATCAGCGCGACCAGTACCGAAGCCGTGACCGGCAAGCAGCTGCAGGCCACCCATGATCGTCTGGCAACGGCTCAGTCGCGTGCAGACGCCGCACACGCAGGGGCGACTGCGGCGCAGGCAACAGCCGATCAGGCCAAGGCCAAGGCCGATGCCACGGGCAATGCCGTGGCCACGGCAGGGGCCATCGACTACGACAAGCGCGCCACCGCCAGTGGCAATCTGGCCATGGCCATGGGGCAGGCCGCCAAGGCCAATGGCACTGCGGCGTTTGCCATGGGTCATAGCGCGATTGCGGCCGGTGACAATGCCGTTTCCGTGGGTAGCGCATCGTCTGCCTCCGCCCGGGCCGCCGTGGCACTGGGTGGCAATGCAAAAGCAAAGCACGAGAACTCCGTTGCACTGGGTGAGCGCTCGGAGACCGGTGGTACCAACGAGGTATCGGTGGGTAACGCTGTGACCGGCCTCAAGCGCCGCGTCGTGAACGTTGACGATGCACGTCTGACCGATAGCAGCACCGATGCAGTAACTGGTAAGCAGTTGTTCGCCACCAATGAGAAGGTGCAGGCGAACGAGGCTGTGCTGGCAGGTCACGGCACCGATCTGGCGGCGCAGTCTGGCCGCATTGCTGACAATCGACGCGATCTGGATGCGTTGCGCTCGGAGTTTGAGGACTTCGATCCGGATTTGGACGGCGTGGTGAAGTTTGCTGCCGATGGAAGCGTGGATATCGCTGGCGGGAAGCTGCGTGGCGTGGCAGCGGGTGATATCAGCTCGGCGACGAGTACTGATGCGGTGACTGGTGGGCAGCTCTTTGATACCAATCGGCGTGTTGAGGCTATGGAGTTGGTAGGACGATTTTTGAAGATCGCGACCAACGAGTTCAGTGAAGATGCTTCGGCTGGCAATTTCTCAGTAGCAATCGGCGACTCCGCGGAGGCCGGCTCCTCCTCGGCAGTCGCAGCAACAGCTGTTGGATCATTCGCAAGAGCACTTGGTACAGGTAGCGTCGCGATTGGCAGCTCTGCATTCGTGGAGCAGAGTTCTGAGAACGGGTTCGCATTGGGCGGTGGCGCCAGCGTCTACAGCAGCAATGGCTCGGCTATCGGAGGATCGGCAAAGGTAGATGCAGGAGCTGAGTATTCCGTCGCCTTGGGTTCGGGTTCTGTGGCCAGCGAACAGTACGTGGTTTCAGTTGGCAATGCGGGACTGAAGCGCCGAGTTACAAACGTTGAACGAGGCCATGGTGAGCATGATGCAAGTACGATCGGACAGCTCGCAGACTCCTTGTCGGTCCTCGGCGGTGGCGCGGGCATGAATTCTAACGGCGACATCATCGCTCCAACCTACAACGTCCAAGGCGGCACTCAAAACAACGTCGGTGACGCCCTGGCCGCACTGGACAGCGCTGTGGTCACTGCGGACAGCCGCGTAGATAGCCTGGAAGGCAAGCTGCGCTCCGCATTCCAGGATGGCCCGTCCGTTCGCGCCGATGGCCTGAATCAGCTGGTGCTGGCCGGCGCCAACGGCTCGGTGCTGACCAACCTGGCCGACGGTCGGATTGCCGCCGGCAGTCGTGATGCTGTGAATGGTAGCCAGCTGTTTGAGGCGAAGCAGGAGATCGCCCGCAACCGCAATGATCTGAATGATCTGCGCGGTGAGCGTGATGGCCTGCTGTCGCGTGGGCTGATGGCAGCGGAGCAGGGTAACGTGATCGACTTCGGCGGCGCTCGTTTGACGGGTGTTGCTGATGGGGTGGTCTCTGCGGAGAGCCGAGATGTGGTCAGCGGTCGGCAGCTATTTGCCACACATAGAGCAATGGAGAAGATCCAGGATCGTACTCGCCATATTGCACTAGGAGACGCTGGCGATGGAGAAGTGGCCACAATCGCAGGGGGCTACGGTGTTGCGATTGGTGCCGGAGCGACGGCGTCTGTTGGTAGTGAGGGCGGGACTGCCATCGGCGCGTACTCGGCAGCGGATGGAAGAAATTCTGTTGCATTGGGTCGTGGGTCATACGTCCACGCAAGAGCCGAGGATGGCTTTGCTGTTGGCGTTCGCTCGTATGTGGGGGCGAGCGGAGGTCTTGCGATAGGTGCGAGTAGCCAGGTTCAATCGTCAGCATCGAATGCGGTCGCACTTGGCACGTTCTCCGTCGCAACAGACAGAAATACCGTATCGGTTGGCGCCGATTGGCTCCAACGCCGCATCGTAAACGTAGCCAGCGGCCGCAACGCTACCGATGTAGCCACCGTCGGCCAGCTCCGCGGTGCCCTCGCCACCCTCGGCGGTGATGTCGACGCCAACGGCAACATCATCAATCCCAACTTCAATGTGCAGGGCAGCCATCAGTCCACCCTCAACGAAGCCCTGTCCACGCTGGACTCCGCCGTCGTCACCAACACCACCCGCACCGACCGCGTGGAATCCCAGCTGCGCTCGGTCTTCCAGGACAGCCCCAGCGTCCGCAACGACGGCCTGAACCAGCTCACCTTCGCCGGTGCCAACGGCATGGTGCTGTCCAACGTCGCCAACGGTGCCATCGCCGCGGGCAGCCGCGATGCGGTCAACGGCGGCCAGCTGCATTCCATGCAGCAGCAGCTCAACGGCCGCATGGACGGGCTGGAGCAGCGTATCGACGGCCAGCCGCAGGCCCTGCAGTCGCGCGCCCTCACCTTGGCGGCTGTGGACAGCGCCGCATCGTCCACCACGGCAGCCACGCCGGCCGCCGACGAGCCGGCTGCACCGCCGCCGTCCAGCGGTGACAACAAGGTCGTAGCCGATGCCGGCAACGCACCGAAGTCCTCACCGCAGCCGCAGGCCGACGCGCCCAAGCCGGAATCGCCCAAGCCGCAGGTGGATACCGCCGAGCTGGAGAAGATGCTGGCCCGTGCCAACGAGTACAGCGATGGCATCTCCCGCGAGGTGGATGCGCGCCTGGACAAGATGGACAAGCGCTTCAACCGCATGGCGGCGATGAGCAGTGCGCAGAGTGCGATGGCCATGAACACCGCCGGCCTGAACACCTACAACCGCCTGGGGGCGGGCGTGGGTTACAGCGATGGCGAATCGGCCATGGCCGTGGGCTACCAGCGCGTGTTGAACGACAAGGGCTCGGCCACCTTCAGCCTCAATGGTGCCTTCACCAACAGTGGTGAACGCAGCATGGGCGTGGGTGTGGGCATCGGCTGGTAAGCCGTGCAGCCCCGGCGTGGCGCGCAGAAGGATGCCCGTTGCGCCGGGGCACTTCAAAGGGAGATGGCGATGTACAAACGGTTCAGCCGTTTCATGACCTACCGGCGCTTCTATGTGTGGCGCGCGCGGTACAACTATGTAGTGCGCAGCATCAATGGATGGACGCTTGTCTACGCGCTGCTGGTGCTGGGCCTGGTGTATTCCTGCTGGATCATCTGGAAGATCAGCAACCCGCCGGTACCGCGTGTGCATCCGGAGGCGGCCAGGGTGCAGGTGCGGTTGATCCGTGAGCAGTCGATGCATCGCGTGGCCGTCGCACTCCACGGCGGCGGCAAGCCCGGGCAGGATTACACCACGGCCGACGAGGTACGTGCGGCGACGTTGCGCGCGATGCGGGCGCGTGAGCTCTACCTGGGTGAGGAGTCCAAGCAGCTGCAGGCCGACATGCTGGCGGATATCTCCGACTACATCCGGGCGACGGGTGTATGTGCGCCTTTCATCTGCTGGCATGTGAAAGAGAGCGTCGCGCAGCTGCAAAGGGCAGGGCAGCGCACGGCTGCCCTGGATGAAGCGCTGCGGCCGATGTTGAATCTGCCCGGCGGGGCGCTGCCGCCACTGGAAGGAGAACTGGACCGGTTGCAGAACTCGTGGTCCGACCCGTTCCAGGATGTGGTCTTCCACGGCTGGATGCTCAGCGACATGCAGGTGCTGCACGAGCGCATGATGAAGGAGTACCCCCAGCGCGAGCCGATGCCGTGGTTGTCGCGGTTGATGGACAAGCCGTTGGACCCGCGTTACGCCATGTGATGCGTTGGGGGATGTAACGCCGCTGCGCTCGCCGGGCATGGCCCGGCGCTACCGTGGCGGTGCCATCTGGTAGCAGCCGAGCGTGGGCTCGGCTCTTGTGTCTTGGAATGGCGCCCTGATCAGGCACAATTCCCCCGGTGACCCCGGGAGGCTCCGATGACGCTGCCTCGGCTCTTAAGCCTTCGAGCTTGCAAAGTAGATTCAGCGCGTCGGCGGCCTGACACCGCCTTGGAACTTGAACGGTATCTTAGGCCCACCTTCGGGTGAGAGCCTGCACTCACAAGGGCAAGTCTGGCGGCTTCCGATCACGATCGTAAGTTCAAGCTGGAGCAAGATCATGCAAGTAATCGGCAATGACATGGCCAAGGCGACCTTTGATGTTGCCCTGCCACTGTCCGACGGCAAGTACCGCACTAAAGCCAAATTTCCCAATACGACCAAGGGTTATACG